>CANQFY010000023.1 GCA_947600025.1 uncultured Oscillospiraceae bacterium
GGTTGTTTTTGTTCCACTGGGCAATGCCCCGTGCCACCTGGACCACGATCAAGCCCAAAATCAGGAAAAACGCGATGAGAAACAAAAATTCCATCAGTTCAAACATGGCTCCGCCTCCTTCATCCAAAAGCCCGGCCCCGTGGGGCCGGGCCTTTTCTGTCATTCTTCCCGAGGAACGCCGGTGACTACCGGCGTCCCGTCCCGGTTCAGCAGGGGGGTCAGGCCGGCGCCGTAGCCGTCCTTATGGAACAGGTAGTTCACGCCGGTCAGCCGGTCCACCCAGATCTCTACGGCGACGAAAAAGCCGGCCTGAGAATAGGTCTTGACGAACCGATGATCACTGAGCATCTTGAACGCCCTCCACCAGGCCGTTGGCCAGGCCCACTAAACCCTGCATCTGGCTGGGGATGATGATCTTGGTGGCCTTACCGTCGGCGACCTTCTCCATGGCCTCGATGGCCTTGAGCTTCACCACCTGCTCGTTGGGGGCCTTCTCGTTCAGCATTTCCAAGGAGTCGGCCAGGGCCTGCTGCACCATCCGGATGGCCTGGGCCTCGCCGTCGGCCTTCAGGATCTTGGCCTCCTTCTCCGCCTCGGCCTTCAAAATGGCGGCCTGCTTCTCCGCGTCGGCCCGGAGAATGGCGCTCTCCTTCTCGCCTTCGGCGATGAGGATGGCGGACTTCTTCTGGCCCTCGGCCTGGAGGATGGCCTGCCGGCGGTCCCGCTCGGCCTTCATCTGCTTCTCCATGGAGTTCTGGATGTCCTGGGGCGGCAGGATGTTTTTCAGCTCCACCCGGTTGACCTTGATGCCCCAGGGGTCCGTGGCCTCGTCCAGGATCACCCGCATCTTGGTATTGATGATGTCCCGGGAGGTCAGGGTCTGGTCCAGCTCCAGGTCGCCGATGATGTTCCGCAGGGTGGTGGCGGTCAGGGTCTCCATAGCCATCATGGGCTGCTCCACGCCGTAGCAGTAGAGCTTGGGGTCCGTGATCTGGAAGTACACCACCGTATCGATCTGCATGGTGACATTATCCTTGGTGATCACCGGCTGGGGCGGATAGTCCAGCACCTGCTCTTTCAGGCTCACCCGCCGGGCGATCCGATCCAGGAAGGGGAGCTTGATGTGCAGGCCCACGCCCCAGACCTCGTGGAACGCCCCCAGGCGCTCAATGACATAGGCCCTGGACTGCTGCACCACGGAGATGTTGGACACCGCCAGGATCAGCACCACGGCGATAATGACCGCGACCGTAATTAACCATTCCATACAATTTTCCTCCTTAAATTTTTATACCCCAGCGGGAACCTCCGCCGGAACGACGAATAGCTTGACCCCCTCGATCCGCTCCACCCGGACCTGGACCCCCTGGGGGATGGGCGTCCCGTCGGCGCTTCTGGCGGACCAGCTCATGGCCCCCAGCTTCACCCGGCCCTGGGCGGACACATTGTCGATGGCCTCCGTGACCACGCCCGCGCTGCCGATCAGGGCCTCCGTGTTGGTGGGGACGATCTTGGGCTTTAAGTGCCTGCGGACCAGGGGCCGCAGCAGCGCCACCAGCGCGCCGCTGACCACCAGAAACACCAGCACCTGGACGCCCATGGGCGCGCCCAGCAGCGCGGCCACCGCCGCCGCCAGGGCTCCCACCGCGAACCAGACCGACACCAGCCGGACCGTCGCGGCCTCCAACAGCAGGGCAAGGACCATCGCGGCCAGCCAGTACAGCCAATAATAGGAATTCATCTTTCTCACGGCCTCCCTGTGATTTAGGATGGTTATAGCATACCAGAAAAAACAGCTCCGGTCAATTGGCGGAATACTCAAATTTACGCATTTTTAAATCTCTAATTCAAAAATTTACCTTTAAAATCAGGGAAAACCGGATTATTTTTCCGATTTTTCGGTGCCGGGCAGAAAATCTGGGAAATTTACCTTTTTTGTAGTCATATAATTGTTATAAATGGTCAAATAACTATTAAAAATCACAACAGCGCGTATTCTTTTTTGCGGGTATTTTTCCACAGATTCAGTATAAAACCAGTCAAAAATACCGGAATTTGTTTAATATTTTCGGAAATAATTGAATTATTTTACAATATTTCCGTTTCGGAAAAAATGGGTTGCGCCCGGGACCGGGCTGGTGTATAATGGAAGGGTAAATTACGGGCGAAAACGCCCTAAAAAACGGAGGAATAACCATGTTTGAGGCAATGATTGAAACATTGAAGGCAAATCCCCGGAAGATCGTCTTTACCGAGGGCCCCGACGCTCGGATCCTGGAGGCCGCCGACCGGCTGAAAAAGGGCGGCTTTTTGACCCCCATCCTCATTGGCAACGTGGAGGAAGTCACCGCCGCCGCCAAGGCCGGCAACTTTGACATCGAGGGCCTGGAAATCATCGACCCCGCCACCTATCCCGAGATGGACGCCATGGTGGAGAAGATGGTGGAGCTGCGCAAGGGCAAGATGACCGCCGAGGACTGCCGCAAGGCCCTCTCCAAGGGCAACTACTTCGGCACCATGCTGGTGAAGCTGGGCTATGCCGACGCTTTGCTGGGCGGCGCTACCTACTCCACCGCCGACACCGTCCGCCCCGCGCTGCAGCTGGTGAAGACCCGGAAGGGCGCTCATCTGGTGTCCTCCTGCTTCATCCTGGTCCGTGGGGAGGAGAAGATCGCCATGGGCGACTGCGCCATCAACATCGACTACCAGGACACCGTGGACAAGGACGGCAACGTGGTGGTGTCCGCCGCCCAGAAGCTGGCGGAGGTGGCCATTGAGACCGCCAAGACCGCCAAGGTTTTCGGCATCGACCCCAAAGTGGCCATGCTGAGCTTCTCCACCAAGGGCTCCGGCAAGGGCGGCACCGTGGCCCTGAGCCAGGCTGCCACCAAGATCGCCAAGGAAATGGCTCCCGACCTGGCCCTGGACGGAGAGATGCAGTTCGACGCCGCCGTGTCTCCCGTGGTGGGCCAGCTGAAATTCCCCGGCTCCACCGTGGCAGGCTACGCCAACACCTTCATCTTCCCCTGCATCGAGGCCGGCAACATCGGCTACAAAATCGCCCAGCGGCTGGGCGGCTACGAGGCCTACGGCCCCATTCTCCAGGGCCTGAACGCCCCCATCAACGACCTGTCCCGGGGCTGCAACGCCGACGAGGTCTACAAGATGGCCATCATCACCGCCGCCCTGGTGTAAGCGCTCCAGAAAACAAAATCGACAGGCTCCCGGTCCCCCGGGGGCCTGTTTTTGTTTCGGCATCCCCTCCATTGAAATAAAGAAAAAACTCAAAATCTTCTTATTTCGCCCGCAAAATCGATACCGGGCACGCCCAAGAGGTGTAACGATACTCACCGGTCCCTGTGCGTATTGGATCTGGGCACTGCCCAGCGCCCGCATTGCACAAAAATGGGGCGAAAAAAGGCAATTCTTTATATAGATGTATCTGACAAAAAACGCTTGTTTTTTACAGAGATGTATGGTACAATATTTGTGGAAAAATGCGCCCTTTTTCGGGGCTTTTTTTGCCTATTCTTCACCTGAAAGGAGCCTGCTATGTATTCGTCCGCCTATGTTTGGGCCAAGGTCCTGAGCCATATGGAAGAGCGTCTGGGAGCCGTCACCGTTTCGGCCTGGTTCGACGACGCGGAGGTGGTGGAGCTCAATGAGGAGCATTTGATTTTGTACTCCTCCTCGGATTTTCGCCGGGAGATCATCCGCCGCCGCTGCACCGAATACATCCAGGACGCTCTCAAGGAGATTTTCAATTCCGACGCCAAGCTCATCGTCTACGGCGACGAGGAGCTGTCCGCCTTCAAGTCCAAGGGAAAGACCCTCACCGCCATGGACTTTAATCCCCAGTTTTCCTTCGACAACTTCGTGGTGGGCCCCTCCAACCGGTTTGCCCACGGCGCCGCCATGGCGGTGACCAACCATCCGGGGCAGGTCTACAATCCCCTGTTTATCTACGGCCCCGCCGGGGTTGGGAAGACCCATCTGCTCTACGCCATTGCCAACGGGGTCCGGCGGCAGAAGTCCGACGCCAACATCGTCTACATCAAAGGGGACGAATTTACCAACGAGCTGATCTCCGCCATCCGCAGCGGCAAAAACGTGGAGTTCCGCAGCAAATACCGGGAGGCGGATCTGTTTCTCATCGACGATATCCAGTTTATCGCCGGCAAAGAGTCCACCCAGGAGGAGTTTTTCCACACCTTTAACAAGCTCTACGAGGAGCACAAGCAGATCGTCATGACCTCCGACCGGAAGCCCAGCGATATGCTGACCCTGGAAAACCGGTTGAAAACCCGGTTTGAATGGGGATTGCTCGCGGACATCCAGCCCCCGGACTACGAGACCCGGATGGCGATCCTGAAAAACAAGGCCAGCTCCTTAGGCTTACAGCTTTCCGACGACGTGTGCAACTACATCGCCATCAACGTCACCAACAACGTCCGGCAGATCGAGGGCACGGTGAAAAAGATCCTGGCCTACCGGGATCTAAACGACATGCCTCTGGACCTACCCAACATTTCCCGGGCCATTGACGATATGTTCAAGAGCGAGGGCAGCGCCCTGCCCACCCCCAGCCTGATCATCAGCCAGGTCTGCAAGTTCTACTCCATCGACGAGGCCGTGCTTCGGGGCACCCTGAAAAACAAGGGTACCACCGAGGCCCGGCAGGTGGCCATCTATTTGATCCGGAAACTGACCAATCTCAGCCTGCCGGACATCGGCAAGGAGTTCTCCCGGGACCACTCCACCATTCTCTATGCCATCCGCAAGGTGGAGGTATCCTTGCAGAGCGGCAACGCCACCCTGCAAAACAATATTCGGGATATTACGGCCAATATCAACTCCTGCCTGTGACTTAAAGCGCTTCCACAGCTTTTCCTTTTGTGGAAAAAACAAGCTGTGGAAAAGGCAGCGCAAAAAAACGGCCCTTGGGGGCTGTTGAAAACCCGCGGATTTTCACTTTTTGCCTGTGGAAAAAAAGACCTTGAAAGCGCTGAACTTTTCCCGGTTTTCCACATAACTTTTTACTACTGAGACTGTTACTTCCTAAACCTATGATAAATATATATATCTATTTTATCTTACAGAAAGAAGGATTCCAAGATGCAATTTACCTGTGAAAAAAGCGCCCTGTCTCTGGCCTTCAGCGTGGCCGGAAGGACGGTTGCTCAGAAAAGCGCCCTGACCGCTCTGGAGGGGATCCTCTGCCGGGCGGAAAACAATGAACTGCGCTTCACCGGCTTTAATATGGAGACCGCCATCACCTATGCCGTGGAGGCGGAGGTGGATCGGGAGGGCTCCTGTATTCTCCCCGCCCGGCTCTTTGGAGACATCGTCCGCCGCCTGCCGGAGGGACCGGTGACGGTAGCCGTAGACGATCAATTTAAAGTCTCCATCAAGGGCGGCTATGCCGCCTTCCAGATCTCCGCCCAGTCCTCCGAGGACTACCCGGAGCTGCCCGACGTGGGGGAGGGCCGGGGGGTCCGCATCCCCCAGGGCGCCATGAAGGAGCTGATCAACGGCACCATCTTCGCCGTGTCCGACAATCAGAGCCGCCCGGTCCACACCGGCGTAAAATTCGAGGTGGAGCCGGACGCGGTTTCCGCCATCGCCGTGGACGGCTTCCGGCTGGCCCGGCGGCGCTACGCTACCGATAGCAGTCTGGACCGGCGGATGAGTTTCGTGGTCCCCGCCCAGGGCCTGCGGGAGGTGGAGAAAATTCTCCAGGATTCCGAGGAGGAGCTGACCTTCCAGCCCGGGCAGAAGCACATTCTCTTCCAGATCGGCAGCGCCACCCTGATCTGCCGGCTGCTGGAAGGGGAATTTCTGGACTGGCGGCGGGTCGTCCCGACGGAGAGCCCCATCAAGCTCACCGCCAATATCGCCGACCTGACCGCCTCTATCGAGCGGGTGGGGCTCATTGTGTCGGAAAAGTATAAAAGCCCGGTGCGCTGCCTGTTTTCCAACCAGGAGGTGTACTTCAAGACCAACACCGCCATCGGCGCGGCGGAGGACCAGTGCGCCATTGCCGGAGACGGCAAGGAGCTGGAGATCGGCTTCAACGGCAGCTACCTGACCGACGCCCTCCGGGCGGCCCCCGGGGAGGAGGTCATGCTGGAGCTGACCAACGGCGTCAGTCCCATGGTGCTGACCCCTGTGGAGGACAAGTACGACTTTTCCTATATGATCCTGCCGGTGCGGCTGCGCAATTCCTGAGTAAACTCAAAGGAGGGGCCCCATGAAAGTAATCGTCAAGAAAAAACGGCCCGGCGGGGAGATCGAGATCCCCATTTCCACTGAATATATCAAGCTGGACGCCGCCTTGAAGCTCTGCGGCGCGGCCCCTACCGGCGGCGCCGCCAAATACGAGATCCAGGAGGGCGGCGTGCTGGTCAACGGGCTGGTCTGCACCATGCGGGGCAAAAAGCTCTATCCCGGGGACAGTCTGGTTTTTTTGGACCAGCGCTACCGAATCTGCCGGAATGAGGCTGAATAGTCTGACCCTCCGGAATTTCCGGAACTACCGGGAATCCGCCCTGACCTTTTCCCCGGGGGTGAATCTGATTTTGGGGGACAACGCCCAGGGAAAGACCAATCTTTTAGAGGCCATCGCCTTTTTGGGCTCGGGAAAGAGCTTTCGGACCCAGAAGGGGGCGGAGCTGATCCGCTTTGACCAGGAATTTGGGGACTTGGAGGGCAGCGTCTTTTCCCAGGAACGGGAGCAGAGCCTGCGCTGGATTCTTTTCCCCGGAAACCGTCCCAGGCAGTGCTTCCGAAACGGAGCCAAAAAAAAGTCCGCCGCCGAGCTGGCGGGGGTGCTGCAAACGGTTCTGTTTTGCCCCGAGGATCTGATGGTGCTCCGCGCCGGCGCCGCGGCCAGGCGGCGCTTAGGAGACGGGGCATTGTGCCAGCTCCGGCCCAACTATGAGGCGGCGCTGGCGGAATACGGCCGGGTTTTGGAGCGGAAAAGCCGGATTTTAAAAGACCGGTTTGAAATGCCCGCCCTTCTGGATCTGCTCCCGGAGTACGACGCCCAGCTGTGCCGGGTGGGGGCGCTGCTGATCGCCTACCGGGCCCGGTTTTACGATTCCCTGGGAAAAGCCGCCGGGGTGTACCACGGCCATTTTTCCGGCGGGGGCGAGGACTTCCGCCTGGAATATAAGACCGTCTCCACCGTCTTAGACCCCTTCGCTCCGGTAAGCGTCCTGGAAGGGCAGCTTCGGGAACATTTGGAGGCCCACCGCCGGGGGGAGCTGGAATCGGCCCAGTGCCTCACCGGTCCCCACCGGGACGATTTCGAGGTGTCCCTCTCCGGGCGGAACCTGAAGCAGTTTGGTTCCCAGGGCCAGGTGCGCACCGCCGCCATCAGCCTGAAGCTGGCCCAGCGGGAGCTGATGGGCAAGGCCAGCGGGGAGACGCCGGTATTACTATTGGACGACGTGCTGTCCGAGCTGGACCCCGGGCGGCAGGATTTTGTACTCAATCAAATTTCCGGCGGCCAGGTATTCATCACCTGCTGCGAGCCGGGACGGTTCTCCAAATTGGGAAAAACCGTGTTGATCAAGGGCGGCCAGGCCGTGGACGGCTCGGAGCCCGGGTAGCATTGTAAGGAGGAATTTATGTCTGACCAGGAAAAAAACGCTCTGGAAGCCTACGACGGTTCCCAGATCCAGGTTTTGGAGGGGCTGGAGGCGGTCCGGAAGCGCCCGGGCATGTATATCGGCTCCACCTCCGCCTCGGGACTGCACCATCTGGTCTATGAGATCGTGGACAACGCCATCGACGAGGCCCTGGCGGGGTTCTGCAAGCACATCACCGTGACCATCAATCCAGGCAACTCCATCACCGTCACCGACGACGGCCGGGGCATCCCCGTGGACATCCAGCCCCAGACCGGAAGGCCCGCGCTGGAGGTGGTGTACACCGTGCTCCACGCCGGCGGCA
The DNA here is from genome assembly GCA_947600025.1 of uncultured Oscillospiraceae bacterium. Taxonomy (GTDB): domain Bacteria; phylum Bacillota; class Clostridia; order Oscillospirales; family Oscillospiraceae; genus Faecousia. Next base: position 7,957 of record CANQFY010000023.1, read on the forward strand.
AATTCGGCGGCGGAGGCTACAAGGTCTCCGGCGGCCTCCACGGCGTGGGCGCGTCGGTCGTCAACGCCCTTTCCGAGTGGCTCCAGGTCCGGGTCCACAAAAACGGCCAGATCTACCAAATGCGCTTCTCCCGGGGAGATATCACCCAGGAAATGACCGTGGTGGGGAAGACCGACCACACCGGCACGGAAGTCACCTTCCAGCCGGACCCGGAGATGTTCGACACCCTGGAATACGACTATGAAGTTCTCCGCACCCGGATGCGGGAGGAGGCGTTTCTGAACGCGGGGCTCACCATCACCATCACCGACCGCCGGGAGGAGGAGCCGGTGAGCCACACCATGTGCTACGAGGGCGGCATCCGGGAATTTGCCGCCTGGTGGAATCGGAACAAGACCCCCCTCCACGACGACGTGATCTACATGAGCGGCAGCAAGGGCGACGCCTCCGCCGAGATCGCCATCCAGTACAACGACGGCTATAACGAGCTGATCCAGAGCTTTGCCAACGACGTGCACACCCCCGAGGGCGGCATGCACGAGACGGGCTTCAAGGCGGCGTTGACCCGAGTACTCAACGCCTACGGGGTGAAATACGGAATTATCAAGGGAGAGGACAAGGTCTCCGGCGAGGACTGCCGGGAGGGCATCACCGCCATCATTTCGGTGAAGCTCACCGACGCCCAGTTCGAGGGCCAGACCAAGGCCAAGTTGGGCAACGCCTATATCCGGACCCTGGTGGATTCCATCGTCAACGACCAGCTCTCCACCTATTTGGAGGAGCATCCTCAGACCGCCAAGATTCTCCTGGACAAGGCCATGACCGCCAACCGGGCCCGGGAGGCCGCCCGGAAGGCCCGAGACTCCATCCGCCGGAAGACGGCCCTGGGCGGCGCCGCCATGCCCGACAAGCTCCGGGACTGCAACGAGTCGGACCCCTCTTTGACGGAAATTTACATCGTGGAGGGCGACTCCGCCGGCGGCTCCGCCACCCAGGGGCGGGACTCCCGGTTCCAGGCCATTCTGCCGCTGTGGGGCAAGATGCTCAACGTGGAGAAGGCCCGGGAGGACAAGGTCATTGGTAACGACAAGCTCCAGCCCGTCATCACTGCCCTGGGGGCGGGGATCGGGGAGGACTTTGATTTAAACAAGCTGCGCTACCACAAGGTGGTCATTATGGCGGACGCCGATGTGGACGGCAGTCACATTCGGACCCTGCTTCTGACCTTCTTCTTCCGGTTCATGCGGCCCCTGATCGAAAACGGCTATGTCTACGCCGCCATGCCGCCCCTATTCAAGCTGGTCCGGGGCAAGACCACCAGATACGCCTTCTCCGAGCCGGAGCGGGACAAAATTTCCGCCGAGCTCCGGGGAGACAACGCCAACGCCAAGGTGGACATCAGCCGAAACAAGGGCCTGGGCGAGATGGACCCCCACGAGCTGTGGGAGACCACCATGGACCCGGAAAGAAGGACCCTGAAACGGATCACCCTGGACGACGCCAGCCGGGCCGACGAGATCTTCACCCTCCTGATGGGGGAGAAGGTGGAGCCCCGGCGGGAGTATATCGAGGTCAACGCCAGAAAAGCCCAGAATCTGGACTATTAAGGAGGTTTTCCATTGGCACAGCATAAGAAGGACTACCGCCCGGAGGATATTCTCTACCCTGATCAGGAGATCATTACCTCCGAGCTGGTCCATGAAATGGAAAAAAGCTACCTGGAATACGCCATGTCCGTCATTGTGGGCCGGGCCCTGCCCGACGTGCGGGACGGCTTGAAGCCGGTCCACCGGCGGATCCTCTACGCCATGTACGAGGACAATCTAACCTCGGACAAGCCCTTCCGGAAGTCCGCCACCTGCGTGGGCGACGTGCTGGGCCGGTACCATCCCCATGGGGACGCTTCGGTGTACGACGCCCTGGTTCGCCTGGCTCAGGATTTCTCCATGCGTTACATGCTGGTGGATGGCCACGGCAACTTTGGCTCCGTGGACGGCGACCCCCCCGCGGCCTACCGGTACACCGAGGCCCGGATGTCCAAGATCGCCAACGAGATGCTCCGGGACATCGAAAAGGAAACCGTGGACTGGGATCCCAACTTCGACGAGACCCGGAAGGAGCCCAAGGTGCTGCCCAGCCGGTTTCCCAATCTGCTGGTCAACGGCTCCTCGGGCATCGCCGTGGGCATGGCCACCAACATCCCGCCCCACAACTTGACGGAGACCATCAACGCCTGCCTGCACATTTTGCGGGACCCGGAGATCACCCTGGCGGATCTGATGGAGGACATTACCGGCCCGGACTTCCCCACCAAGGGCATTATTCTGGGCCGGGCCGGCATCCGGGCGGCCTACGCCACCGGCAAGGGGCGCCTGACCCTCCGGGCCCGGACCCATTTTGAGGAGTTTGGCCAGAACCGGACGAGGATCATCGTCACGGAGATCCCCTACCAGGTCAACAAGCGGATGATGATCAAAAACATGGCCGACCAGGTCAACGACAAGCGCCTGGAGGGCATTTCCGACATCCGGGACGAGTCCGACCGCACCGGCATGCGGGTAGTCATCGAGCTGAAGCGGGAGGCCAATCCCCAGGTGGTCTTGAACCGCCTCTTTGCCCAGACCCAGCTGCAGACCACCTTCGCCATCAATATGCTGGCCCTGGTGAAAAATCAGACCCAGCCCAAAATTCTGACCCTGCGGGAGATGCTGGACGAGTATCTGGCCTTCCAGGAGGATGTGATCGTCCGCAGGACGAAATACGACTTGAAAAAGGCCCAGGAGCGGGCCCATCTGCTGGAGGGCCTGCTCATCGCCCAGGACAACATCGACGAGGTCATCCATATCATCCGCAACAGCTACGACAACGCCAGGGAAAATCTGATGGCTCGGTTTGGGCTGTCGGAAATTCAGGCCCAGGCCATTTTGGACATGCAGCTCAAGCGGCTCCAGGGCCTGGACCGGGAGAAGCTGGAAGCGGAGTACAAGGAGATCGAGGAGAAGATTGCCTACTACCAGCGGGTCCTCCAGGACCCGGAGCTGGTAAAGGACATTCTCCGGGAGGAGCTCACCGCCCTGCGGGACAAGTACGGCGATGGCCGCCTGACGGAAATTCAGGACGTGGAGGGCGAGCTGGACGTGGAGGACCTGATCCAGGAGGAGAGCTGCGTCTTCACCATTTCCCACCAGGGCTACGTCAAACGGATGCCAGTGGACGTGTACCGCACCCAGGGCCGGGGCGGCCGGGGGATCAACGGGCAGAATCTCAAGGAAGAGGACTATGTAAAGACCTTGACGGTGGCCTCCACCCATGATCATATGCTCTTCTTCACCGACCGGGGCCGGGTCCACCACCGGAAGGGCTATCAGATCCCCGAGGCGGGCCGCACCGCCCGGGGCACCGCCATGGTGAACATCCTGCCCCTGGAGCAGGGGGAGACGGTGACGGCCATGGTCATCACCCGAGAGTTCCATGAAAACGAGTACCTGATCATGGCCACCCGGAACGGAACGGTGAAGAGGATCCCCTTCATCGCCCTGTCCACCAACCGGAAGACGGGCATCCGGGCCATTACCTTGGAGGAGGGGGACCACCTGATCAACGTCCTGCGCACCGACGGGAACGACAATATCCTCCTTGCCACCGCCAACGGCATAGCCATTTGCTTCAACGAAAACGACGTGCGGCCCATGGGCCGGGACGCCGGCGGCGTGAAGGGCATCGCCCTGGAGGACGGGGACTATGTGGTGGGCGCCGAGAAGGCGGTTCCCGGCCGGACGCTCCTCACCGTCACGGAAAAGGGCTACGGCAAGCGCACCGAGCTGAATGAATACCTCCGCACCGGCCCCAATGGGGAAAAGACTCCCCAGAACCGGGGCGGCAAGGGCCTGAAAAACTACAATATCACCTCCAAGACCGGCCTGGTGGCCGGCTGCCGGGTGGTGGAGGACAGCGACGATGTGATGCTCATTGAGTCCGGCGGCGTGATCATCCGGATTCCGGCCAAGGATGTCAATATCTACAAGCGGGACGTCCAGGGCGTAATCGTCATGCGCATTGAAGGAGAAAGCAAGCTGGTGGCCATCGAGCGGGTGGCCCAGGAGGAATCGGCGGAATGAAGACCGTGACCCTCTACACCGACGGGGCCTGCTCCGGAAACCCGGGCCCCGGCGGCTGGGGCGCCATCCTGGAATACGGCCCCCACAGCGTGGAGCTCTCCGGCGGGGAGGGTAGCACCACCAACAACCGCATGGAGCTGACGGCGGTGATTCGGGGCCTGGAACGGCTCAAGGAGCCCTGCCGGGTGGAGCTGTATTCGGACAGCAAGTACGTTCTGGATGCCCTGGAAAAGGGCTGGGCGGTCTCCTGGCAGTGCCGGGGTTGGATCAAGTCCGACAAAAAACCCGCCCTGAACCCGGACCTGTGGGCGCGGCTGCTGGAGCTGGCGCAGATCCATGAGCTAGAGTGCCACTGGGTCAAGGGCCACGCCGACAACCCCAAAAACAACCGCTGCGACGCCCTGGCGGTGGCGGAGTGGAAGAAGCAAAAGGGGGAGTAAATGTGTTTTACCCCATAGGCGGCGATATGTCCGTGCGGGAAAGCGCCGTGGTGGCCATTTTCGACCTGGACAACGCCAGCACCTCCAAGCGCACCCGGGAATTTCTGACCCGGGCGGAGAAGGAGGGCCAGGTGGTCCCCTGCGACGAGCTGCCGAAGAGCTTCCTGCTCACCGAGGAATTTGGCCTGGACCGGGTGTACCTCTCCGGGCTGACCTATCAGACCCTGGAAAAACGAATGAAATAAAAAAGCTCCTGGCCGCTTGAAAACAGCGGCCAGGTTCTTTAATATTGGACCCGGGCGGCGAAGACCCGCTCCGGATGCCCGTCCAGGGCTTCCCGGTGGGCATCCACCTGGAGCAGGCCCTCCGGACTCAGCTCCCAGCTTAGATCCAGCGTCTGCCCCTCCCGGGCCTCCGCCAGATAGCACACCGTGAACTCCTTCGCCGGATGGTCCTGATGGAAGGCGCTGGGCAGCAGATCGTCCATCCAGTCTAAATACCGGGTGTTGTTCATGTGTCCGTTCCGGTCCAGGTCGGTGAAGCACACCTTCCGCTGAAAGTGGCTCCCCAGGGGCCGGGGAATCAGGGACCCCGGCGGCGGCAGCTCCCCGCCCAGGGTGGCGCCCCGGACCGTGATGCCGCTCTTGCCCGGCAGGATCATGGCCCGGGTGTCCAGATCCATCAGCACCCACAGTCCGATGGCCCGGAACAGCTCCCGGCCTTCCTCATCATAGGCCACGGTGGACCGGGGGAAGGACACTTTGGTGGTGGGCATGGCCCAGGTCTCCACGGAAATGGTCTCCCCCGCCATGGGCAGCCGGGTGATTTGCACCTTCTGCCGGATGATGGCCCAGAAAAGCCGCTTTTGGGCCAGAATTTCCCAGCCCAGGCCCTCGCTGGTGCAGTGGGCGCCGGCGATATCCTGACAATAGAACAGCAGGTTGGCGGGCCGGAGCCGGCCATACCGGTCCACGGCGGAGAAATTGACCTCGAATTGCTGACGGTATACGCTGTCCAAGAGAATCCTTCCTTTAATCCTTCGTGGCCTCCGCCACGGTGATGGTTACTTCGTACTGCCGGCCCTCCCGGTAGATGACCAAGCTGATCTCCTCTCCGATCTGGGTGGTATACAGGGCGGCGGTATAGTCGCTGGCGTCGGTGATCCGCTGGCCGTTCAGGTACACCAGAATGTCCCCGGCCCGCAGGCCCGCTTCCTCACCGGCGCCGCCGGGCACTACCTGGGTGACGTAGGCCCCCTGGGGGAGGCGGTAGAACATCTGATACATGGTGGATACGTCCGTCACCTCAATACCCAGGGTGGGCCGCCCGGAGACGTAGCCCTGGGACATGAGCTGATCCACCACCTCTTTGACGGTGGCGCTGGGGATGGCGAAGCCCAGGCCCTCCACCCCGGCGGCGCTCATATAGTCGCCGATCTTTAGGGTATTGATGCCGATGACCTGGCCGTGGCAGTTGATCAGGGGACCGCCGGAGTTGCCCTCGTTCAGGGCGGCGTTGGTCTGGATCAGGGCCATGGTGCGGCCGCCGGTGGTTACGTCCCGGTTGATGGCGGAGACGATCCCGTTGGTCAGGGTGCCCCGGAAGGCCGCCCCCAGGGGGTCGCCGATGGCGGCCACCGAATCCCCCACCCGCAAGGTGGCGGAGTCCCCAAATTCCGCCGGGGTCAGGTCCTGGGCGTCCACATACAGCACCGCCAGATCCGAGGCCGGGTCCGTGCCCACAATGGCGGCAGGCAGCTCCCGCCCGTCGGTAAAGAGGACGGTCACCGCCCGGGCGTCGGAGACCACATGGCAGTTGGTCACCAAATACCCGTCCTTAGTCAGCACCACGCCGGTGCCGCTGACGGTACCCCCGTCCACCTGGCAGGTGATGGAGACCACCGAGGGAATGACCTGCTCATAGATCTCCTGCAATGACAGCCCTCCCTCCTGGGTCACGTTGGGCGTGCCCTGGGGGGCCTGACTCAGGGGCAGCTGATGATCCCCGCCGGAGGGCTGTTCCGGGGCGGTGTTGACAATAGGCACCGTCTGGGAAGGGGCGGTGCCGTCGGTGCCGGTGAAGGACACCGCCTCCTGGGCTTGGAGGGCCTGAAACATCCGAATATTCAGCAGTCCCAGGGCGCTGGCGATCCCCGCAAGGAGGATCACCACGATCAAAAGCACGGTGATCAGGCCGCCGTGGCTCTTAGGCGGCCGGGTGGAGCCGGTCTGGTAGGTGCCGGCGTCGTCCCAGGGCTCCCAGGGTTCCTTTTGGGAGCGGTCGGCAGGCTCCTGATGAAAATCTTCACGCATAGCAATTCCCCTCGATCCGGGCGCGTCAGTTTACCAGCGGCAGAGTGAAGGTAAATTCCGTCCGCCCGTCCTTGCTGGACACGGAGATATCCTCCCCGTGGCTGCATACAATGGTTTTGACGATGTAGAGCCCCAGGCCCCAGCCCTCCCGGTTCTGGGAGCGGCTCTTGTCGATTTTGTGGAACCGGTCGAACACCAGAGGTAATTCCTCCGGGGGGATGGTCTCTCCCTCGTTGGCGATGGTGACGTAGATCTTGTTCCCGCCCTCCCGGATGGTCAGTCCCAGGCGGCCCTCCTCGGGGCAGAATTTCACCCCGTTGTCCAGCAGGTTGTAGATCACCTGGGTGATATAGTCCTGGTTGGCGTGGGTGAACACCGGATGCTCCGGCATTTCCACCTCCACATTCAAGCGCTTGGCGTTGATCTTCTGCTCGAAGGTGATCAGCACCTGCCCGGCACATTCCTCCAGGTCGAAGCGGGTCTTCTTTTCCTCGGGGATGCCCCCCTGATCCTGGAGCCGGGAGATGTCCAGCATGCTCCGCACCAGCCGATTGAGCCGCTTGGTCTCGTCGGAGACGATGCGCATATAGTGCTCCTGCCGCTGGGGCGGAATGGTGCCGTCCAGCATGCCGTCGATATAGCCGCTGATGGTGGTCATGGGGGTTTTCAGCTCGTGGGACACGTTGGCCACAAATTCCTGCCGCTGATACTCGCTCTTTTCCAGGAAGGAGGCCATGTTGTTGAAGGCCAGGGCCAGCTCCTCGATCTCCTGGGAGTAGTTGCCGTCCAGATGGACCCGGGCGGTCAGGTCCCCGTGGCCGAAGGCGTTGGCGGTCCGGGCCAGCTCCTGCAAAGGCTTACTCTGCCGTCTGGCGAAGAAATAGGTCACCGCCACGCAGATCACCACCATCAGCACCGAAATGCCCAGGTAAATGTCCAGCAGGCTCTGCATGAGAGGGGAGGTGGCGGCCTGAGGCTGGGAGACCATGACGAGACCGGTGACAGAGCCAAAGACGTCCGTCACCGGCACGCAGACCACATAGCGCACGTCCTCATACAGCCCCGCCACCACGCCGGTGTCCCTTGCCTCCCCCTGGGTCAGCACCCGGTCCAGATAGTCCCGGTCCTGGATCACCGAGCCCTGATGCCGGCAGCCCAGGGGGGCGTCGGAACAGAGCAGCAGCTCCCCGCTGGGGGAGCAGAGCACCGCGTCGGTCTGGGAGAGCCGGGCGGCCACGGTGAAGTTCCCCAGAAACTCGGGATAGGTGATGCTGCCGTCTAAGTAGATGCCCGCCAGGTCCGCGATGCTCTTGGCGTCCTGGGACAGCCGGTCCAGCACCTGGTCTTCCAGGAAGGACCGGGATAAGCCCCGAAAACACAGGCTCATCAGCAGCAGGATCACCAGCAAAATGATGGCGACGGGGATGAAGAGCCGCCCGAAGGTGGTTTTCATGCTTTCAGCACCTCGAATTTATACCCGACGCTCCAGACCGTCTCCAAGCTCCACTCGGGAGAGACGCCCTTCAGCTTTTCCCGGAGGCGCTTCACATGAACGTCCACGGTGCGGGAGTCGCCGAAATAGTCGAAGCCCCAGACCTCGTCGAGAAGCTGGTTACGGGTATAGACCCGGTTGGGGGAGGAGGCCAGATAGTAAAGAAGCTCCATCTCCTTGGGCGGGGTGTCGATCTTCTTGCCGTCCACCGTCAGCTCAAAGGCGTCCATGTCGATGATCAGCTTGTCGAAGACCAGCCGGCGGGGCTTTTTCTCCACGACCTGGGGGGCGGAGCGGCGCATGACCGCCTCGATCCGGGCCAGAACCTCCTTCATTTCAAAAGGCTTGGTGATGTAATCGTCGGCGCCGGCCTTCAGGCCACCCACCTTGTCGTCGGTCTCGCCCTTGGCGGTGAGCATGATCACCGGCACCTGGCTCTCGGACCGGATGGCCTTGCAAACGCTCCACCCGTCCATCACCGGCATCATCACGTCCAGCAGCACGATATCCGGATGGACCGCCCGGAACTGGCGCAGGCCCTCGCCCCCGTCCCCGGCCACGGTGACGGTGCAGCCCTCCTTCTCCAGATACATCTGCAGCAGCTCGGCAATGTTGTGATCGTCCTCCACGATCAAAACGTTGTAATCCATATCTTTCATCCTTTCTTGGACTTTGTTTTTCTTTCTTACCATTATAGCGGAAAATGCCGGGAGGGAATGAACATTTTGTAAAGGATTCCACCACAATTTGTGAACGGAAACTTTTTCCTTGCAAAACCCGGGGAAAAGCGGTATAGTAGGAAAAAGAAACCTATTAGGAGCGTGACGCGATGGAAATTTTAAAAGCGATTGTGTTCGGGATCGTGGAGGGAGTCACGGAGTGGCTGCCCATCTCCTCCACCGGGCACCTGATTTTGCTCAATGAATTTTTGACGCTGGACGTGTCGCCGGAATTTCAGACCATGTTCGACGTGGTGATCCAGCTGGGGGCCATTTTGGCCGTGATCGTGCTGTTTTTCCACAAGCTCAACCCCTTTTCCCCCAGCAAGAACCGGAAGCAGCGGCACAACACCATCGTTCTGTGGCTGAAAATTGTGGTGGCCATCCTGCCCTCCGGGATCGTGGGGGTGCTGCTGGACGACTGGATGGATGCCCATCTGTATAACGGCGTGGTGGTGGCCATCGCCCTGATCGTCTACGGCTTCGCCTTCCTCTATGTGGAGCGGCGGAACGCCGGGAAACCGCCCCGGATCGGAAAAGTAGACGCTATCGACTACAAGACCGCCATTTACATCGGCTGCTTCCAGGCCCTATCCCTAATCCCCGGCACCTCCCGCTCCGGCTCCACCATATTGGGAGCCATTTTGCTGGGGGTGAGTCGGAGCGCGGCGGCGGAATTCTCCTTCTTCATGGCCATTCCCACCATGCTGGGGGCCAGCGCCATCAAGATCCTCAAGTTTATTCTCACCGGGGTAGCGATCACCGGCCAGGAGCTGGGGGTGCTGCTGGTGGGCTGCGCCGTCAGCTTCGCCGTGAGCCTGCTGGTGATCCGGGGACTGATGGCCTACGTCCGCAAGCGCAGCTTCTCCGCCTTCGGGGTGTACCGCATCGCCCTGGGCGCGGTGGTGCTTGTCTACTTCGCCTGGAAGACCTTCCTGGCGGTATAACTCAATACGCGGCGGCGCACGGAACCCTCCGTGCGCCGTTTTTTGATTTGGCTCATTTCCGCCCGGCGCTTCCAAAGCGGCCGGACCGCCCAAAAGCCCCACGGGGCCGGCTGCATTTCTCCAAAGCCCCGCAGGGGCTTTGGAGAAAAAACTCCTGCCTGGCTCCCCTGGAGCTTATTTCTTTTCGTCCCGGGTGTACACCGCCATGGCGGTGCCGGTGTCCCGGATCAGGGCGCTTTCCGGCAGGCCCCGGAATTTCCAGGTAACGTAGTAGTCCCCCACCGCGCCGGAGAGGTTGCAGACCTGAATCCAGTACACCACCCAGAACCATTCCGGCGAGGTGAAGAAATTCAGGATCAGCAGCACGATCCCCCAGACCACCACCGGCGCCAGGGCGATGATGATGTAGTGCTTTTTGGAATAATAGCCGTCGCTGCCGGCGTAGGCGTAGGCCAGCCGGAAGCCAAAATGGACCTTGGCCTCCCCATACCGGCGCATAAAGACGCCGTGGACCGCCTCGTGAAGGATGATGTACAGGAGCATCCCCGCCACCAGCACGCCGAACCGGAGGAGATAGGCCCCCAGCCCCGCCTCCATGTCGAACAGCGCCGTAATGGGGACGAAGGCGCCCCCGATCAAAAATAAAATCAGCGTGAGAACGGCGCCCAGGCCGTTGATCAACCAGAAGAGCTTCCGATCCTTGGCCAGGTCCACCTGGAACCGCTCCACATATCCCTCGGGCAATACAGCAGGATCCTTCATGGCGTTTTCCCCTCCTTTTTGTCGATACTATTATAGCATAAAACCCCTTCTTTTTCAAGACTTGTTCTTTTCGGGGTTTCTGGTAAGATAGGAGGGGAAAGGGAGGGAAAAACCATGGAAAACGCCTTGGAACTTTACCGGGAGCAACTGGCCCGGCGGGAGCTGGGGAATCTTACCGGGGTTTTGGCCAGCCATGGCCTGGCGCTGACGGAGGAGGACGTGTCCTCCCTGCTGGAGCTGCGCCGGGCCGCGCTGGGGAACGCCGGGCGGGTGGAGCTGGGGGGCGGGGCGCTGCCCAAGCTGGCCCAGGCCTTCTGCGACTCGCCCTATGTGGACCGGCAGAATTTCCCCACGGTCCTGGGGGAGCTGCAGGACGCCTTCTACTACTACAAAACCGAGTGCCACGACCAGTTTTCCGACGAGGAGCTGATCGAGTACATGGCGCGGGTCTTTAACGGCCCGGCGGAGGGCTCGGCGGAGCTGCTTTGTGGCCTGTCCCTGGAGGAGCTGTGCCGCTGGGCCCGGAACGACGGGGAGATCCCCTTTGAGGAGGGGCGCTATTGACCGGGGAGTTGGCCGCCGCCGGGGCCTACACCCTGCTGGCGGGGCGGATCCGGGCCTATCTCCAGGCCCGGGGCCGGCCAGGGGACACTTCCATCCGGACCGAGACGGCCCAGGAGCTGCTTGCGTCCCTGGAATACACCATGAACCTGGCCCCCGGCCCCGACCCGGCCCGGAGCTTTGAAAACGGCCTGGCGATCCTAAAGGGGAAGGAGCGGGCCGCCTGGGACCTGCTCCGCTTAGTCCGGGCCACGGCCCCGGAGGACGGACGCCTATTTGAGGCCCTGGGGGAGCTGGAGACGTTCCTGGGCAGATATGAACCGGCGCTTTTCGCCCACTTTCGCCCCTCCCCGCCGGACTACGGCCCCCTGCTGCCGGTCCCCGGAGAATTGCGGGGGATCGACTATCTTTTGTCGTTCCTGGACCGGCTGTGGCTGGAAAATCAGCTCCTGGCGGCCTTTACCCCGGAGGAGCTGGACGCCTGCTGGGCCACCTCCCTGGACCTGGGGGGCCTGCCGGAAAATTTGGCGGAAAAGCCCCTGCTCCACGGCCTGGGCAGCTGTCTGCTTCCCCCGGGGGACCTGCCCCTGGGGGCGGAGGAGTTGGAAAAATTGGAGGGGATATTCTCCCGGCCGGAGGCCCTCGCCCAGGGGCTGGAGGTCCTGTGCCGCGGCCGGGGACTTCCGACCCGGGCGCGGGATTACTTTGCGGGGGTCTTGCCTGGGATCGCCGCCCGGGCGGCTGCCCTTGCGGCGGCAAACCGGGGCCTGGGACCCCTGTTTTACTGACCACCCAGGGCCGCCAGGGTCAAAATCCCCCGGCAGTCCCGGTAGATTTCGTCGAACTGTTCAAGCGGCAGCGGGTTGACGCCCCGGCCCACCTCGACGGTGTAGCCCGGCTTCCGGAAATTCTGGATGAACCAGTCCTTGTAGCCCGCGAAGCTGGAGGCGTAGGGGGTGTCCGCCAGGGTATAGCCGCTGGCGGCGGCCATCTGCTCCCCCAGCTCCCGGGCCCCAGGCACCTGGAAATCTCCAAACTGCCAGTAAATCTCCTGGCCCTGGCTGTGGAGGGCCAGCACCAGCGCCGGATCGATGTACTCGGTATAGCCCGCCATGGCCTTGGTTTCCAGCTGATCCAGAGGGGCCCGGCCCACATAGTCCCGGGGCCCGGGGCGGGTGAAGCCCTGGGAAAATTTGATCTCCCGGGCCTGGAGCCATCCGGCGGGGTAGTTGAGATTCAGGTCCACCCCCAGCAGATTGGCCTTCCAGCCATCCGGGAAGGGAATGGCGGGGTAATTCTGGGCCATGCTGCGGGCGTTCTCATAGGGCACCGACCCCATGGGAATGGCCCCGGTCACCAGATCCACCCCGTCGGGGTCCACCATGGGCACCATGTAGATGGTGGCGGTCTGACCGATGGTCTCCCCCGGCACCCCAAAGACGCCGCCTCCCTCCACGATGGACCGGGCCAGATCCTCCCCGTATTTCAGCAGCACCAGGGACGTGATCCACTCGTTGGCGTGGTGGGCGGCGGAGAAGATCACTTTTCTGGGGCCGCCCCCCACCACCAGGGTGCGCAGGGGCCGCTGGAACGCGGTGTAGCCCATGACTTCGGTGCGGCAGATGGGGTAGGTCTCCACGATCTCCCGGATCATCCGGTCGCAGCTTTCCGAGGTGATGGGAACGTCGGTTTGTACGATAGCCATAAAATCGCCTCCGACTATACTATGCGAAAGAAGGAATATTGCTCATAGCTCCCCCTTGCGGGGGGAGCAAAAGAGCAATGCGAGAAGAAGAAATATTGACTCTCTGCTCCCCCGCAGGGGGAGCGAAGGCCATGAGAAATTAAAAATATTGACTCTTTGCTCCCCCTTGCGGGGGAGCAGAGGCTATGCGGGAGGCTGTTTCCCGCGCCCTATATTTTTAGGCCGCTCCCCTTCAGGGAGCGGCCCATTGCTTATTTGGAGGCCCGTTTTTTCTTCAGGACCACGGCGGTCCGGCTGGGCAGATAGATCTGGAAGCCGGTCCGGCCGTCGGGCTGCTTTTTCGCCTGGTAGGTCTGGGCAGTGGAGATCCGGCCCTGACCGCCGTAGCGGGGTTCGTCGCTGGACAGAATCACCCGGTATTCCCCCTCCTCCGGCACCGGGACAAAGTAGCCGGTATAGGAGGCGGAGGGGTGGAGGTTGAAGGCGAACACCGCCCCGCCCCGCTGATAGATCAGCACCTTGTCCCCCTGATGGGTCCAGAGGTTCCTGGTCTTGCCCGTCAACACCCGGGCCCGCTTGGCGGTGGCCACCATATCCACCTCGAACCGGTTGAGGAACTGATATTTGAGGTTCGGGTCGTCGGCCAGGTGCCACTGGCGGCGGCAGTAGAGATAGCTCCAGCCGTTGCCCTCCCGGGGGAAGTCGATCCACTCGGGATGGCCAAATTCGTTGCCCATGAAGGTCAGATACCCCTCGCCGCCCAGGCTCATGGTCAGAAGCCGGATCAGCTTGTGCAGGGCCATGCCCCGCTCCACCAGCAGATTGGGGTTGCTGACCTCCATACCGTAGTACATTTCCTTGTCGCAGAGGCGGAACATGATGGTCTTGTCCCCCACCAGGGCCTGGTCGTGGGACTCGCAGTAGCCGATGACCTTTTCCTTGGGCCGGCGGCCGGTGAGCTCGCCGTAGATGCCCCACAGATCCCAGTTTTCATCGGAGACCTCCTTTAGAATTTTGATCCACATATCCGGCTCCCCCATGGCCAGCCGGTAGTCGAACCCGATGCCCCCCGCCTCGATGGGCAGGCACAGGCCCGGCATGGCGGAGGTGTCCTCGGCGATGGTGATGGCGTTGGGATTGACCTGGCGCACCAGCTCGTTGGCCAGCTGGAGATAGGTGACGGCCTCGGTGTCGGTGTTCAAGGAGAAATACCGGTCGTAGGGCCCGAAGCTCTGGCCCAGGCCGTGGTTCCAGTAGAGCATGGAGGTGACCCCGTCGAACCGGAAGCCGTCGAAGTGGTACTCCGTCTGCCAGAATTTCAGGTTGGACAGGAGGAAGTGGAGGACCTCGTTTTTCCAATAGTTGAAGCACTTGGTGTTCCAGGCCGGATGCTCCCCTCGGTCCCCGGCGTGGAAGAACTGGGTGGCGGTGCCGTCAAATTCGTTGATGCCCTCCCGGGTATTCTTGGCGGCGTGGGAGTGGACCACGTCCAGCAGCACGGCGATGCCCATGCCGTGGGCGGCGTCGATCAGCTCCTTCAGCTCCTCCGGGGTGCCGAAGCGGGAGGCGGCGGCGAAGAAATTGGTGACCTGGTAGCCGAAGGAGGCATAGTAGGGATGCTCCATGACGGCCATGATTTGCAGGGTGTTGTACCCCAGGGCCTTGACCCGGGGCAGCACGTTCTCCAGGAACTCCCGGTAGGTGCCCACGCAGGGCTTGTCCTGGGCCATGCCGATGTGGCACTCGTAGATGAACAGGGGCTTTTGGGGCTTGAAGCCCTGGTCCGTCCAGGGGAAGGGCTCCTCCGGGGCCCAGATCTGGGCGTTCCAGCCGGTGGTGGCCGGGTCCTGGACCACCCGGGTGGCGTAGAGGGGGATCCGGTCCAGCTCCTGGCCCCGGTGGACCACCACGGCCATGACCTTTTGGCCGGTTTTCAGGGCGTCACGGCCGGGCAGCCGCAGCTCGAACACGCCGTTCCCCATAAAGGTCAGCCGGTGGGCGTGGCGGTCCCAACCGTTGAAGTCCCCGGTGAGGTACACCGCCTCCGCCGCCGGGGCCCACTCCCGGTAAACCCAGGCATCCGCCTCCCGGTGGAAGCCGAAATAAAGGGCGCCGTTGGCGAAATCCAACAGACTGCCCCCATTTGGGAGCAGCTCGGCCTTCTTTTGGGCGTAGTTGTTCATGCGAAGCTCAATGTCCCGGCGGTAGGGCCGGAGCTGCTTGTCGATGTTCAGAAGCGCGTATTCCATGACTGGACCGTCCTTTCCAAAATTGGCGTGGTTTTGGGACACCGCTGGAGTTATGGTTATTGTACACCACACTTTCCATTTCGTCAACAGCCCGTTCTCCGGTCCAAAAATGAAAAAGTTTTATATTTTTGATGCCGTTTTGATGCATTTCCGATGTATGCTGAAGAAAACAGAGGAAGGGAGAATCCGGGGATGCGTCATTGGATTCGATTGCTGCTCCTGGCGGGGGCCATCGCGGCGGCGGCGTGCCTGCTGCCGGTTTTGGGGGAAATAGTTCCAAATGCAAAAGCAAATACTCCATGGGTGGAGGAAGATTCTACAAATACAGCGCAAAAAGCGCCACCAGTGGAGCAAACCATGTATCCTAAGGAGGAAACGACGGCGCCGGTTTCGGCCCGGTTTTCCAATCTGAACACCATGGAGGTGGCCGTGGGCGGGGCGCCGGACTATCTGCTGGGCGTGGAGGCCGTCGACGAAGAGGGCCGGGCGCTGACCGTCGCCTATGACGCGGGCGGGGTGGATACCGCCCAGCCCGGCGTCTACACGGTGGTCTACACCGCCACAGATTCCCAGGGCAACGTGATCCGGGCGGAGCGGACGGTGGAGGTCAACCACACGAAGGAGGAGACCGAGGGGTCGGTGGCCTGGCTGGCGGGGGAGTGCGGGGACGATCCCCTGTCCGTCAAGTGCTACATCCGGGACAACATCAATTACAACTCCAACTACGGCGCCGGGGACCCGGTGTGGTACGGCATCAACCACGGCATTGGCAACTGCTATGTCCACGCCCTGGTACTCCAGGAGGTGCTGGAATACAAGGGCTACGACACCCAGCTCATCTGGACCACGGACAAGACCCACTACTGGGTCCTGGTGGATCTGGGGGGCTGCTGGCGGCACATCGACGCCACCCCCGGCGCGGCCCACGGCTGGACGGAGCTGATGACCGACCAGGAGCGCTTGGCCTCTCTGGACGGGCGGACCTGGGACGCCGCCCAGTGGCCCGCCTGCGATTAAGAGCTCGCTTTACATAGGAACAGCCGGGAAGGCGTTTGCCTTCCCGGCCGGTTTTTATGCGCGCCCCTCGGATCAGCCGCCCAGCAGCAGCTGCGCCAGGGGCGAATCGGCGTCCAGGATCACCGTCTTCTCCCCGCCGGTCAGGCTCTGCTTCAAAGCGTCCAGCTCCAGGGTGAATTCGTAGAAATCCCGCTTGTCCTCGCTGTCGTAGGCCTCCGCCAGCAGCCGCATATACTCCGCCTCGCCCTCGGCCTCCAGCTTGGCGGCGTCCGCCCGGGCGTTGGAGACCAGGATGTTCACTTCCTTGTCCACGTTGTTGCGGATAATGGAGGCGTCATACTCCCCGTCGGCGGTGTACTTTTCCGCCATCTGGTTCCGCTCGGAGATCATCCGAGTGTAGACTGCGTTCAGATTGGACTCCGGCAGGTCAAACTGCTTGATCTTTACGTCCATCACCTCGATGCCGTAGTTCGCTGTGCT
>CANQFY010000024.1 GCA_947600025.1 uncultured Oscillospiraceae bacterium
AAGATCGCCGGCGAGCTGCTGCCCAGCGTGTTCCACGTCTCCGCCCGTACCGTGGCGACCCAGGCGCTGAACATCTTCGGCGACCACTCCGACGTGTATGCCTGCCGTCAGACCGGTTTCGCCATGCTCTGCGAGACCAATCCCCAGGAGGTCATGGATCTGGGCGCGGTGGCCCACCTGGCCGCCATCGAGGGCCGGGTGCCCTTCATCAACTTCTTCGACGGGTTCCGTACCTCCCATGAGATCCAGAAGATCGCCATCTGGGACTACGACGACCTGAAGGAAATGGTGAACATGGACGCCGTGGACGCCTTCCGGAAGCACTCCCTGAACCCCGAGCGCCCCGCCATGCGCGGTTCCCACGAGAACGGCGACATCTTCTTCCAGCACCGCGAGGCCTGCAACAAGTACTATGACGCTCTGCCCGCAGTGGTGGAGAAGTACATGCACAAGGTCAACGAGAAGCTGGGCACCAACTATCAGCTGTTCAACTACTACGGCGCCCCCGACGCCGACCGGGTCATCGTGGCCATGGGCTCCATCAACGACGTGGCTGAGGAAGTCGTGGACTATCTCAACGCCCACGGCGAGAAGGTGGGCCTGGTGAAGGTCCGTCTGTTCCGGCCCTTCGTGCCCGAGAAGCTGCTGGCCGCCATCCCCGAAACTGTCAAGTCCATCGCCGTGCTGGACCGGACCAAGGAGCCCGGCTCCCAGGGCGAGCCGCTGTACATGGATGTTGTCACCGCTCTGGCCAACGCCGGCAAGACCGGTGTGAAGGTCATCGGCGGCCGGTACGGCCTGGGCTCCAAGGACACCCCGCCCGCCTCCGTGTTCGCGGTGTATGAGGAGCTGAAGAAGGACGCGCCCAAGCGCCAGTTCACCATCGGCATCGTGGACGACGTCACCGGCCTGAGCCTGCCGGAGACTGTCTCCCCCAACACCGCCGCGGAAGGCACCATCGAGTGCAAGTTCTGGGGCCTGGGCGGCGACGGCACCGTTGGCGCCAACAAGAACTCCATCAAGATCATCGGCGACCACACCGGCAAGTATGTCCAGGCGTACTTCCAGTACGACTCCAAGAAGACCGGCGGCGTCACCATTTCCCACCTGCGCTTCGGCGACAAGCCCATCAAGAGCCCCTACTATGTGAACAAGGCCGACTTCGTGGCCTGCCACAACCCCTCCTACATCACCAAGGGCTTTAAGATCGTCCAGGACGTGAAGCCCGGCGGCGTGTTCCTGATCAACTGCCAGTGGAGCCTGGAGGAGCTGAGCCACCATCTGGATGCCGCCTCCAAGCGCTACATCGCCAAGAACAACATTCAGCTCTACACCATCAACGCCATCGACCTGGCGATCAAGGTGGGCATGGGCAAGCGGACCAACACCATCCTCCAGTCCGCCTTCTTCTCCCTGGCCAAGGTCCTGCCCGAGGAAGAGTCCATCGCCTACATGAAGGACGCCGCCGAGTACTCCTACCTGAAGAAGGGCCGGAAAATTGTGGAGCAGAACTGGAACGCCATCGACGCCGGCGCCACCGCCTATGAGAAGGTGGACGTGCCCGCCGACTGGGCCGACGCTCAGGACGCCGAGGATCCCACCGTTCTCACCGGCCCGGAGGACACCGTCAAGGTAGTCAAGAACATTCTGACCCCCGTGGACAAGATGGACGGCGACAGCCTGCCCGTCTCCGCCTTCATGGACTATGTGGATGGCCAGTTTGCTCTGGGCGCCGCCGCCTATGAGAAGCGGGGCGTGGCCGTGACCGTTCCCAGCTGGGATGCCGGCAAGTGCATCCAGTGCAACAACTGCGCCTATGTCTGCCCCCATGCTACCATCCGTCCCTTCGCCCTGACCGCCGAAGAAGTGGCCGCCGCCCCCGCGGGCACCAAGACCGCCCCCTTCAAGCCCGGCAAGGGCAAGGGCGTGTATACCTTCGCCATGGCCGTGTCTCCTCTGGACTGCATGGGCTGCGGCGTCTGTGTCCACGTGTGCCCCACCGACGCCATCACCATGGTGCCCCAGGAGCAGGAGCTCAAGGAGCAGGAAGTCTTCAACTACATGGTCCACGAAGTCTCCGAGAAGAAGGATCTTCAGGACTTCACCATCAAGGGCAGCCAGTTCCGTCAGCCCATGCTGGAGTTCTCCGGCTCCTGCGCCGGCTGCGCCGAGACCAGCTACGCCCGTCTGGTGACCCAGCTCTTCGGCGACCGGATGTACATCTCCAACGCCACCGGCTGCTCCTCCATCTGGGGCGGTCCCGCCGCTACCTCTCCCTACTGCACCAACAAGGAGGGCAAGGGCCCCGCTTGGTCCAACTCCCTGTTTGAGGACAACGCCGAGCATGGCTTCGGTATGTACACCGCCCAGGCCGTCATCCGGGAGTCCCTGGCCAACAAGGTCAAGGCCGTCATGGAGAAGACCTGCGACGAGGAGCGGAAGGCTGCCTGCCAGGCTTGGCTGGACACCTTTGACGATGGCGAGGCCAACAAGGCCGCTACCAAGGCCCTGATCGCCAACCTGGAAGCTAAGGTCTGCTGCGACGATGTGAAGGACATCCTCTCCAAGAAGGAGTACCTGTCCAAGAAGTCCGTGTGGATCTTCGGCGGCGACGGCTGGGCCTACGATATCGGCTTCGGCGGCGTGGATCATGTCCTGGCCCAGAACAAGGACGTGAACATCTTCGTCTTCGACACAGAGGTCTATTCCAACACCGGCGGCCAGGCCTCCAAGGCCTCCAACATCGGCCAGGTGGCTCAGTTTGCCGCCGCCGGCAAGGAGACCAAGAAGAAGAGCCTGTCTGAGATCGCCATGTCCTATGGCTACATCTACGTGGCCCAGGTGGCCATGGGCGCCAACCCCACCCAGACCCTGAAGGCCATCACCGAGGCCGAGGCCTACCACGGCCCGTCCCTGATCATCGGCTACGCCCCCTGCGAGATGCACTCCATCAGTGGCGGCATGGAGCACTGCCAGGAGGAAATGAAGAAGGCTGTGGAATGCGGCTACTGGAACCTGTTCCGCTTCAATCCCTCCAAGCAGACCGGCAAGTTCACCCTGGACTCCAAGGCCCCCAAGGGCGGCTATCAGGAGTTCCTGATGAACGAGGCCCGGTACAGCCGTCTGACTCGTGAGTTCCCGGAGCGGGCCACCACCCTGTTCGCCCGGAACGAGGAGGCCGCCAAGGAGCGCTACGAGCATCTGCTGAAGCTGGTAGAGATGTACAAGGACTAAGGATCTGCCGCCCTGGGCGGTGGAGAACGGTTTTTCTCCCCCGCCCGGCATCGTGGAAAGCCTGATCCAGTTCTTTTGAAGCGTCTGACGGCAGCGCGGATTTCCATTCCCTTCCGCGTCCCCGGCAGAACCAAACAAGAAACGGCCCGCCCCCGGTTTCGGGGGCGGGTTTCGCAAAAGGAGGTAAACATGCGCTGCACCGTGGTGGATATTCGGGGAGACTACGCCACCGTCCGCTATGACGACACCGGCGTGGAGTCCGAGGTAGCCATCGCCCTGCTGCCCTTTGGGGTGGACGTGGGGGATCGGCTGAAATATGAGAATTACGAGTTTACCCGTGAATAGGTTTCTGCCCCGGCCCGCGGCCGGGGCAGGGTTTTTTACCGTGAATAAATTTCTGCCCCGGCAGCAGCCGGGGCAGGTTCTTTTAACCCGCGCATAAACTTCTGCCCCGGCTGTGGCCGGGGCAGACTTTTTTAACCTGTGCATAAACTTCTGTCCCAGTCATGGCCGGGGCAGGCTTTTTAGCTCAGATCCAGCATTTTTTCCAGCGCCGCCAGCTTGACGCAGACGCAGAACACCTCCATGGCCTCACGCAGCTCCGACACCGGGGGCAGGCTGGGGGCGATGCGGATGTTGCTGTCCTCCGGGTCGATGCCGTAGGGATAGGCAGCGCCGGCGCCGGTCATGGTGACCCCCGCCTCTTTGCACAGGGCCAGGGCTCGCTTGGCGGTGCCGGGGAGGGTGTAGAAGCTGACAAAGTAGCCGCCGGTGGGCCGGTTCCAGTGGGCGAAGCCCAGCGGGTCGATCTCCCGCTCCAAATAGTCGAAGACCACATGGAATTTGGGCCGCACGATCTCCGCCTGGCGCTTCATCAGCGCGATGGTGTTGGCCTTGTCCTTGAGATAACGGACGTGGCGGAGCTGATTGACCTTGTCATAGGAAATCATCTGCACAGAAAACAGCTTGGTCAGGTACCCAATGTTCTCCTTCGACGCGGCAATGCAGGACATGCCGCCGCCGGCGAAGGTGATTTTGGAGGTGGAGGCAAACTCGATCACCAGATCCGGGTTACCCGCCTGGGCACACAGGGCCAAAATATCCGGGAAGGGCACATATTCCCCTTCAAATTCATGGACGCAGTAGGCATTGTCCCACATCACCGTGAAATCCGGGGCGGCGGGCCGCAGATTCGCGAAGCGGCGGATGGTCTCATCGGAATAAATAATACCGTCGGGGTTGGAATACTTGGGCACGCACCAGATGCCCTTCACCGCCGGGTCCTTCACCAGCTCCTCCACCAGATCCATATCCGGCCCGGCGGGGGTCATGGGTACCGGGATCATTTCAAAGCCAAAGGAGCCGGTGATGGTAAAGTGCCGGTCATAGCCCGGGCAGGGGCAGAGGAATTTCACCTTCTCCTCCCGACACCAGGGCCGGGGACTGTGGCGCAGGCCGTGGGAATAGGCCCGGGCGATCACATCGTACATCAGGCTCAGGCTGGAACAGCCGCCGACAAAAACCTGTTCGGGCTTGCAGTCCAGCATCTCCGCCCAGTAGGCCTTGGCACAGGGCAGACCGGACAGCTCGCCGTAATTCCGGGCGTCGATGGCGCCGTCGTAACAGTCTTGGGGCGCGGCCAGGACCGTCAGCATTTCGCTGGCAATGTCCAGCTGGGCGGTGGCGGGCTTGCCCCGGGCCATATTCAGCTTCAGGCCCTTGGCCTTGCAGGCTTCAAAACGGGCCAGCTCCGCCTCATACGCCTGGGCCAGCTCCGCCCTCGTTTTGCAAGAATAGGGGGTCACGTCCATCATCCTTTCCTTCCATATGGGTGAGAGTCGCTTTTATTATACGCCCAGGAGTGGGAAAATGCAATATCTGATTCCGCAAAAATTCATTTTCCCCAGTCTTTTTCTTTATTTTTGGTGCCCTTGTACAAATGGAACCATGGAACTTCGGCATTTTTATCTACTTTCACGCCTTGCATTTTTCCCGGTTTTCGCATAAAATTGGGATGTGATTTTTGATATTTTCCTGTTTTTCCGGTGGCCCGGCCGCCGCGCGGGCGGAGCGGGAAAGACAGGAAAATGCAATATCGCCAATCAAAACTTTCATTTTTTACCTACGGAGCAATAAGGGAGGTCATTATGAGCGACATCGTAAAGGTACCCGATATCTTTGGCAGCGACGTTTTCAACGAGGCGACCATGAAGCAGCGTCTGGCCCCGGAAACCTACTGTGCCTGGAAAAAGTGCATCGAAACCGGCACGTCTCTGGAGCTTCCCGTGGCGAACGAAATCGCCGAGGCCATGAAGGCCTGGGCGACGGAGAAGGGCGCCACCCACTATACCCACTGGTTCCAGCCCATGACCGGCATCACCGCCGAAAAGCACGACTCCTTCATCGCCCCCACCGGGGACGGCAAGGTTATCATGGAATTTTCCGGCAAGGAGCTGGTGCGGGGCGAGCCCGACGCCTCCTCCTTCCCCTCCGGCGGCCTGCGGGCCACCTTCGAGGCCCGGGGCTACACCGCCTGGGACCCCACCGCCTTCGCCTTTGTCAAGGACAACAGCCTTTACATTCCCACCTGCTTCTTCTCCTACACCGGCGCGGCCCTGGACAAGAAAACGCCCCTGCTGCGCTCCATGGACGAGGTCTCCCGGGAGGCTGTCCGGATCCTGCGGCTGTTTGGGGACACCACCACCAAGCGGGTCACCCCCTCGGTGGGCCCGGAGCAGGAGTACTTCCTGATCCCCCGGGATCTGTACGCCCAGCGGGAGGATCTGCGGCTCACCGGCCGCACCCTGTTCGGCGCCATGCCCCCCAAGGGCCAGGAGTTGGAGGATCACTACTTCGGCACCATCCGCACCCGGGTCTCCAATTATATGAAGGACCTGGACGAGCAGCTTTGGCGGCTGGGCATCCTGTCCAAGACCAAGCACAACGAGGTCGCCCCCTGCCAGCACGAGATGGCTCCCATCTATACCGATGCCAACACCGCCTGCGACGCCAATCAGCTGGTCATGGAGATCATGAAGAAGTGCGCCGCCAAGCACAATCTGGTGTGCCTGCTCCATGAAAAGCCCTTTGCCGGCGTCAACGGCTCCGGCAAGCACAACAACTGGTCGCTGGGCACCGACACCGGCAAGAATCTGTTCAGCCCCGGCAAGACGCCCGCCCAGAATGCCCAGTTCCTGGTATTTCTGGCGGCCTTCATCCAGGGCGTGGACGAGTATCAGGATCTGCTGCGCTGCACCGTGGCCTCCGCCGGCAACGACCACCGGCTGGGCGCCAACGAGGCCCCGCCGGCCATTATCTCCATTTTCCTGGGCGACGAGCTGAACGCCGTGGTGGAGTCCATCATCAACGGCGCCAGCTACACCGACCTGGAAAAGAGTATGCTCCGCATCGGCGTGGACGTGCTGCCCTCCATCCCCAGGGACACCACTGACCGGAACCGCACCAGCCCCGTGGCCTTCACCGGCAACAAATTCGAGTTCCGGATGCTGGGCTCCGCCCAGTCCATCGCCGGGCCCAACATCGTGCTGAACACCATCATGGCCGAGGAGTTGGGCAAATTCGCCGACGCACTGGAGAATGCCCCAGATTTCGACACGGCCCTCCACGATCTGGTGCGGGACGCCCTGACGAGCCACCAGCGGATCATCTTCAACGGCAACGGCTATTCCGAGGAGTGGCCCATCGAGGCCGAGAAGCGGGGCCTGAGCAATCTGCGGTCCACAGCCGAGGCTCTGCCTGCCTACATCAGTCCCAAAAACCTGTCCCTGGTGACCAAGCGCGGCATTTTCACCGAGGCGGAGTTCATCGCCCGGTATAAGATCCATCTGGAGACCTATGCCAAGATTCTCCACATCGAGGCGATGACCTGCGTGGATATGCTGCGGAAGCTGATCCTCCCCGCCGCCTCCAAGTACGCCGGCGCTCTAAGCCAGACCGCCGCCGGAAAGGCCGCCATGGGCGTGAGCTGCAAGGCGGAGAAGGCCCTCCTGGCCCGGCTCTCCGCCGCCACCGACCGGGCCTACGACAAGTGCGAGAAGCTGGCCCACGATATCGAGGTCGCCCCCACCGGCACCGTGGAGGACGCCGCCAATTATTACCACAGCGTGATCCTGCCCCAGATGGACAGCGTCCGGGAGGACGCGGACGAATTGGAGCGGCTCACCGACAAGAGCTACTGGCCCTATCCCACCTACTCCGATCTGCTGTTCTACTGATCCAACTCAAGAAGCGAAGCCCCCTCCCAAACCAGGGGGCTTCGGCGTTTACCAAGGAGGACTTTATGAAATTCATCTTTATCACCGGCGGCGTGGTCTCGGGCCTGGGAAAGGGCATCTGCGCCGCATCCCTGGGGCGGCTGCTGAAGCAGCGAGGCCTGCGGGTGCGAAATCAAAAGCTGGACCCCTATCTGAACGTGGACCCCGGCACCATGAGCCCCTACCAGCACGGGGAGGTCTTCGTCACCGACGACGGGGCGGAGACGGACCTGGACCTGGGCCACTATGAGCGGTTTGTAGACGAAAGTCTCACCGCCAATGCCTCGGTCTCCGCCGGAAAAATCTACTGGAACGTGCTGAACCGGGAGCGGGAGGGGGGCTATCTGGGCCGGACGGTGCAGATCATCCCCCACATCACCGACGAGATCAAGCGCCAGATCTACTCCATGCAGGGGCCGGATGTGGACGTGGTGATCTCCGAGATCGGCGGCACCGTGGGCGATATCGAGTCCCAGCCCTTCCTGGAGGCCATCCGGCAGATCGCGGCGGAACAGGGGCGGCAGAACGTGGTGTTCATCCATGTGCCCCTGATCGTCCAGATCCCCGGCTCCGACGAGCTGAAGTCCAAGCCCACCCAGCACTCCGTCAAGGAGCTGCTGTCCATCGGCATCCAGCCGGACGTGCTGGTGTGCCGCAGCGACGTGCCCATCACCCGGGAGATCCGGGAGAAGATCAGTCTGTTCTGCAACGTGCCCATTGAGTGCGTCATTCAAAACGCCACCGCCTCCACTCTCTATGAGGTGCCGCTGCTGCTGGCCCGGGAGGGACTGGACCGGGTGGTGTGCCAGAAGCTGTGTCTGGCCGCCCCTGCCCCGGACCTGGAGGGCTGGGCAACCATGGTCAAGCGGATCAAGCTGGCCCACCGGCAGGTAAAGATCGCCCTGGTGGGCAAGTACACCCAGCTCCACGACGCCTACCTCTCGGTGGTGGAGTCCCTATTCCACGCCGGCACCGCCAACGACGCCATCGTGACCATCGACTGGGTGGACTCGGAGACCCTGACCCTGGAAAACGCCGGGGAGCGGCTGGCCGGATGCGGCGGAATTTTAGTCCCCGGCGGCTTCGGGGACCGGGGCATCGAGGGCATGATCGCCGCCGCCCACTACGCCCGGACCCAGAATGTTCCCTATTTCGGCATCTGCCTGGGGATGCAGATCGCGGTCATTGAGTTTGCCCGCCACGCCTGCGGGTTGGAGGGGGCCCATTCCTCGGAATTTGACCCCAAAACGCCCTACCCCGTGGTGGATCTGATGCCGGACCAGGTCCACATCACCGCCAAGGGCGGCACCATGCGGCTGGGCAAGTACCCCTGCCGCCTGAGCGAAAAGAGCAAGGCCCTGGCCCTCTACGGCGGGCAGGACATCTCCGAGCGCCACCGTCACCGCTACGAATTTAACAACGACTACCGCGCCGCCCTGACGGAAAAGGGCCTGCTTCTGGCGGGCCTGTCCCCGGACGGGCGACTGGTGGAGATGGTGGAGCTGCCGAAGCACCCCTGGTTCGTGGGCTGCCAGTTCCACCCCGAATTCAAGAGCCGCCCCGACCGGCCCCACCCCCTGTTCTACGGCTTTGTCAAAGCCGCCCTGGAGCATGAATGAAAATTCCCGCCTGTGGAGAAACCACAGGCGGGCTTTTTATCTGTTCTTTCTCGCCGGAAAGCCCAAATAGATTTTCCGGCAGCTTGGCCGCCCCCAAAAATTGGGGACGGCCATTTTCCCTCGCCGCCCGGCCTCATGGGCGACGCTGGCATCATGTTTGCTCCCGCCGAGGAAGCAGATAGGGGCTGATCCCGGCCACAATGGCCGCCACGGTGGCAATGCCCAGCTTCAGGGTCATCATGTGCCGCAGGCTCTCCACAAAATAGGTCAGCGGGTCCGCCGCCAGCTTGATCCGCCAGCCGGGGATATAGCAGCAGATGAGATACGCCGCGACAAAAGCGGTCACCGCCAACAACATGGCCCATTTTTCTCTCTTTTCCATGGGGCTTCCCTCACTTTCCCAGGTCCATCGCCACGCCGAGGAACAGCGGCAGGTTGGTCCGGGTGTCCACGATCATATAGACGAAGGGGTGGTCCAGGTGGACATCCACCGCCTGCTCCGGCTCCATCATGGCAGATTCAAAATTCATCTGCACCGAGGTGGCAGCGGCGGCTTTGGTGCCGTCCTCATCCACCTGGAGGAAGGTCTTTTGCAGGACCTCCGCGATCTTGAGCGGGTACGAACTCTGCCCCATGCCGGAGAATTCCGCGTCCTGGAAGGCGTTGGGGATGCCCATTGCCGCCAGGGTCTCCTTCAGGGAGTAGCTGCCCTCGATTTTGAATTTGGGCAGCCAGGAGTGGACTGCCGTCCCCGATTCCTGGCCCAGGGTCTGGAGCAGCGCCGCCGGGTCCAGGGCGGCGATATAGTCCTGAATATCCACGCCCTCCTTGGGCATCAGGGCAATGAAGGCATAGTCCCCACCCAGGTAGCGGAGGCCCACGCCCACGGCCTGGTCGTCTTCATAGTACTGCCCGCCGCCAGGGAGCATTTCCACCGTTTTGCTTCCCCCCTGGGCGGGATAGAAGGGGGCGTCAAAGACGTCGGTTTTTTCATAGGGGGCCTGCCACTTGGCCTCGAAGGCCAGGGCATTGAGCAGGAACATCACCGCGTCTTCGTCGATGGGCTCGTCCAGAATGCCATCGATCATGCCGTCGGTCTTGTCCTTCACCCAGCGGTTGATCTCCTGCCGGGTCCCCTCGTCAAAGGGGGCCTGGTAGGCCCCGGCGCCGTAGTAGGCGGCGTTGGCGGCCAAAAAGTTCTCACTCACGGTGAAATCCGGCGTGTCCTTGAACCAAATGGCGTTGGCCAGCTGGAGGCAGGCATCCTCGCTGGAGGGAAGGTGGTTAACATAATCCCTGAACGCCACGTTCAGCTCTGAGATGGACATCCCCTGCCCCAGAAGCCGCTCCATTTGGCGCAGGGTCTCCCCCACCCCGCCGTTGGCGGTCATGGCCAGGGCCAGGGCCAGCGACATGGGCGAAACCAGGACATTTTCCCCCTCGTTGTCCTTCACCGTCCGCTGGAACAGGTCCAGGGCGAAGGCCATCTGGGCATTCACAAAGGGGGCGTCCTGCTGAGCGATCAGCGCCCGGGCCTGCTGGTAGAGGGCATGGGCCTCGTCGGAGTTCCGAAGATAGATGCTGTATTCGTCCCGGTAGAGGGTCCAGGGGGTCAAGGTCAGGTCAAAAACCTCCCCATCCTGGGTGAGCTTCATCCGGTACCACTTAGATTCCCGGGTCAGCAGGTCCTCCTCGGCATATTCCGACTGCTCGGCCCCCCGTACCGCCGCCAAAAGGGCCTGGCAGAGGGCCTCCGCCTCCCCATTTTCAAACATATAGCACGTCCCCGCCTGATCCACGATCCAAACCGCTTCGGACGGATAGATGGTTGGCTCCCGGAAGTCCCCGGCCTCGCTTAAATAGGGATTAGGCTGGCCCACCTGGATCACCGCGCCCTTCATCAGATCCTCTCCCTGGGCGGCGGCGCAGCCGGAAAGGCAGGGCAGCAGCAGCCCTAAAATCAGGGCAAAGCAAAGCAACTTTTTCCCGTTTTTCATTTTCCCGTTCCTCCTTCTGTAGGCAGCAGGGCCTCCACTTGGGCCCAAAGAGCATCCACCTGGTCCTGTGTCAAGTCCATTAGGATTTCGTCCCGGTACAGCGCCGTGGGGGTCAGGCGGTAGGTAGCCTCTTGGCCGGTGATTCCCAGCAGCATTACCTGTTCCAAAGCGGCCTCTGGGGCATTTGGCACGCTGTCCGCCGGCCCAGCCTGGGACAGGACCTCCAAAATCTCCGCCGCTTCCTCCGCCGAATACACCAGCTCCTCCCCCTCAGGGTCCCGGAGCCAGAGCTGCCCAGGCGCCTGATCGGTCGGCGGGGGGGATGCGGCGTCGGTTTCGTTCTCCCGGGTCTTCTGGGTAGGGCTGGCAGCGGTGCTCAGGGCTGATTCCCTGCCCACCTCCAGCGAAAGCGGCGCCGCTTCTTGGTAGTTTTCAAATCGCTTTTCCGCGCTCCCGGAGAACGCTGCCCACAGCAGTCCCCCTGCCATCAGGGGCGCCGCCAGCAGCGTCAGATTCCGGGTCTTCCGGCGGCGACTCTTCCGCTGGGCGCCCCGGCGGAAGACCTCCGCGCTGAATTCCTCTTGGCTTCTCATAGAAGCTCTTCTCCTTCCTTCCCCAGGAGGGAGCGCAGGGCTCCCTTGGCCCGGTAGAGTAGATTGTCCACCTGCTTGGCGTTTTTCTTCAGGATTTTCCCGGTCTCCTGATAGCTCAGCCCCTGGAAATACACCAGCTCCACCGCCTCCCGCATGGACAGCGGGAGCTGGGAAAGGGCCTGGCGGACCACCTCCCGCCGCTCGCTGGCGTGGAGCCGCTCCGACAGCTCCTCTTCCTCCGGGAGCATGGCCGACTGCTCCAGCTTTTGCCGCCGCTGCCGCCACTTGATGTAGTTCAGGGCCCGGCTGCGGCCCAGCATGAACAGGTAGGTCTTTAATTTGGTCTCAAAATTGTACCGCTTGGGGTGGACGACCAGATCCGTAAAGACGTCGATGGCAATATCCTCCGCCGCATCCAGGTCCCGGACATAGCGGTGGATAAAAAAGGTCAGACTGTCCCGGTACGCAAGCATGATCTCCTCGAACGCGCTTTCGTCTCCGTCCAGGTAACGGCGGTAGCTACTTTCACCGCTCTCCATGGGGTCCTCCTAACTTGCAGGGCTCTGCAGCGCCCTTTGTCTATTATACAACTGTAATGGGACTGATTCCTTATTTTCTTAGAAAAAATGGGGGCCGCAAACGGCCCCCGGGGGGTGTTTTCCTTTACTGAATGGCCTTCAGCGGCGCGATATACTGCTTCCGGCGGCGGTCACATTCGGCCCGGTAGGCCGCGTCGTTGCCCTGGTGAATCTCCCGGAGGTAGGCGGCGTGGTTCAAGAGAATCGCCTTGTTGTTCCGGGCCAGCATCATCAGCGCCACGGAGGAACACTGGTCCGAGGCACGCTCCAAATAGGTCAGCGTCTCCATGAACACCAGGCCGGAATCCACGTTGCAGTCCCCGGCTTTCAGCCGCTTGGTGTGCCGGGCCCGAAGGATCATCACCATATCGTCGATGACCTCCTCCAGGGGCTCGATGGCCTTGGCGGTGCGATTATTGTCGGTGGCCATAGCGTTGACGGTGATATCCAGAATTTCGCTGACCGCGCCGCCAATAAGGGCCAGCTCCTTCTTGGCCACCGGGGACAGCTCGGCCCCCTTCTCATTCAGGTTCTGGGCCAGCTCCATGAGATTTGTGGCGTAGTCCCCGATCCGCTCGAAGCAGGGCACGGTCTGCATCAGCATATCCAGCTGCCGGTCGTCATGCTCCGTCTCCACCACCTTGGAAAGGCCAATGAAAAACCGGTCGGACTGGTCGGCAAATTTATCCAGGGTCTCCTCCTCGGCATTGATCTTGTCGATCACCGAAGAATCGTACCTATCCAGCAGGGCATAGCAGCGGGCAAAATTCTCTTTGGCCACCTGGCCCATGGCGGCTACCGCCTTGGTGGCCTCGCTGACGGCCACCGCCGGGGAGATATACAGATGCTCGTCCAGGATCGCCAGCTCCGGATGGGGCTGCTCCTGGGGCTTGTCCTCCCGGACGATGAGCCGGGACAGGGCCACCAGCTGGGAGGTAAAGGGCAGCAAGGCCACGGCGGTCAGCAGATTGAACACCGTCTGGAAATTGGCGATGCCGCCGCTGTCCACCGTGCGCACCCAAAACGCCTCCCCGAAAACCTGGAAATGGTGCATCAGGGACATGACGATCATAAAAACCACGGTGCCGATGGTGTTAAAGGCGATATGCACCACACCGGTCCGCTTGGCGTCCTTGGAGGCACCGATGGAGCAGACCATGGCGGTGGTGACGCAGGTACCCAGGTTGATGCCCATGATGATGGGATACACCATGGAAAAGGTCATGGCCCCCGTGGAGGACAGGGCCTGGAGCATACCAACCATGGCCGAGGAGCTCTGGACGATCACCGTCAGCACCAAGCCGATGACGATGCCCAGCACCGGGATATTGGCAAACTGGGAAAGGACGCTGGCGAACGCCGCGGATTCCGACAGGGGCTCCACGGCCGCGGTCATATTCATCAGGCCGGAGAAGAGGATGCCGAAGCCGATAAAGATGTCCCCCACCGTCTTGGCGCCGTTGCGCTTGACGAACATGATCAGCACAATGCCCACCACCATGGCCACCGGGGCCAGGTTCTCGGGCCTGCAAAATTCCAAAAACACATTCCCGCCGGCATCGATGTCCATCAGCCGGATGATCTGAGCCGTGATGGTGGTGCCGATGTTGGCGCCCAGCACGATGGACACCGCCTGCCGCAGTGACAGCACCCCGGCGCCGATCAGCGCGACTGTGAGAACGATGGTGGCGGTGGAGCTCTGGATCACCGCCGTGACCAGGGTGCCGGTGAGCACGCCCATCAGGGGGTTCCCCGTCACCCGCTCCAGCACCCGTTTCAGGGTCTCGCCGGAGCTGTTCTTCAGGCCGTCGCCCATGATCTCCACGCCGTACAGGAACATTGCCAAGCCGCCCAGCAGCTTGATGATCGCAAAAATATCCATACTCTCTCCCATTTTCAAAGGCCCCGACGCTGGGGAATTATTCAGTACACGCTTTTATTATAAGGAATTTCGCGGAAAAGTACATAGACAAAACCACAAATTTTTGCCTTTTTTTGCGTTATTGTCCGGTAGAGCCGAAGCCGCCGGCTCCCCGCCGGGTATCGGACAGCTCTAAGGTCTCCTCAAAGGCGGCTTGCGCCACCGGCACCAGAAGCATCTGGGCGATCCGCTCGCCGGGGCTCAGGGTCTGGCTCTGGCCGCTCTCGTTGCGCAGGACCACGGTACACTCCCCCCGGTAGTCGCTGTCGATGACCCCCACCTTGTTGGCGGGGGCCAGGCCCCGGCGGCAGGCCAGGCCGCTGCGGGCACAGACCAGACCCACATAGCCCTCCGGGATCTCCATGGCCAGCCCGGTGGGCACCCAGGCCGTCTCCCCGGGGGCAATGGTGAGGGGCTCTTCCAGGCAGGCGTACAGGTCCGCGCCCGCCGCCCCGGGCGAGCCGTAGGTGGGCAGGCAAGCGTTGGGACGGAGCTTTTTCACCGGAACGATCATGTCCGCATCCCCCTTCCGTCTCCCTGCCAATCCGCCCAAAGGACCACCCGGCCCTCCCGCAGGGAAGCGGGCACATCGATGAGCCGCTGGTTGGAGGAGCCCCGGAACCGGAGCATCAGGTCCTTCTTTTCCTCAATAAAGGGGCCGTCCACCAGTACATCCAGGTAGCTCAGCAGCTCCCGCGTCACGCCCCAGGGCCCCAGCCGCTTTTCCAGAATATCCCGGTCGTAGAGGAAGCCCGTGAAGGCCCAGACGCTTTTTCCCGGATATTTTGCCCGGTACTGCCGCAGCAGGTCCACCAGGGGCCCCTGGTTTTGGGGCTCAAAAGGCTCCCCACCCAGCAGCGTCAGGCCCCGGATATAAGCCGGGGCGGACAGGGAGAGGATGTAGTCGATGGTCTCCTGGGTAAAGGGCTGGCCGTAGTCAAAATCCCAGGCGATCTCATTAAAGCAGCCCTTGCAGCGGTGGGTGCAGCCGGAGACGAACAGGCTGATCCGCACCCCGGGGCCGTTGGCGATGTCACAATTTTTGATCTCCGCATAGTTCATACGGTTTTTCTCTCCTTTTTCGCGCCCAGTTTTTCAAACTGGGCAAAGGTCATGGGCCAGACGATCCCCGCCGCCAGCACCACCGCGAAATAGCGAATGGCAGTGGCAACCTGGCTGCCCGGCAGGATCAGGGTAAGCAAAGGCTTGAGCCCCTCCTTCACCAGCAGGACCAGGATCAGGCCCCCGGCAATTTTCAGGATCTGGGCCCACCAAACCGCCTTCACCGGGAAGTGAAGACGTTTTTCATCCGCCCAGTACACCAGGTTCAGCCCCAGCACCGCCCCGAAGAGGGTATAGGCGTTCTTGACGCCGGAGGCCAGGTTCTCCGGGTCCACGTCCGCCGGGAAGGGAAACAGCTCCACATAGGCAAGATACGCGGCGGCGCAGGCCGTCATGCCCAGGATCAGCCAGGGAATGGCCTTCCCTTCCCCGCCCAGCGTCACCGGACGGAGCAGGAAGATCAGAGCCAGGGCCATTAGCGCCGCCACGCCCACATCATAAGGCGTGTGGACTCCCACATACATCCGGGAAAACGGGA
Organism: uncultured Oscillospiraceae bacterium; assembly: GCA_947600025.1. Taxonomy (GTDB): domain Bacteria; phylum Bacillota; class Clostridia; order Oscillospirales; family Oscillospiraceae; genus Faecousia. The sequence continues at coordinate 15,817 of CANQFY010000024.1, forward strand.
CCAGCACCGCCACGGCGATACAGAGCCACCGGAGCCACTTTTTTTCGGTGGTGTAGGCAATGGCGCCGAAGACGCCCACGGAGCTTTGGGTATGGCCGCTGGGGAAGCTGTACCCCGAGGCGCCTGCCCGGGCCTGCTCCAAGATCGTAAAATCCTCATCCAGCACCCAGGGCCGGGGCACCCGGAACATCAGCTTCAGAAACTGGTTGGCCAGGGTCCCCAGAAATCCCACGGAGAGGATGTAGTAGCCCTTCCGCTTGTCCACGCACCAGAACACCACCAGGGCAATCACCAGAAAGGCCGTCTCGTCCCCCAGCTCGGTAATGGCCAGCATCAGCTCGTTGAGACCGGGCAAGCGTATTTTTTCCAGCAGGTACAGCAGCGCCATTTTTCGTCCCTCCCGTATCCAGGCAGACTTGTCCACAGATACCTTTAGTTTATCAGAAAAAATGGGAAATGTCCAGACTTTTGTAGCCGCCCGGGGCCGGAACCGAAGAATTTACACAAATGTCATTTCCGCGCCCCTTTCCTTTCTTGCCTTTTTCCTCCGTTGGGGGTATAATAAAGGGCAAAGAACAAAGCAAAGGAGGCAGCGTTATGCCCTATTATTACTATCCCTATTTTGACTGGACGTACCTGGTGATCGTGCTGCCCTGCATTTTCCTGTCCCTGTTTGCCAGTTGGCGGGTCAACAGCACCTTCAAAAAATACTCCCAGCAGATGTCCGCTCGGCACATCACCGGGGCGGAGGCCGCCATGCGGGTCCTGCGAGCCAACGGCGTCCAGGGCGTGCGGATCGAACGGATCGCCGGGAACCTGACAGACCACTATGACCCCAAAACCAACGTGATCCGCCTTTCGGAGGGGGTCTACAACAACACGTCCACCGCCGCCATCGGGGTGGCCAGCCACGAGGCCGGCCATGCGGTGCAGTACGCCGTGGGCTACGCCCCCATCAAGCTCCGGGCCGCCATCATCCCCATCACCAATATCGGCTCCCGGTTGGCCATGCCCCTAATCCTCATCGGGCTGCTGCTGGGGTTCCTGGGAAATGTGTCCTACCTGTTCGTGGATGTGGGCATCGCCTGCTTCGCCCTGTCTCTGGTGTTCCAGCTGGTGACTCTGCCGGTAGAGTTCAACGCCAGCCGCCGGGCTATTTCCACCATCGACCAGGCGGGCCTGCTCACCGAGGAGGAGCAGCAGGGCGCGAAAAAGACCCTCCGGGCCGCCGCCATGACCTATGTGGCCGCCACCGCCGTCTCTCTTGCCCAGCTGCTGCGGCTGGTCCTGCTCTTCGGCGGCAGAAGAAGAAATGATTAAATACCGGGAAAAAACCGCGAAAAAGCCCTTGACAATTCAAGGGCTTTTTGCTATACTTAGGAAGTTGCCAGAGACAGCAGGTGGCTATTGCCGTAAATCCTGCCGAGGCGCGTAAAAAGAATGTTTTTTGCGTGTCTTTCTGTCTTTTGGCGGGAAGACATTTTTTATGGAGGTGAAAATGCAATGCCCAACGCAAAGGTTCTGGAGAGCAAGAAGGCCGTTGTCGAAACCCTGACCGGGAAGATGAAGGAATCGACCTCCGTGGTGTTCGTGGACTACAAGGGAATCACCGTGGCCCAGGATACCGCTCTGCGGCAGCAGTTCCGGGAGGCCGGGGTAGAATACGCCATCGTGAAGAATACCCTGACCCGGTTCGCCGCCCGCAACGCCGGTTATGACTTTGACGAGGTCCTCAACGGTACCACCGCTATGGCCTGCACCACCGGCGACCCCATTGCCCCCGCCCGCATCGTGTGCGAGTTTGCCCGGAAGAACAAGAACATCCTGACCATCAAAGGCGGCGTGGTGGAGGGCTCCGTCCTCACTGCGGATCAGCTCAACGGCTTCGGCGAGCTGCCCAGCAAGAACGCTCTGGTGGCCCAGGTGCTCGGCACCTTCCTGGCGCCCATTTCCAGCCTGGCCTTTGTCCTGGACCAGATCCGGGAGCAAAAGGAAGGCCCCAAGACCGAGGAACCCGCCCCCGAGGCGTAACGGTCAAACCCAACCCCACTTTTCAAAATAATCTATTTTTAGGAGGAACAATACCATGGCTAGTGAAAAGATCACTGCTCTCGTAGAAGAAGTCAAGGGCCTGACCGTTCTGGAGCTGTCCGAGCTGGTCCATACCCTGGAGGAAGTTTTCGGCGTTTCCGCCGCTGCCGCCGCTGTTGCCGGCCCCGCTGTCGCCGCCGCTCCCGTGGAAGAGGAGAAGACGGAGTTCGACGTCATCCTGAAGTCCCCCGGCGCCTCCAAGCTGGGCGTTATCAAGGTCGTCCGCGCTGTTACCGGCCTGGGCCTGAAGGACGCCAAGGAGTTGGTGGACAACTGCCCCAAGACCCTGAAGGAAGGCATTTCCAAGGAAGACGCCGAGAAGCTGGTCAACGATCTGAAGGAAGCCGGCGCCGAGGCCGAGATGAAGTAATTTTCCCATTCTTTGGTGGCCCCGCCTTTTGCGGGGCCACCGTGCGTTCTAAGGAGGTAGCCCCTTGGATTTCCTGTCAGATTTTATCGATCTAGAGGGCCTGAACATCGAGCTGTTTCTGGAGGCGTCCCTGATCGCCGTGCTGGGCAGCTGTCTGCTGGGCCTGGTGGGCCGGGTGATCTTCGGCAAACGCTCCGGATTGAACCACGCCGTGTCCGCCGCCGTAGGAATTTTGTTTATCTACGCCGCCAGTGTAGCGCTGTACTCCGCCGGGGCGGAATTTCGGGCTGTTCTCTCCCCCCTGCCCTTTGTGGAGTTTCAGGGGGACAACCTGGTGATCTTCTCTTTCGCGGGCGCGGACTTTCCCGCCATCTGTTCCAACATTCTGAGCCTGATCATTCTGGCTTTTCTCATCAACCTGGTGGACACCTGGCTCCCCGACGGCAAGGGCCTGTTCAGCTGGCTCTTCTTCCGGTGCCTCACCGTAGCGGTGGGGATGCTGCTCCATCTGGCGGCCATCGCGATACTCTACTACTTCATCCCGGAAGGGATCTGGACCTACGCCCCCGCGGTGCTGCTGGGGATCCTGGTGGTGGCCCTGGCGGTGGGCGCGCTGAAGCTGCTGGTGGGCGTCGCCATTGCCAGCGTCAACCCCATTATTGGGGCGCTGTACACCTTTTTCTTCGCCACCCTGGTGGGAAAAGAGCTGTCCAAGGCCATTTTGACCACGGTCATTCTCTGCGCCCTGGTGTATGCCCTCAATTCCATCGGCGTTACCGTGATCTCCATCGCCAGCGCCGCGCTGATCGCCTACCTTCCCCTGCTCATCATTTTGGCCATCGTATGGTATCTGGTCCATCAGGTCTTGTAGACCGGGCCGTTTCCCGCATGGCCCGCAGGCGTATTCGCAAATCTAAGACAGCAGCCGCGAATCGTGCGGTGTCATTCTCAATCAGGAGGGTAATTGTTTGCGTAATTTAATCCGTAGGAGGGCGTTTCGCGCGGCATAGGCTGACGCGTGACGCGAATAGCCTATGCCCTTTCAAATAACGATATTATTTGGAGGCGCTGCAATGGGCTATCAAAATGGAAGTGTGCTGCTTCCCAAAGAGCTGTTAAGGCAGATTCAGAATTACGTCGACGGCGAGTATCTGTATATCCCCCGGCTGACCGGGAACCGGAAAAAGTGGGGAGAGAAAACAGCCACCCGCTCTATGCTGGCGGAAAGAAATGCGGAGATCCGCCGCGAATATCAAAACGGCGTATCTGTCAAGCGGCTGTCGGAACGGTACCACATTTCCCCCCAGGGGATCTATAAGATCCTTTCAACACACAAGGCTTAGGCCCGAGCGGCACACCGCGACGCGGTGCGCCGCTCTTTTCTACCGTTCGTTTCACAAGGGTGTAGTTGCTTGATTGGGGCAAACGGATATGCTATCCTTTTCCCAGCACAAAAATAGACGGAGGCACGAAATGGAACGAATCATAAAACCTTGTTCACAGCGGTATCAAACCGCTGCCTTGGATCTGGTGGAAAGGGTCTTTACCGACCACGAAAATGCCGGGGAGGGCAGGCTGGTCCGGCGATTGGTGGAGGAGATCCGAGCCAAAAAATACTATGTCCCGGAGCTGGAGCTGATCATGGTCAATGAGCAGGATGCGGTCATTGGATACGCCATGTTTTCCCGCTTTCATTTGGAGGGCCGGTATGAAAACGAGCTGCTTCTGCTGAGTCCCGTGGCGGTAAAGACAGAATTGCAGCGGCGGCACATTTCCAAGGAGCTTCTGGAATACGGGTTTGAAAAGGCAAGGAGCCTGGGATTTCAGGCGGTCCTTGTGGAGGGCGATCCCCGGAATTATCGCTCCCGGGGGTTTCAGACAAGCTGCCGGTACGGGATCGAAGCCAGCCCTGAGATCCATCTGCCAGATCCCGACTGCCTGATGGTCAAGGAATTGGCGGCGGGGGCATTGGAAAAGATGAAGGGCCTTGTGGATTATTCCTTCTACGAGACGCTTCGTGAGGGATAGCTTCTCCCCAGCAGGTATGACAAAATCCAGCCGGTACGCACGCGCGTATCGGCTGGAATGTTTTCTATCAAGCGAGGGCCGTTCCGCCGGGCCCTGTTCCTGTCTAAATCCCCAGTTGGGCGATGGCGTAGCTGATCCAGTCCGCCCACATCCGGTAGTATTTCCCGGTGGGGTGGCAGCCGTCCCCGGTGACACCGGTGTACAGATACCCGTCCGGGTCCGAGAACAGGGTGTTGGGGTCGATGTAGTAAACGCCGTTTCCCGTCATGGATTTGATCGTTTCGTTAAACTTGCTGAGATTCTCCGGGTAGAAATAGCTTCGGTTCCCGGCATAGTTCCGAGTCACCCCCAGGATGCCCTGGAGAATAATGGTCGCGCCCGGCTGCAGCGCCTTTACCTTTTGCAGCAGCTCTCCATAGGCGCTGCGGAAGCTGGACAGCGGATAGCCGCACTCGTTAATGCCCAGACTGATGATGATTTTCCCGTAACGGCGATGGGAGAGCAGGGTTTCCAGGCTCTGGGCCTCAAAGCCCCGGTCGGCGCATTGGATCCCCGCCATGACCTGGAACACCGACATCCCTACGTTGCAGAAGTATTCCGCCCCACCGCTGCGGGCATAGTCCCGGAAGCCCACAACCCGGGAGTCGCCGATAAACAGCACGTCGTCAAACCAGGCGTCCCCCTTGCCGTTGGCGGCAAAGTCGATCTCCGGGTCGATGAACCGCCAGGTCTCCCCGGTGACGGGGGGCTGGGTAGGCGCGGAGGAGGGTGGCGGTGTGGGCGCTGTGGTTGCCTCGGTAGCCGGTTCTGTGGTGGGCGCCGCAGTGGGTTCCGTGGTAGGTTCCATAGTAGGTTCGGTAGTAGGCGCCGCGGTGGATTCCGTAGTAGCCTGGGTGGTAGCCTCCGTAGTGGCCTCGGAAGCGGCCTGGGTCGTAGCCTCAGTCGTAGGGGCCACAGTTGACTCGCTGGCCGCCGGAGGGTCTGTGGCGTTCATGGCAAGCCGGACGGAATACCGCAGTCCCTCGTCCGCCAGCATCCGGAAGGGCAGCGCCACCGCCAGGTCCTCCTGTCCCAGTCCCAGGGGCAGCAGCACGATAAATTTCAGATAGATCCCGATCCCGGTTACAAGAATCAGGGTGATAACAATGGCGCACAGCAGCGCCAGATACCGTTTCTTCATTCTCTCGCCTCAAAACTGAAAATACTGGAAGGGATCCTGAGCCGAGGTGGCCAGAAAATACACCACCACCCAAAACAGAACGAACAGCGCCACGTCCCCTACCCAACTCCGGCGGAGGAACTGCCACACCTTCCGGGGCAAAGGCGTCGCCAGCAGGCATCCGGCAAGCAGCAGCCAGCCGTACCGAATCAGCAACGGCAGCGCGTCCCCGGGATTCAGGGCGGTTCCCAGGCCGAACAATTTCCCAAGGAAGACGGTCATCTCTCCCAGATCCTTGATGGCAAAGGGAACCCAGCTGAGCAGAATTGCCCCGATGGTATAAATATGGCAAAGCACCCGGCTTTTTTCCAGGAATTTTCCCAGCCAGAGCCGCTCATTTATCATCAGCAGGCACAAAAAAGCCGCCCAGATCAGATAGTTTCCCCCTACCCCGTGCCAAAAGCCTGTGGCGGCCCAGACGATCGCCAGGTTCAGCATGGTTCGGGCGGTCCCCTTCCGGTTGCCGCCCAGGGGAATGTAAAGATACTCCCGGAACCACTGGTTCAGGGTGATGTGCCACCGCCGGTAAAATTCCGACACAGATTTGGCCCGGTAGGGCTCCCGGAAATTCCGAGGCAAGTGAAACCCCAGCATCCGGCCCAAGCCCATGGCCATCAGACTGTATCCCCAGAAATCCAGGTACAGCCGCAGGGCAAAGGCCAGCAGGGCCAGCCAGGCAAAGCCAGGGGAAATACTGTCGTAGCCCACAGTCCGGGCCTGGGCCCACAGGCTCCCCAGCCGGTCCCCCAAGATCACCTTCATCGACAAGCCCAAGATCAGCTCGCCCAGTCCCCGGTGGATCTCCTCCAGGCTCCGGCGGGGTCGGTCCATCTGATACTGGATGCTGGCGGGATTGGCGATGGGGCCGGAGAGGAGCTTGGGAAACATCACCACACCGGCGGTGTAGCTTCCCAGATCGGTTTCCGCCCGAAGGCGGCCCCGGTACACGTCAATGAGATAGGCGCTCACCCCAAACAGGTAGAAGCTCATGCCCGGCGGCAACCAAGCGCCTCCCTGAAAGACCTTGCAGAAAGCCAGGGCAGCAAACAAAATGCCCAGCGTCAGGCCCAAAAGCCAGCCCCTTCCGGGTTTTTCCAGCAGCCGGCCCAAAAACCAGGTCGCAAAGGTGACCAGAAGCAGCACGCTCAGCCATACCAGGCCCAGCCAGGGGGGCGATTGGTCCGCGGAGAAGCCATAAAACAGCAGACTTCCAAAAATCAGCAGGTATTTTCGCCAAACGGCGGGAAAAATATAGTAAATTGCCAAGAAAAGCGGCAAAAAAAGACATAAAAATTCGATACTGTTGAACTGCATTCCCTCTCCGCCTATCTCTATCTCCCACGGGGCCATGGTCTGGCAGCCCGATAATTTACATAACAACTTTACAG
>CANQFY010000025.1 GCA_947600025.1 uncultured Oscillospiraceae bacterium
TACCCATGTGCATGCCAGCGGTCTTTGCTTTGGTATTTTAGATAAGCAGTTAAACTGATGGACTGTTTTACGGCGCCCGCGCTAAAAGCGCCGGTCCTTTTTTGTTTTACAGCTCCTTGAGAACCGCTTTCAGCAGCTCCCAGGTGCGGGCGACGGAGGCGATGTCCAGTTTCTCCCGGCTGGTGTGGATGTCATGCATCTGGGGGCCCAGGGAAACGCAGTCCAGGCCGGGCAGCTTTTTGCCCAGCAGGCCGCATTCCAGCCCGGCGTGGATGGCCACCACCTGGGGAGCCTGGCCGTAGATCCGGGTGTAGACCGCCACCAGCTTCTCCCGCAGAGGGGACTCCGCCCGGTATTCCCAGGCCGGGTACTCCCCGGAGGCTTGGAAGGAAGCGCCCAATTCTTCCGCCAGGGACCGAATTTTTTCCAGCAGGGTCTGCTTCTCCGCCTCTACCGAGCTGCGGACGGAGAACCGGACCTCGAAGGTGTCTCCCAACCGGAGGGAGGCCAAATTGTCGCTGGTCTGGACCAAGTCCGGCAAATCCGGGCACATGGACGCCACCCCGTGGGGGGCCTCCGTCAGGAAGCGGATCACCCTCTCCGTGTCGGCGGTGGACAGGGCGTTGCCGCCCAGGGCCTCCAGGTTTTCACCGGAGACGGTGGCATTTGGCTCGTCGTACTGGGCCCGCAGCTCCCGCTGGAGGTCCTCCGCAATGGTATTCACCGCCTCTAAGTCCGTGCCCATGGCGACCAACGTGGCCACGCAGGACTGGGGGATGGCGTTATCCTTGTCCCCGCCGGTGAGGGAGGTCAGGCAAATGGGCATTTTCTCCCGGACGCGGGCCAGGAGCAGGCCCATGGCCTTGTTGGCGTTGGCCCGGTTCCGGTTGATCTCCACCCCGGAGTGGCCGCCTCGCAGGCCCTCCACCGTCAGCCGGAGACAGGGGCCGTACACCGCCCGCCGGGGGGTGGGCAGGGACACCGCGGCCCGGGCCCCGCCGGCGCAGGAGACGGTGAAAACGCCCTCGTCCTCGGAGTCCAGATTCAGCATCCTGCGGCCCCGGAAGTCGGACAGGTCCACCCCGGCGGCGCCGAACATCCCGGTCTCCTCGTCCACGGTGACCAAAATCTCCAGGGGCGGATGGGGGACGTCTTTGGCGGTGAGCAGGGCCATGGCGTAGGCCACGGCGATGCCGTCGTCGCCCCCCAGGGAGGTGCCCTTGGCGAAGACAAATTTCCCGTCGTGGGTCACATCCAGGCCCTCGGCGGCCATATCCTTGGGGCAGTCCGGGTCCTGGGCGCAGACCATGTCCATATGGCCCTGGAGGATCACCGGGGGGTGGTCCTCATAGCCGGGGGTCCCGGGCTGGAAGAAAATCACGTTGTTCAGCTCGTCCTGGCGGCAAAAGATCCCATGCTCCTGGGCAAAGAACACCAAAAAATCGCTGATGGCCTTGGTGTTCCCGGAGCCGTGGGGAATGGCGCAGAGCTGAGAAAAATAGGTAAAGACGCTTTCCGGCTCCAGGCCGGCCAGCGGAAGGTTGTTTTCCATGGTTACCTCCAAAGTAAGATTGAATTCGCTGCGCAAAAAAGCCCCCGCAGGGGGGCTTTTCCTATCAGAGCAGGCTCAGGGACAGGGTGAGCAGCACCCAGGCCAGGGCGATCCACTTGGTAGCGGAGGCCAGCATCTTGTCCAGATTGCCCTTCTTGTTCTTGCTCAAATAAGTCTCATTCTTGCCGGACAGCGCGCCGGACAGGCCGGCCTCTTTGCCGGACTGCAGCAGGACCACCACGATCAACACAACGCTGGCGATCACTTCAAGAACGGTCAAAATAATGGTCAGAACTTCCAATTTTGGTTTCCCTCCTGCGTTAGATGGCGGTATTTTTCAGACAGCCCGAACATTATATCACAGGGTTTCCCAGAATGCAAGGGCTGAAGCAGCATTTTTTCCCTTTTTTCTTACTTTGTGACCCAGCTGCCGGTGGCGGCGCAGGTCAGATAGGCGTTGATGAAGGGGTCCAGCGCCCCGTCCATCACAGCACTGACATTGGCCGTCTCGCAGCCGGTGCGGGTGTCCTTGACCAGGGTGTAGGGCATGAACACATAGTTGCGGATCTGGCTGCCCCACTCGATCTTCTGTTGGACGCCCTTGATATCGGAGATCTTGTCCAGATGCTCCCGCTCCTTGATCTCCACCAGCTTGCTGCGGAGCATCCGCAGGCAGGTCTCCTTGTTCTGGAACTGGCTCCGCTCGGTCTGGCAGGAGACCACGATGCCCGTGGCCTTGTGGATCAGCCGGACGGCGGAGCTGGTCTTGTTGATGTGCTGGCCGCCGGCGCCGGAGGAGCGGTAGACCTGCATTTCGTAGTCCTCGGGCTTGATCTGCACGTCCTGGCTGTCGTCCTGGATGTCCGGGATCACCTCCACTGCGGCAAACGAGGTCTGCCGCCGGGCGTTGGCGTCGAAGGGGGACACCCGCACCAGCCGGTGGACCCCGTTCTCCCCTTTCAGGAAGCCGTAGGCATTGTCCCCCTCCACCAAAATATCGGCGGATTTCAGACCGGCCTCGTCCCCCTCCAGGTAGTCCAGAATTTTATAGGTGTACCCATGGGCCTCGGCCCATCGGGTGTACATCCGGTAGAGCATCTGGCACCAGTCCTGGGCCTCGGTGCCGCCGGCGCCGGCGTGGAAGCTCATCAGGGCGTTGTAGCTGTCGTAATGGCCGGAAAGCAGGGTCTCCAGCCGGGCCCTCTCCATGTCCTGGGACAGCTTTTCGTAGCTCTCCTTCAGCTCCGGCAAGAGGGAATCGTCGTCCTCCTCCGCCGCCAGGGAGCACATGGCCACCATGTCCTCCCAGGAAGCGACCATTTTCTGGTAACGCTCCAGCCGGGCCTCCACAGTCTTGGCCTTCACCACGATCTGGTGGCTTTTTTCCGGGTTGTCCCAAAAACCGGGGGCCTCCTGCATGGCGTGGAGCCGCTCCAGCTCGTCGCGCAGGCCGTCCAGATTCATGGATTCCCCCAGATGGTCCAGCACGGGCTTCATTTCCCCCAGCTTCTGCTTGTATTCGTCAAAGGCAATGTTCATACACGTTTCACTCATTTCAAAAGATTCCCAATTATTATAGCCGAAAACCCCCGGGCTGTAAAGGGAAAAACCAAAAAAATCCGAAATCGGGATTGACACCGGCATCTTTTTCCGGTACAATCAACCTTGGCCGCGGAAACTTTCATGCGGCGCGTCTGTCCCAGTAGCTCAGTTGGATAGAGCGACCGCCTCCTAAGCGGTAGGTCGGAGGTTCAAGTCCCCTCTGGGACGCCATGTCGTCGCAAGCTCCATATCGCTTGCGGCGACATTTTATGCCTTTGGCAAAAAATGTCACCTCGCGCTCATTCCGCTGTTCCTGCGCCGCGGTTGCGCTTTGCATGCCCGCCTGCGGGCGGGTGTCCTTTTCCGCAAAAAGTCACGCTTGCTCCGGCTGTTCGCTTGCAAGCGCGCTCACAACGGCTTTGTTGCGCTACCACCCCGTTTCGGTACCGCGCCTGCGGCGTGGGGGCAAATCCATATGTCGGACCACCGAAAAATACTATTTTAAAAATACTCTTTTATTGTAGTTCGACAGCAAACACTGCCGCAAGCCTATGTTTTCAAGGGCTTGCGGTTTTCGGTATGCAAAATATCCCGGCATGGTTAGATGGCCATGCCGGAATTTTTGAATCCTCTATTCGCTCTCGGACCGGGCAATGGCTGCCAGGTAGGCATCCGCCTCGGAGCGGGCGTGGAAGGTGTGGATCAGAATGGCGCCCTCGTAGGACGCCAGGCGGGCCCGCAGGCGGGGGAGGCGCTCCTTGGGATAGTCCAGGATCCACTGATAAAATTCCGGGTCCAGCGTCTCCTCCAGCCAGGGCAGATCCGCCCGCTGCTGACCCACCCGGGCACGGGCCCCCTCCAGGCAAATCTCCAGAGGATAGTCCAGGAAAAAGACCTCGTCGCACCGGGCCAGGCGCTGGGGCAGGGTGCGGCCGTAATTCCCGTCGATGATCCACCGGTCCCGGGCCAGAATTTGGTCCAGGCTCCGCTCAAAGGTCTCCATGTCCACCGTGGTCCGGTCCGGCCGGTGCCACAGCAGGTCCAGGTGGTACACCGGCATGCCCGTCAGCGCCCCCAGGCGGCGGGCCAGGGTGCTTTTCCCCGCCCCGGGGCAGCCTACGATCAGAACACGCTCAGGCATCGTAGTCCGCGCAGACCCGGCTGGCCAGCAGATGGTGGAACCGCTCCTTGGCCGCCAGGTGCCGGGGATCCTGCTGGTAGGCCGCCAGGGCCTCCCGGCTGTCAAACTCGGAGTAGAGGCAATAGTCCATGCCCCCCTGGTAGGTCCGGCGGACCTCCAGCTTCCTGAGGCCCGGGATCTGCCCCACCAGAGGCTCCAGGAGCGAAGCGATGAAGGCCACAGAGGCGTCCTTGTCCTGGCCCTCCTTCAAGGTGTAGATGACGATGTGCTTGACCATATTTTTACCTCCCGATTTGGAAAAGGACCGGCGAAAGGCCGGTCCTTTTGAACTGTAATTGGTTTATTCGGCGGCTTCCAGCAGTGCCCGGATGGACAGGGAGATCCGCTTGTTCTCCGCGTCAATGTCGGTGATCTTCACCTTGACCTCCTGGCCCTCCTTCAGCACGTCCTCGGGCTTGCCGATCCGGCGGTCCGCGATCTGGGAAATGTGGATCAGGCCATCCACACCGGGAATGATCTCGGCAAAGGCGCCGAAGGTCATCAGCTTGACAATCTTGGCGTCCACCACGTCGCCGGTCTGGAACTTGGTCATAAACTGATTCCAGGGGTTCATTTCCGGGGTCTTGTAGCCCAGGGAGATCTTGTGCTTCACAGGATCGAAGGAGATGACGAACACGTCAATCTCGTCGCCCACCTTCACCACGTCGGCGGGGGTCTTGATCCGGTTCCAGCTCAGCTCGGAAACATGGACCATACCGTCCACGCCGCCGATGTCCACAAAGGCGCCGTAGGAAGTCAGGGACTTCACCACGCCGTGGTACTTCTTGCCGTTCTCGATCTCGCTCCAGATCTTCTCCTGCGCGGCCTTCCGCTCCTCGGCGGCAACCGCCCGGATGGAGCCGATGACCCGGCGGCGGGCCCGGTTGACCTCGGTGATCTTCAGCTTGACAGTCTTGCCCACCATGGCCTTCATATCGCCACCCTTGGCAATACCGGACTGGGAGGCGGGAATGAACACCCGAACGCCCTTTACATTGGCGACCAGGCCGCCCTTGTTATCCTCGGTAATGGTGCCCTCCACGGTGGTCTTCTCCTCGGCATAGGCCGCCATCTCGTCCCAGACCCGCATCCCGTCCAGCTTCTTCTTGGACAGCTGGCAGGTGCCCTCCTGGTCGTTTACCCGCACCACGAAAACCTCGACCTCGTCGCCCACATGGAGTACATCCTCGGGCTTTATGGAAGGATCGGAACTGACCTCGTCGTTGGGGATATAGCCGGCATGCTTGGTGCCAAGGTCGATCTGCACCTCGGTAGCTCCGAAGCCTGTCACGACGCCAGTGACCTTATCTCCAGTATTCAAAGTTTTGATGGACTGCTCCAGCAGGGCCTCAAAGCTCTCCTCCTGGCCCGCTTCGGCATTGATGATTTCGCTCATTTTCTTGTTGACCTCCTTTATAATCCACGCCGGCGTAGATGCGCCCGCCGTGACTCCAACATTCGTCACACCGCGGAAAAAGGCCGGCTCCAGCTCCGAGGCACTGTCCACCAAGACGACTTTTTCGCAATGCTCCCGGCAGATCATCGCCAGGCGTTTCGTATTGGAACTGGCACGGTCCCCCACGATCACCATGGCCTGGCAGCCTTCGCTGAGTAAAGCTGCCTCATTCTGCCGATACTCTGTTGCTTTACATATTGTATCAAAAAATTTCAAGTTAGTAAACTGTTTTTTCGCAATTTTTTCGCACATTTCCCACAAAGATTCAGGGGAAGTTGTCTGACAAACCATGCAAATTGGCAAATCCGACGGGATTTCGGGCGATTTTGACCAATTTTCCAGCTCCTGCGGACTTTCGCACACCACACAGTTTCCGCACCAACCGGCGATCCCGACCACCTCCGGGTGGTCCCGCTGGCCGATGATCAGGCTGAGCCGCCCTTCCCGCTCCGCCTGGGCCACGATCCGGTGGATCCGCTTGACGAAGGGGCAGGTGGCGTCGATCACCTCCGCGCCGGTCTCCTCCAAGGCCCGGTAGACCGCCCGGCCCACCCCGTGGGAGCGGATGACCACCGCCGCGCCCGTCGGCACATCCTGAGGCCGGTCGATGACCCGGACCCCCAGCTCCTCCAAGTGTGCCACCGCGTGGCGGTTGTGGATAATAGGGCCCAGGGTAACTACCTGTTTCCCCTCTTTGGCCGCCTGCTCCGCCAGGCCCATGGCCCGGTCCACGCCGAAGCAGAAGCCGGCGCTCTCGGCAAGGCGGACGCTCATAGGCCGGTTTTCTCCCGGACAATGGCCCGCATGGCCGCCAGGGTCTGGGGAATGTCCAGCTCTGTGGTGTCCAGCAGCACCGCGTCGGGGGCCTGACGCAGGGGGGCGACGGCCCGGGTGGTGTCCTGCCGGTCCCGGCGGCGCAGGTCCTCCAGAACCTGCGCATAGGTGTCTTTCTTGCCCTTGGCCTGCAGCTCCGCGTAGCGGCGTTGAGCCCGGACTTCCGGGGAAGCGGTGAGGAACAGCTTCACCGCCGCCTGGGGCAGCACCACCGTGCCAATGTCCCGGCCGTCCATTACCACGTTGTGCCGCTCCGCCAGGGACCGTTGCAGCTCCAGTAGGGCCTGCCGCACAGGCGGATGGGCGGAAACCAGGGAGGCTTTCTGGGAGATGTCCGGGGTGCGGATCTCCTCCGTCACGTCCATGCCGTTCATCCACATATGCTGCACGCCCTGATCGTCATAGCGAATCTCCACGTTCACCTCGTCGATGTAACGGGCCACCCCGTCGGCGTCCTTGGGGCTGATCCCCAGCAAATCCAGAAAATAGGCCACAGTGCGGTAGATTGCCCCCGTGTCCACATAGTACCACCCCAGCTCCTGGGCCAGAAGCCGGGCCAAAGTGCTTTTCCCCGCGCCGGCGGGGCCGTCGATGGCGACGGCATAGGTCTTTTCCATGGTATATCCTCCGTTTTCAATCTTCCCGCAACCGCTTCAGAGCCTCCGCCTCCCGGCGCAGTACCTCCTCCGGGGAAATGCCCAGCATTTGGGCAGTTTCCTCCACCGTGGCGGGTTTTCCGGTCTCCAGGCCGAAGCGCAGGGAGAGGAGCCGAACGTCCTCGGGGTCCGCGCCCTCCAGCAGCTCCTCCACCCGGCGGCGGCTCTGGAAATAGGCGGTGTGCTCCACATTCTGGGCTGGCTCCTCCGGCTCCGGGGCGGATCTTTGAGCGCTTTTGGCGTCAGAAATCAGCTTTTCCAGCCGCCGGATCTCCTCCAAGTCCCAGCCCAGTTCCCGGGCTAGCTCCTCCGGCAGCGGGTTTCGGCCCAGCCGAGCCAGCAGCGCCCGGTCCGCGGCCTGGTAGGCCTCCATGGCCTTTTTCAGCTCCCGGCCCACGCCCTGGGCATGGGCTTGAAGAATCACGGCCTTTGCCAGGGCAAACCGGATCCACCGGTCGGCAAAGGCCGAAAAATCACCGCCGGCATAGCGCATGACGCTCTGCCACAGGCCCAGGCTGCCCTCCTGGATTAGATCCAGCAGCAGTACGCCCCGGCCGGTCATGGACATGGCCAGCTCCGCCGCCCGGGGAAGGTAGCCCCGAGCCAGGTCCTCCATAGCCCGTTCGTCCCCACCCAGACAGCGCTCCGCCAGGGCCTGGATGGCTCCGGCAGAGAGGGTGGGCCCGTCGATCTCCCGCAGATATAAGGCAAGAGGGTCGTTTTCTCCCAGCTCCCGGCGCAATGTGCCGGCCCGAACCCGGCTGTCCTCCCAGGCAAGCCTTGGAGAGGCGGGCTCCGTCTCCCGGGGCAGGTCCATCAGGAGGCGCAGCTCCAGATCCTCCGCCAGCTGGAAGGCGTCCTCCGCCTCGGTCTGGCTGAGGCCGTCGATCAGCGCCAGCAGCCGAGCCGCCGAAATGGACTGCCCCGGCTCCAGCGCCGTCAGCGCCGCCTCATAGGGGGGAACCTCAAACACAAAATCCTCGTTCACTCCAAAAAATCCTCCAGTCCCAGGCTCACGCCCAGCTTTTGCAGCTTGTCCATGGCCTGCCGCTCGATCTGCCGCACCCGCTCCTTGGAAATGCCCAATTGCTTGCTGATGGCTTCCAGAGAATAGCTGGTCTGCCCGGTCATGCCAAAGTGCAGCTCCAGCACCTGCCGCTGGCGGGGAGTCAGCTGGGACAGCAGCTGGCCCAAGATCCGGCGCAGCTCCTGGCGCACCAGCTCCTCCTGGGGCTCGCTGGCCTCCTGATCCGCCAACATCGCGCCCAGCGCAATGTCCTCCTCCCCCGCCGGGGCGTCCAGAGAGCAGGTCTGAGGCGTAAGCTCTAAGAGCTTCTTGACCCGGTCCTCCGGCAAATCGCAGGCCCGGGCGATCTGGGCGGGGGTCGGTTCCTCCCCGGTCTGCTGCAACAGCGCCGCCCGGGCGGCGCTGACCCGGCGCATCCGTTCCGCCGTGTGGAGCGGCACCCGAATCATTCCGCTGTGGTTCATCAGGCACCGGGTAATGCCCTGGCGAATCCACTTGGTGGCGTAGGTGGAAAAGCGATAGTCCAGGGTATAGTCAAATTTCCGGGCAGCTACGATCAGGCCGATACTGCCCTCCTGGATCAGGTCCAGCAGGGGCACCCCCCGTCCGGCGTACTCCCGGGCCACGGACACCACCAACCGCAGGTTGGCGTTAACCATCTGCCGGACAGCCTCCTCATCCCCCTGGGCGCAGCGCATGGCCAGGGATCGCTCCTGCTCCGCCGTCAGCTGGGGATAGCTGCGAATCTCCTGAAGATACTGGCTCAGACTGTCCTCTCCGGCGCCGCTGGACGCCTGCCCCTCCTGTAAAATCGATGGGCTCATGACTTGACCCCTTTTCTCTGTTTCATCCGGTCCCGAAGGGCCAAAAGGGACTCCTCCGAGCCGTCCTTTTCCTGCCGGTTCTCCTCTCGGATCACGGCGGCGCAGTCCCTGGCCGCTTCCTCCCGGGCCGGGCCCTGATTCCGCTGGAGCGCCCCCGCCAAATGGGAGGTTTCCTCCGGAGTCAGGCCCTCCAGCACCCCCAGAGACAACTCCAGGCCCTGGTCATGTCGGCTTTTCAGCTGGGCGAACACCCGGCCCAGCAGCGGGACGGAGAAATCCGCCTCCGTCAGGTCCCCGGTCACGTCCGACAGTGGCGGGTCCTTCATCATCAGGCAGATCAGCATTTCCTCCGCCATGGCGGATTTCATGTTGTCATAGCGGATGCTCCGGTCCTTGGGCCGGAGAGCCTGGGCAGGGGCTAGGTCGATCCGTTCCTGGCGCTTCTTCTCCCGGGCCCGGCGGCGGCGCCAGGCCTTTTCCACCTCCAGCTTCATGGCGTCAGCCGTGATGCCGGCGGCCTCCGCCGCACGGCCCCCGTAGATCTCCCGCTGGACGGCGCTGCCCAGAGTACTGATCAGCTCCGCCGCCTCTTGGACAAAGCGGATCCGCTGGTCGTCCTCCCGCAGGTCGTATTTTTTGGCAATGGTGGTAAGCTGGTACTCGATCCGGTTGGAGGCCCCCTCCAGTAGGACCCGGAAGCGGTCCGCTCCGAATTTCTTCAAAAACTCGTCGGGGTCCTTGGCGTCCTTCACCTTCAGCACCTTCACCCGCAGGCCCGCCCGCTCCAAAATGGGGATGGCCCGCCGGGTGGCGTCCTGTCCGGCCTCGTCGGCATCGTAGATGAGGATCACTTCCTCGGTATACCTGGTGAGCAGGGTGGCGTGGTCCTCCGTCAGGGCGGTGCCCAGGGAGGCCACGGCGCAGTCGAAGCCGTACTGGTGCAGGCTCACCGCGTCCATGTACCCCTCCACCAGGATCAGGTAGCCCAGCTTGCTCTTTTTCGCCAAATTCAGGGCGAAAAGGTTTTTCCGTTTATTGAAAATCAATGTCTCTGGAGAGTTTAGGTACTTCGGTGTGGAATCGTCCATCACCCGGCCGCCGAAGCCGATGAGATTGCCCCGAACGTCGATAATGGGAAACATCAGCCGGTTGCGAAACCGGTCGTAAACGCGTCCGTTCTTTTCGGACACCAGCCCGGCCGCCGTCAGCTCCTGGTCGGTATAGCCCTTGGCGCGCATGGCGTCCACCAAGCCAGACCAGGAATCCGGGGCGAAGCCCACACCGAATTTGGTCAGGATAGATTTTGTCATGCCCCGCTTCTGGGCATAGGCCAGGCCCGCCGCCCCGGCGGGGGCGTAGAGCTGGGTATGGTAATACCGGGCCGCCTCCTTGCACAGCGCCCAGAGCCGCTCCTGCTGCCGGTAGCGGCTCTGATACTGCTCGTCCTCCGGCACGGTCATCCCCGCCCGCTGGGCCAGGGCCCGGACCGCGTCGGGGTAGCTCAGGTTCTCGATCTCCATCAGGAAATTGATCACCCCGCCGCCCTTGTGGCAGCCGAAGCAGTAGAACATCCCCTTGTCCGGGGACACGGAAAAAGAGGCGGTCTTCTCCCCGTGGAAGGGGCACAGGCCAAAGAGGTTGGCCCCGCTGCGGCGGAGATTCACATACTGACTCACCACTTCTTCAATGGGGTTCCGAGCCACCAGCTCGTCCAAAAATGCCGGTGGGAATGCCACGGCTGACCACCTCCCTTCAGAAAAGTCCGTCAAATGCCTTATGATCCTTTTCGGTTCCGCCCGACAGGGTGGGAGAAAAAGAACTGAAATCAAAAGTATAATAGCCGCCTCGCGGCTATTATACCACACTGTCTAACAAATGGGGCGCAGTTCAAAGCCCCCTGGGGGTTTCGATTTTCATCGCTCCCGCATAATGCGGCGGCGGGCAATGTTGATGGGTCCCTCCTGCATATGGTTGATCCACTCCAGGCTTTTGCCGCAGCCGTAGGCCACGCAGGAGTCCGGGTCGTCGGCCAGGGTGGTCTGGATGCCGGTGTGTTCCATCAGCAGGGCGTCCATGCCCCAGATCTGGCTGCCGCCGCCGGTGAGGGTGATGCCGTTCTGAGAGATATCTCCCACCAGCTCCGGGGAACTCTGCTCCAGCACGGAGAGGACCTCGTCGGCGATCTGCCGGCCCAGGCGGCGCAGGGCGTTATAAATTTGGGAGGACAAAATGGTAATATCCCGAGGTCTGCCGGTTTTGGTGTCCCGGCCCCGGACGTTCATGGAGATGTCCTGGGGACGGGGATAGACGCAGCCGATCTGAATTTTGATGTTCTCCGCCGTAGCTTGGCCGATGACCACGCCAAACTGCCGCCGGACGAACCGGGCCACGGCGTCGTCGAAGGCGTCCCCCGCCACCTTGATGGAGGAGGAGGCCGCTACCCCGTTCATGGACAGCACCGCGATATCGGTGGTACCGCCGCCGATATCCACCACCATGTACCCGCTGGGGCCGCTGATATCCAGATTGGCGCCCAGCGCCGCCGCCAGAGGCTCCTCGATCAGGTACACCCGGCGGGCGCCGGCCTCGATGGCGGCGTTGATCACCGTCCGCTCCTGGACCTCCGTCACCCCGCTGGGCACGCAGATGACCACCCGGGGCTTGGGGGTGAACAGGCTGGTGCGGGTGGCGGTGCGGAACAGCCGCTGGAGCATCCGCACGGTCATTTCATGGTCGGAGATGACCCCGTCCTGGAGGGGGTGCATAGCCACCACGTTTCCGGGGGTCCGGCCCAGCATATTCCGGGCGGCGGCGCCCACCTGGAGGATCCGGCCCGTATTCTTGTCCACCGCCACCACCGACGGCTCCCGCACCACAATGCCCCGGTTGTGGACGTAGATCAGCACATTAGAGGTGCCCAGATCCACGCCCAGGTCATTTGTAAACAGTTGGAATGGCATTTGAAATGGCATAAAATCACCTGTTATCCTTTTTTCTCCCCCCAGCGGCTACCGCGCCCAGGGTCACGCGCTCCGCTCCCGCCGTCAGCAGCATCCGCGCGCACTCGCTGGCGGTGGCGCTGGTAGTGAGAATATCGTCCAGCAGCAGAATTTTCTTTCCCCGCACCCGTTCCGGGTCCAAGACCTGGTAAATCCCCAGCACATTGGCCCGGCGCTGCGCCGGCCCGGAAATGCCGGACTGGGGCGGGTTGTCCCACTTCTTCCGAAGCGTGGGCGTGGGTTCCCTGCCCAATTCCGCCCCCACCGCCTGGGCCAGAAGCCGAGCCTGATCGTAGCCCCGTTTCCGCAGGCGCTTGGCGCTGACCGGAATCCAGGTAAGCAGGTCAAAATCCGTCAGGTCTTCCTCCGTCAGCTTCATGGCCAACATTCTGCCGTAGCAGGAAGCATAGTGCCGGGCGCCGTGAAACTTGTACCGCAGTAAACTGCGCCGCACCATACTGTCATAATACCACACCGCGGTCCATCGGTCAATAAATTCCTTTCCGCCGGAGGGCCGGGGATACAGGGGCCTGTCCGTCCGGCATTCATGGCACAGGTCCGTCTCCTCCCGCTCCAGAAGCCTCCCGCACAGCACGCACTTGGGCGGAAACAGGAGGGCCTTCAGCCGCTCAAACAACATGGTCCTTCTCCTGGAGCCGGAGCTTGAGGCCGGTGTAACGCCGCCCCACCCGAACCGCGTTGGTCATGGTCTCCACCGTTTCCGGCCTGCCCACCAAGATCAGCAGCTCCCGGGCCCGGGTGATGGCGGTGTACAGCACGCTCCGGTTGTAAAGAAACCCTGTACCGCCCCACACGGCCATGACCACCGCCCGGTACTCGCTGCCCTGGCTCTTGTGGACAGTCATGGCGTAGGCCGGTTCCAGCTCTCCCAGCTGAGTAAAGTCGTACTCTGCCTCCCGGTCCTCAAATACCACGGTCACGGTCTCCATGGCGGGGTCGATTTCCCGGATGGTGCCCACATCCCCGTTGAAGATCCCGGCCCCGATGGCGGACCCGTCGGTTTTCTTCCACAGAATGTCGTAATTGTTCCGAATCTGCATCACCCGGTCCCCCTCCCGGTAGGAAAATCCCCCCCAGGTCCGCTCCTTTTTCGCCGGAGACGGCGGGTTGAGCCGGGCCTGGAGCCGCTTGTTCAGTTCCCAGGTGCCCACCGGCCCCTTCCGGGTGGGGGACAGCACCTGGATCTGCCCGGCGGGGATGCCCATGTTTTTGGGCAGCCGCTTTTCGCACAGGTCGGTGATGGTCTGAGCAACCGCCTCCTCCGTCCGGCAGGGCAGGAAGAAAAAGTCGCTGTTCCGACTCCGAAGGTCCGGCAGCTCCCCCCGGTTGACCCGGTGGGCGTTCATGACGATCAAACTCTGCTGGGCCTGGCGGAAAATCTCCGTCAGCCGCACCGTGGGGAGCACCTCGCTGCGGAGCATATCCCCAAAGGAAAACCCCGGTCCCACCGGGGGGAGCTGATCCGGGTCCCCCACCAGGATCAGCCGCCTGCGGGGCGGAATGGCCCGGAGCAGGCTGCCCAGCAGCAGCACGTCCACCATGCTCATCTCGTCCACAATCACCGCGTCGGCCCGGAGGGGGTTGCCCTCGTCCCGGGCAAAGAACATTTTCCCGGTATTGGGGTCGATGCCCGCCTCCAGCAGCCGATGGATGGTGGAGGCATCCCGGCCCGTCACCTCGGTCAGCCTCTTGGCGGCCCGGCCCGTGGGGGCGGCAAGCAGGCACTTGAGACCCATCTGGGAATAGAGCGACAGCACGCCGTTCAAAATGGTGGTCTTGCCGGTGCCGGGACCGCCGGTGATCAGCAGGACTCCGGCCTGGGCCGCCTCCCGGATGGCCTGCTCCTGCTGGGGGGCGTATTTCAGACCGCTGCTCCTTTCCGCCTGGGCGAGCATTTCCTCCAAATTTGCGGGAGGGCCGTATTCTTCCCCCGCCAGCTCCCGCAGGCGGCGGGCCGCCTCCGTCTCCGCCTGGTACAGCTCCGGCAGGTAGACAATATCGATCCCCGCCAGCCGGTCCCCAATCAGCCTCTTCGCCTCCAACAGCCGATTTATTCCTTCCGCTACGGCCTCTTGAGAGATGGAGAGCAGCTGTCCGGTAGCCAGGGCCAGCTTGTCCCTGGGCAGGAAGCTATGACCGGCGGCCAGGTTGTAGCGCATTTCAAACAGCAGCCCCGCCTCCACCCTCCTAGGATCGTCAGCCGCCACCCCCAGCTCCACGGCGAAGGCGTCCACTGGGGCAAAGGGGGCGTCCAGCCCGTCGTCCATCAGCAGATAGGGATCCTGATAGAGCAGCTCCATGGTCTGCTCCCCGTAGATTTTATAGGTGCGCACCGCCAGCTCCGCCGGCAGGTGGTGCAGGGCGAAAAATTCCATGATCTGCCGCAGCCCGGACTGGGACCGGAACAGCTGGCCCACGGCGATGGCCTTGGCCTGGGAAATTCCCGGCACCAGGGCCAGCTTCTCCGGCTCCCGCTCCAGGATCCGCAGGGTGTCGTCCCCAAACTGGGAAACGATCCGAGCCGCCATTTTCGCGCCGATGCCCTTGATGGCGCCGCTGGACAGATAGGCCAGGATCTCCGCCCCGGTCTGAGGCATCAGCCGCTCCAAAAACTCCGCCTCAAACTGGCGGCCATAGTTGGCGTGGCTGGCCCAGCGGCCGGTCACCACCAACCGCTCCCCCACCGCCGGCATGGGCACGGTGCCCACCACGGTGACGGTCTGCCCACTGCCGCAGTCCAGGCGCAGCACGGCGTAGCCGTTGTCATAGTTTTGGTATACTATCGCGCTGATCGCGCCCTGCAAGATCTCCAGTTCCTGTTCCCCCAAGGGTCTCCGCCTCCCGCGCCAGCCGGGCGGGCAGCTCCGCCAGACTGCAAAATTCCACGCCCCGATCCTGAAACCTTGCCCGCTCCCCCTCGTCCAGGGGACAGTCCGCCCAAATCAGCCGTCCGGGGGCCAGTCCCAGCTCCCGAAGCCACAGCCAGCGCAGGGCGAAGGCCGTCCGGCCCAGGCAGACCGCCGTTCCGCTGGGCTTGGGCAAGGCCAGTCCCACCAGGCAGGCCAGCGCGCAAACCGCGCCGAAGGCCGCCAGGCATCCCAAAATCACCGTCAGAAACATTCCAAACCACCTCTATGGGTAGAATATGCTCCTTCTCCCGGATCGGTGTGGGGTTTTTCTCTAGTTTACAATATTTTGGGGAAAAAGGAAAGCCCCTTTCCCGAAAAACTTTCCCTTCGATCAAAAAACGCTCCATCAGCGCCGGAACGAAAAAAATTTGAGAAAGGAGGGCAATTTGTCTTGAATCTTCCTCCGCCATGGAGTATAATAACTTTTGAATTAGAGGGGGCTTTGCCTTTGAAGAATTTGCAACTGCTGGTCTGGCTCACCCAACTGGGGCTGTCCGTCGCCGTGCCGCTGGCCGGCTGCGTGTGGCTGTCCACCTGGCTCCGGGACACCTTTTCCCTGGGGGACTGGGTGCTGTGGGTCGGCGTGGCCTTCGGGGCGGTGTGTGCTCTGGAGGGGTTTTTATCCAGCCTACGGGTGCTGGACCGGATCTCCACGGAAAAAAAGGACGATCCCCCCGATGTGTTTTTTAACGATCACGCTTGAGGAGAAGACTATGGATTCCAGGAAAACCTTCCTGAAGGAAACGCTCCTCGTCACCGGGGGAATGGCGGCGGGGATCGCCGTCATGTTCGCCATATTCGCCGCCCTGGGATACTGGGAGCTTCCCGTCCTATGGGGCGGGCTGATCGGCGGCGGGCTGTCCCTGGCGAACTTCCTGCTGATGAGCGTGGGGGTCAACGCCGCGGCCAACCGGGCGGAGCAGCAGAACGTGAAGGGCGGCCAGGGCGTCATCGCCGCCTCCTTCCTGCTGCGGTACATTGGCCTGTTTCTGGGACTGTTTATTGCCGCGAAAAGCGGGCAGTGCAATCTCATCGCCCTGCTGGCGCCTCTGCTGTTTCCCCGGATCGCCCTGACCGTGGGAGAATTTTTCCGGAAGAAGGAGGATCGCCCGGCATGAATGTGAACGTCAACGGCGCGTACATCTATTTTTATATCCCCCTTTTCGGGGGCATCCCCGTGACCCAAACCACCCTTTCGCTGCTGCTGGTGACGGTATTTCTCAGCATTACCGGGTATTTTTTGGGGAAAAACCTGCAAAAACGGCCGGGAAAAGTCCAGGTTTTGGTGGAAAAGGCGGTTACCATGCTCCGCACCCTGGTGGTGGAGACCATGGGGGAACACAACGTCGCCTGGACGCCGTTTATTGGAACGCTGTTCCTGTCCTCCATCTGCGGGTCTCTCATCAGTATGCTGGGCTTCTTCCGCTCCACCACGGCGGACCTCAGCGTGACGCTGACCTGGGCGCTGATGGTCAGCGCCATCATCTGGTACAACTCCATCAAGCGCAACGGCTTCCTCGGCTGGCTCAAGGGCTTTACCGAGCCGGTGGCAGTGATGACCCCCATGAATCTGATCTCCGAGGTGGCCCAGCCGGTCAGCATGGCCTTCCGTCACTTCGGCAACGTGGCTGGCGGCGGGGTCATTACCAGCATCCTCTATACCGCCCTCAGCGCCGCCTCCACCATTCTGATTGGCCTGATCTCCGGCACCTGGATCGTGCCGGTGGTGGTGCTGGCTCTGGGCGGCGGGCTGTTCTTCCTGGGAAAAAAGCGGAAAAAGACCGCCCTTTGGATTTTCGGGATCGTTCTGGCCGTGCTGGGGCTGCTGGGATTGCTGGAATTTTCCGGGCTGCTCACCGGCGTGCCCATTTTGGAGTTCGGCATCCCGGCGGTGCTGTCGCTGTACTTTGACCTGTTCTCCGGCTTTATCCAGGCCTTTGTGTTCAGCCTGCTGAGCATGGTCTACATCTCCGGGGCCTGCCCGCCGCCGGAGGAAATCCCTTCGGCAACGTGAAAGCGATCACCGCGCTTTCTAAAATAAACAAAAAATCCGTAAATCTTGGTTTGGAGGAAACTTTTTATGGAACACGCAATCATTAAGGCCGCTTGCGCCATCGGCGCCGGCATCTGCATGGGTATCGGCGCCATCGGCCCCGGCATCGGCGAAGGCATTGCCGTCAGCAAGGCCCTGGAGGGCATGGCCCGTCAGCCCGAGGCCACCAGCACCCTGCGGACCAACATGCTGCTGGGCTGCGCCGTGGCGGAGACCACCGGCATCTACTCCCTGGTCATCGCCTTTGTCATCATGTTCGGCATCAACTGATCTTCTTCTCCCCATTTTTTTGACGAAAGGAGCGAAAAAGCGTGGGATTTGAAGATTTTATGGGCGTGAACCTGTGGGACGCTCTGTTTGCCCTTGCCAACTTTCTGGCCCTCTTTTTCGTGCTGAAAAAATTCCTGTTCGGCCCGGTGATGAAGATGATCGATTCCCGTCAAAAGGAGATCGACGACACCTATGCCGCCGCCGGTCAGGCCCGGTCCGAGGCCGAGGCTCTGCGCGCGGAATATGAGCAGAAGCTCTCCGTGGCCGCCGACACCGGGGAACGGCTGGTGAAGGAGGCCGTGGCCCGGGGCCAGAGCCGGGAGGAGGAAATTCTCCGCCAGGCCAACCGGGAGGCCGACGCCATCCGGCAGAAGGCCACCGCGGACATTGCCCAGGAGCGGAAAAAAGCAGTCAACGACGCCAAGGACGAGATCTCTGACCTGGCCCTGGCCATTGCCGGGAAGGTCGTGGGCAAGAGCCTGGACGGCGACGAGCAGGCCGCCCTGGTGGACCGCTTCATTGAACAGCTGGGTGGTGAAGCATGAGCCCCGCCGCCGAACGCTACGGTCAGGCGCTCTACGACCTGGCCCGGGACGAAGGCCTCTCCGGTCCGATGCTGGAGGAGCTGGAATCCCTGTCTGAAATTTTTGCCCAGGAGCCTGGATATCTCCGGCTGCTGGATTCTCCGGCGCTGCCCAAACAGGAGCGGTGCGCCATCGCCGACCAGGCCCTTCGAGGCCGGGTGGAACCCTATGTGCTGAATTTCATCAAGCTGCTCTCCGAAAAGGGCTATGCACGTCAATTCCCCGACTGTGTAAAGGTCTTTCGGGAGCGGTACTACGCTGACAACGGCATCGTGAGCGTGACAGCGGTGACCGCCGTGGCCCTCACGGACGAGCAATGCCGCCGTTTGACGGAAAAGCTGGAGCAGATCACAGGCAAGACCGTGAAGCTCCAATGCCGGGTGGACCCCAAGACCCTGGGGGGCGTGCGGCTGGACTACGACGGAAAACGGGTGGAGGACACCGTGGCGGGCAGACTGGACGCCATCCGGTCCATGCTGCGCTCTACGGTCCTGTGACCTCCGACGGAATAAGAAAGCAGGGACGCTATGGAAGCAAGACACGAACAGATCACCAAGATCATCCGTGAACAAATCAAAAATTACGAGGCCCGGCTGGAGCAGAGCGAGACCGGCGTGGTCATCCTGGTGGGCGACGGCATCGCCCGGGCCGCCGGGCTGGACAACTGCATGGCCGGCGAGCTGGTGGAGTTCCCCAACGGCGCCTACGGCATGGCCCAGAATCTGGAGGAGGACGCGGTGTCCATCGTGGTCCTGGGCAACGACCAGGGCATCCAGGAGGGGAACACGGTCAAGCGTACCGGCCGGGTGGTCTCCGTTCCCGTTGGGGAAGGGCTGATCGGCCGGGTGGTGGACGCCCTGGGCCAGCCCATCGACGGCAAGGGACCCATCGAGGCGGCGGACTACCGTCCCATCGAAGCCCCCGCTCCGGGCATCATTGACCGGGAGCCGGTGAACGTGCCCTTACAGACCGGCATCAAGGCCATCGACTCCATGATCCCCATCGGCCGGGGCCAGCGGGAGCTGATCATCGGCGACCGGCAGACCGGCAAGACCACCATCGCCACCGATACCATTCTGAATCAGAAGGGGAAAAACGTCATCTGCGTGTATGTGGCCATTGGTCAGAAGCGGTCCACCGTGGCTCAGATCGTGAACAACCTGACCCTGGGCGGGGCTATGGACTACACCATCGTGGTCTCCGCCACCGCCTCGGAGCTGGCTCCCATGCAGTACATCGCTCCCTACTCCGGCTGCACCATGGGCGAATACTTTATGCATCAGGGCAAGGACGTGCTGTGCATTTACGACGACCTGAGCAAGCACGCCGTGGCCTACCGGGCCATTTCCCTGCTGATCCGCCGTCCCCCCGGACGGGAAGCCTATCCCGGCGACGTGTTCTATCTCCACTCCCGGCTGCTGGAGCGGGCGGCCCACCTGGCACCGGAAAAGGGCGGCGGCAGTCTGACTGCCCTGCCCATCATCGAAACTCAGGCCGGCGACGTGTCCGCCTACATCCCCACCAACGTCATTTCCATCACCGACGGGCAGATCTTCCTGGAATCCGAGCTGTTCAACTCCGGGATCATGCCTGCCGTGAACCCAGGCATCTCCGTGTCCCGGGTAGGCGGCGCGGCCCAGATCAAGGCCATGAAAAAGGTAGCGGGCTCCCTGAAGCTGCTCTACTCCCAGTACCGGGAGCTGCAGAGCTTCGCCCAGTTCGGCTCCGACCTGGACGCGGACACCAAGGCCCGGCTGGCCCTGGGCGAGCGGATCGTGG
The DNA here is from genome assembly GCA_947600025.1 of uncultured Oscillospiraceae bacterium. GTDB lineage: Bacteria > Bacillota > Clostridia > Oscillospirales > Oscillospiraceae > Faecousia. The sequence goes on from CANQFY010000025.1 coordinate 19,687, forward strand.
CGGTGCTGAAGCAGAAAAACAACGCCCCCGTGGAGGTGGCCCACCAGGTATGCATCCTCTACGCCGTGACCAACGGCTATCTCAAGGACGTGGAAGTGGAGCGGATCCCCGAATTTGAGGCCCGGCTCTCCGAATACCTGGAAAACCGGCACAGCGGGATCCTGGATGCTATCCGCGTCACCGGCAAGCTGGAGCCGGACACGGAAGAGGCGCTGAAGGAAGCCCTCACCGCCCTGCTGGCGGAATTCAACCCAGTATAAGGAAGGAGGCCGCCCATGGCTGGCGTTTCCACCAAGGAGATCAAAAACCGCATCAAGAGCATGGAGAGTACCAAGCAAATCACCAAGGCCATGGAAATGGTCGCGGCCTCCAAGCTCCGCCGGGCCCAGACCCAGGTGCTATGCTCCCGGCCCTATTTTGAGATCCTGTACGAAACCATCAACGACATTGTGGACTCCAATAGAGAGTTCTCCTCTCCCTATCTTCTGCCCCGGGCGGGGAATCGAGTAGCCTATGTGGTCATCGCGGGAGACCGAGGCCTGGCGGGGGGCTACAACAGCAATATTCTAAAGCTCTGCTACGCCGAGATGGAGGGGAAAAACGCCTCTGTCCTTCCCCTGGGAAAAAAAGCGGCGGACTTTTTCCACGTCCGAAAGATGCCCATATTGACGGAGGCTTACAGCATCGCCGAGGATGTGTCCGTGGGGGACTGTTTCACCATGGCGAAGACGCTGTGCAAAGCCTACCTGGCTGGAGAATTTGACGAGATCCGGGTGGGCTACACCAATTTTGTCTCCGTCCTGTCCCAGACCCCCGCGACTCTGCGGCTGCTGCCGCTGCTGCGGCAGCAGACCGGGGAAAAGAGGCCCTCCGGCCCGGAGATCCTCTACGAGCCGGACAGCGGGGCCGTGTTTGACGCCATTATCCCGGAGTACCTGGGCGGCATCCTCTACGGTGCCCTGTGCGAGAGCCGGGCCGCCGAGCAGGCCGCCCGCCGCACCGCCATGGACTCCGCCACCTCCAACGCGGAGGACATGATCGCGGATCTGAGTTTGAAATTCAACCGTGCCCGCCAGGCCGCCATCACCCAGGAGATTACCGAGATCGTGGCCGGGGCTTAAAGGGCCTCCGTCAGTTTCCAAACCGCCCTGTTCCATTACTTAACAAGGAGTTGTAGCCTATGGCGAAACATGTGGGAGCCGTGACCCAGGTGATGGGCCCGGTTCTGGATATCCGCTTTGAAGACGGGCAGCTGCCCCAGCTGCTCAGCGCCATTGAAATTCCCCACGGGGAGCGCACCATCGTGGCGGAGGTGGCCCAGCACATCGGGGACAATGTGGCCCGGTGCGTCGCCATGAGCTCCACCGACGGCTTGCAGCGGGGCGCAAATGCCTACGATACCGGCAGCTCCATCACCGTGCCCGTGGGCGAGGAATGTCTGGGCCGGGTGTTCAACCTGCTGGGCCAGCCCATCGACGAGCAGGGCCCGGTAGCGGCCCAGGAGCGCTGGCCCATCCACCGCTCCGCCCCCAGCTACGAGGAGCAGGAGCCCGCCACGGAGATCCTGGAGACCGGCATTAAAGTGGTGGACCTGATCTGCCCCTACGCCAAGGGTGGCAAGATCGGCCTGTTCGGCGGCGCCGGCGTGGGCAAGACCGTACTGATCATGGAGCTGATCAACAACGTGGCCAAGGCCCACGGCGGCATTTCCGTGTTTACCGGCGTGGGAGAACGGACCCGGGAGGGCAACGACCTGTATCGGGAGATGTCCGAGTCCGGCGTTCTGCACAAGACCGCCATGGTCTACGGGCAGATGAACGAGCCTCCCGGAGCCAGAATGCGGGTGGGCCTTTCGGGCCTGACCATGGCCGAGTATTTCCGGGACGTGAAGCACCAGGACGTGCTGCTCTTTATCGACAACATCTTCCGCTTTACCCAGGCCGGTTCCGAGGTCTCGGCCCTGCTAGGCCGGATGCCCTCCGCCGTGGGCTACCAGCCCACCCTGGCCACGGAAATGGGCGCTCTCCAGGAACGGATCACCTCCACTAAGGCCGGTTCCATCACCTCCGTTCAGGCGGTCTACGTCCCGGCGGACGACTATACCGACCCGGCGCCTGCCACTACCTTCGCCCATCTGGACGCCACCACCGCCCTGGACCGGGGCATTGCCTCCCTGGGCATCTACCCGGCGGTGGACCCCCTGAGCTCCACCTCCCGGATCCTGACCCCGGAAATTCTGGGCCGGGATCATTATGAGACCGCCCGGGGCGTCCAGAGGATCCTGCAGCGGTACAAGGAGCTGCAGGACATCATCGCCATCATGGGCATGGACGAGCTCAGCGAGGAGGACAAGCTGACCGTGGCCCGGGCCCGGAAAATTCAGCGGTTTTTGTCCCAGCCCTTCACCGTGGCAGAGCAGTTCACCGGTTACGAGGGCAAGTATGTGCCCCTGAAGGAGACGATTCGGGGCTTCCGGGAAATCATCGAGGGCAAGCACGACCAGATCCCCGAGTCCTACTTCCTCTTTGCCGGCACCATTGACGAGGTGGTGGAAAAATACCGGAGGGATCAGGCATGACCTCCTTTCCCCTGAAAATCGTCACCCCCGACGGGCTGCTGTTCGACGGCCAGGCGGAGGAGCTGATTGTTCACACCACCAGCGGGGACATGGGCATCCTGGCGGGGCATCTGCCCTGCGTGGCCCCCCTAGGCATGGGCCGGGCGGTGATTGTCACGGATGGCCAGCGGCGCTACGCCGCCTGCATCGGCGGGATGCTCTCCGTCACAGACCAGGGCGTGACCCTGGTGCCCACCACCTTCGAGTGGGCGGACCGGATCGACGTGCCCCGGGCGGAGGCCTCGGAAAAGCGGGCCAAAACGGTCCTTGCCAACAAGTCCGCCTCCGACGCGGACCTGCGCCTGGCCGAGGCCCGGCTGAAGCGGGCGCTGGTGCGGAAAAGCGTGGGCAGCAGACAGTTTTAAGAAGCCGAAAAGGCCGCCGGTCAAGCCGGCGGCCTCAGTCCGTCAAAGAATCCCTGTTTTCAAGAAGCGAAAACAGGGATTCTTCTGCAAATATTTGGAAAAGCAAGCCAAATTCGAGAAAAAGAGGAGTTGTTCCAACTCCAATTCGCCAGCTTTTTCAGATTCATGGCAGCATATTTGAGCCTGACCCATCTCGTGACCGCGGCCAA
>CANQFY010000026.1 GCA_947600025.1 uncultured Oscillospiraceae bacterium
GCCTCATAAGAACAATGTTTTTTATATCGCGCCAAAAAGACGCCGAGTGATCGGCGCCTTTTTTCTATCTGAAGACCCTATAAAACATTTTTTCCTTGCATTTTTGCAAAGAGTGTGATACCATGGATTTGCCACACAAATCGAATATCCAACGCCAAGGGTGTAGTATGCGTTTTTTGGTGTGTGGTACCATTTTGAGCCATAATCATTTTGTATGGAGGGGTAGAAATGACGCCAAGAGAGATCACAGAATACTTAGGGACCATGGTGGAGATTGAAAAGGAGTGCTATACCCACGAAAGATTGTTGCAGGCATTGAAAAAGAGAATGGCCCCGCTGGGATATCCCAAAAGATTTGCTGAACCGGAACTTGAAAAGCCTGAATATAGTTTATTTGACGATATATGCATGTCCGCTTATGTGGGTGCCATTCTTGGAGCCATTTTTGCGTTCATTCTTTGGGTGCTTTGTTTAATTTTCTCATCATTTGTATCACAAGTGGTAATTTCTCTTGGCCTCGATGAAATCTTACCATCTTCTATCTATGGTTTGCTGTTTTTGTTAGTACTCATTTTTGGGGGACTTGGTATTCTTATTGGCGTCATAATTGGAATAGTAGATCATAACAAGCAAATTAAAAAAAATAAATCTTCATATGAGTTAGAAAAGAGGAACTACCAGCTGGCGCTTGCCAATGATAGAATACGTGTCCAGAAAGAAAAGAAAGCATTGGTATATCTTAAATACGAATATGAAACCGTGCTTCAAAGCTATAACAAACTGAAAAGCACCCGAAGTAAGCTGTATGCCCGTAATATTCTTTTTGAGAAATACCGCTGCTTTACGGCCGTTTCGACTCTTTATGAGTATTTCAGTGCCGGTAGGTTTACCAACTTGGGAGACGCGTATAATCAACTGGAGCTGGAGGTGCGGCTGGACAGGATCTCCCTTCAACTCAATGTGGTAATCTCACAGCTTGAGCAGATCAAGGAGACACAGTATGTGATCTACTCCGCGATCACGGAATCGAATAACAGAATCGATACCCTCATTCAGTCGAGCGGCAGGATTGAGTCTGGGGTGAAGAACCTGCAATCTGAGGGCGAGGAGCTGAATGATCGGATCTCCAGAATACAAGCAACTTCGGATTTGAACCTGTACTTAAACGGGGTAAACAATATGGAGCTAAAGCGTTTGAATGAGTGGTGCAAAGGCTACTAAGAGCAATATTCCGAAAAAGCAGCGATCCCGGTACTGCCAGCAATACCGCCCTTCCCATGATTGGGAAGGGCGGCAGTTTATATTAACTTGATGAGGAACAAAAATCCAAGCAAAAGGAACAGGAAGGTGAAGTTAAAGGCGCTGAATTCTCCGATATAGGCCCCCGCCTTGCCGGGATTGTGCCGGACGTACTCCCGGAAGGTGATCAGGCTGGCCAGGGAGGCGATCAAGCTCCCCACGCCGCCCACATTTACGCCCCAGAGCAGCTCGGCGTAGTTGCCGGTGAACTGGCTCAGCAGAATGGCCGACGGGACGTTGCTAATGAACTGGCAGGAAAGTGCGCTGAAAAGCAGGGTGCTTTTGCTCATCAAAGCGGAGAAAAAGTCCCGCACCGCTCCGATCCGGGCCATATTTCCCGAGAAAACGAAGAAAAACACAAAGGTCAGCAGCAGGGGATAGTCCACCATTTTCAGCGCTTTCCGGTCAGTCAGCAGCAGCACCGGCGGGATCACCAGCAGGCCGATCCAGTAGGGGATGCCCCGGAAGACGATGGCGATGGCCAGGGCGAAAAGGCCCAGATACAGCGCCGTCCGCTTGGGATCCAGGCGCAGGGCCTCGTCCCCGATCTCCAGGGCCTCCGGCTTTACAAACAGGCAGCAGCAGACGGTGATCAGCACCACGGACAGCAAGAAGGGCGGCGCCATGATGGACAAAAACTCCACATCCGGGATATTGAAATGGGAGTACAGGTACAGATTCTGGGGATTGCCGAAGGGGGTGAGCATCCCGCCCAGGTTGGCGGCGATGTTCTGCATAATGAAGGTGAAGGCCATGTACTTTTCCTTGCCGGTGGTGGACAGCACCAGATACCCCAGGGGCAGGAAGGTGAGCAATGCCATGTCGTTGGCGATGAGCATGGAGCCCAGGAAGGTGATGTACACCAGGGCCAGGACGCTCATCCGGGCGTTTTTGAAGACCCGCACCACTTTTCGGGCCAAAAGATAGAAGAAGTTGATATTTTTCAGGGCGCAGACCACCGCCAGAACGCAGAACAGGCAGGTCAGAGTCTTGAAATCAAAGTAGCCCAGGTACGCCCGGTCGATGGGCACCACCAGGGTGGTCAGCAGCGCCGCGAAAAAGGCGATGACCATCACCACGTTTTTGGAAAGAAAGCGCCGGACCCGGCTCAGAAAGGGATCGGAAAGGGGCGCGCGGGGAAGGGGATGCCGTACCGGGACCGGAACCGCGGCGGCCCGGCGGGGGGCGTAGGGATGGGCGGTTTTTCTACCGCTGTTTTTCATGGAAAGTCGCTTCCTTATACTGTCCAATTTTGACCTTGCCTATTATAGACCTGAGATTTCCAAAATGCAAGGGCAAAATTAACAAAAACAGAACAAAGTTGCGCCGCCGCGCCCCGGTATTTTTTGACAATTTGACAAGAACCATGCAAAGCCCCCGCCGCGGCGGGGGCTTTGCGCTAGGACAGTAGCGTTTCGGTCAGGTCGGATTTTCGGATCTGGTAGAGCTGGGTGACCATGCTCCCGTCCTCGGCCAGGGCGTCGAAGCTCCGGTACAGGAAATCCCCCTGGTAGGGGACCACCAGCGTGCCGCTGATCTCCGCCCTGGCCAGCTCCTCGCCGCTCTGGGACAGCCGGATCAACAATCCGTCCTCCGTGTGCAAATAGAGGCTGTCTTCGTCGAAATCGAGGGCGTACCCCGAAAGGTCGGAGAGCTTTTCCGTCTTTTCGGCGGCGGGATCGTAGCGCCACAGGGTGTTCCCGCCCTGACGGTTCAGGTAGTACAGCCCCTGGGGGGTATAGCAAAAAGCGGAGGCCACCACTTCTTCCACCGTCCGTCTGCCGCCGGTGTCCAGATTTTGGATCACCAAACGGTTGTAGTCGTCGGTGTAGTAGAGATTCTGCCCGTCGTAGGCGTACTGCCGCTGCATATCCTTGACATAGAGCTCATACTGCCCGGTGAGCAGGCTCATCCGGCACAGGCCTTGGTTGCTCACGAAATAGAAGTATCCCCCGTGAAGGAAAAAGTTATAGACGATGCTCATCTGGCTGTCCTTGGGCGGCAGGTCCAGCATGCCGAAGAACCAACTCCGCTCCCAGGAAAACCGGTAGATCACCCGTTCCGCCAGAGTCCGCGTATCCATGGCCACCAGCTCCTCGATGCTGGCGAGAATGTTGCCGCCGTCTGAGGTGGTCTGCTCCCGGGTTTTGAGGTAGTAGATCTCCCCGTCCTTCTGGAAGAAGGAGGAGCCACATTTGGCGTTGCCGCCCGCGTCCAGGGGAAAGGAGCGGCGGACCCCGGTCTGCTGGTCCAGCAGCTCCGTGGAAAACATCGTCGGCACCAGCACATATCGCCCGGCAAAGGAGCCGCTGCTGACGCCGGAATTGAAAAAGACCGGTTCCTCCTTTTTCCCGGCGCAGCCGGGAAGTAGCAGGCTCAAAAGCAGGAGAACGATGAGAAAACGGCGCTTCATTGTTTTGAGCCTCCCTTCCTGAAGGAGATTCGCTTGATGGCCCAGTTGGTGTTGTTCCACCAGACGTAGAAGAAGAGCAGCCCCATCAGCACGACCACCGCCAGCACGAACAGCCCCAGCTGGAGCGGCGTCATTTCCGTAAAGCCGGTCAGCTCCTGGGAAGGGGCTAGATAGACCGTGCCCACCGTCAGGGACCAGGGCCCGGGAATGGGGACCAGAACGAAGGCGTCCCGCAGGGTCAGGAAGGGCAGGGGCAGGGCGATCAGCCCCGCCATCAGCGTCAGGGCGAATTTTTTCAGCAGCACCGACAGGGCCAGAATCGCCAGGGCGCAGTACAGATATCCCAGCTCCTTCAACGCGAATTGCAGGAAAAAGCCCTGGAGGATGGACAGCCCCTTCACGCTGGCGCCGAAGCTGACCAGCGATTCCAGGGGATAGCTCCCATTTGGCAGCCCGTAGGTAGCGTAGGTGATCACGCGGCACAGCTGGGCCGCCGCGGTGAGCAGCACCGTCAGGCTCCCCACCGCCGCCGCCTTCCAGAGTACCTGGGCCCCGGCGCTGCGCTTCTGGGTCAGCAAAATCTGATCCATCCGGCTTTCATATTCCTCGCAGAATACCGGGGTCAGCAGCAGTACCAGCACCAGCAGCAGCAGATAGTCCGGTTCCCAGTCCGTCAGTAGCCGCTCCCAGCCGCCGGTGTAGAGAAAGTACCGCCGCTCCGGGACCTCCCGGACGTAGATGTACTGGGTGTAGAGCTTGGCAAATCCGGCGTAGTCGGCGTCCTGCTGGGTAAGCTCTGCCAGCTGGGCTTGGTACTCGTCCTGGGGAATCTGGCCCTGGTAGTATTTGGAATTGAGCTGGGAGAGCTGCATATGCACGTCATTGAGGCGGACCATTTCATTTTCGATGTATTCCCGCTTCTGCTGGGTAAGCGGGCCGTTGACGCTGGAAAGATACCGGTCGTAGACTTCCCGGTTTTGCTCCAGGACCTGGTCATAGGGCTGGCGGAACAGGACGGAGATGGCAATCTCCCCCACAAAGAACAGCAGGAGCAGCCAGATCCCGCCCCTGCGGAGCAGGAGCTTCTTCCACTCATACAGAAACATGCCGCCGCCTCCCTTCCAGCAGACCCGCCCGGGTGGAGCGGTTCCGGTAGAGAATGACCAGACACACCACCGCCGCCGTCAGAATGACGCCCAGGATCATGGTCAGGAAGTACCGCACCGGATGGCCGAACAGATTCACAAAGTCGTCCTGCGTAAATAGCTCCCGGGCAATGACCAGCTCCATCGGATTGCACCACTTGCCGGGATATCCCACGCCCCCCAGATTCTGGGCGGCCACCGCTCCGAATAGCAGCGCCATGGAGACCATGAAGGAGCTCAGCACCCGCTTGACCAGGCAGGAGACCAGCAGGAAAAAGCAGCAGCAGCACAGCACCCCCAGGGTCTTCACGGCGCCCAGGGTCAGGAACGCCATGCCCAGACTCATCCGCAGGGGGGTGTATTCCAGCTGCCAGAGAACGTACACCGGGTCGCTCAGCGCCTCCCATCTCTGGCCCAGAAGATGGAGCGTCAAAAAGTCCTGGGTGAAGAACAGGACGCTCACCGCAATGGAGAAGAACGCCGAAGCGGCGAATTTCGCCCCCACGGTGGCGGGGCCGCCCAGCCGGGTGGTGCGGTGGAGCATATACATCCCCGTTTCCTTTTCGGTGACGAACACCCCGCACAGGGCGAACAGGCACAGCACCAGCACCAGCATGGAGGAAAAGTCGTAGTTCAGCAGCACCTCATAGTGCCGGGTGTCCCCGAAGGAGGGCACCCACCGCCCGGCAAAGTCCTGGGCGAGGATCTCATTTCTGGCGGCGTCGTAGGAATTGCCCAGCTCCTGATAGAGGGCGGCCAGCTCCCGGGCCTGAGTCGTGATCTGGACCGCGTGGTTTTGATAGAGGTAGTCGTAATAGATCGGTTCGTAAAACAGCTCCCAGAAGAAAAAGTAGTCGTCCTCCTCGCTGTAAGTATAGGCGTTGGGGTCGTATTCCCGGCTTAGATTGGGGAATCTTTCCTGCAAGGGGCCGTAGACGCTCATCAGCGAATTGATTTTATCCGTGGTGATGGAGCCGGAGAGGTAGGCGTAGCACTCCTGATATACCTGGGGATAGTCTTCCCATTTCGCCACCTCCTGATGGTAGCTGTCATAGAGCCGCCAGCCGTTGGCCAGGAGCAGGACGGCCAGAAACACCGCCATCCAGACGGTGCCGAAGGCCTTCCGCAGCTCGTAGAGGGTCAGGCGGCAGAAAGAAATGATCCGCTCTTTCACATTGCTTCCTCCCCACAGTGGTAGAGGAAGACCTCCTCCAGATTGGCGGTGACGGCCTGGGCCTCCGGGTGGGGCTTGGTGTCGGAGAGGATGCGCAGCCGGATGCCCTCCCCCTCCCGGGCCATGTTGCTGATGGTGTGGTGGATCAGATCCCGAGGCACGTCGGGCGTGTCCAGCTCCAGAGCCCAAACCTTGCCGGTGAGCTCGTCGGTCAGGGCCTTGGGGCTGCCCTGCTTGAGCAGCACCCCTTCGTGGAGCAGCAGGATCTGGCTGGCGATGAACTCGATATCCGGCACGATATGGGTGGCCAGGATTACGATCCGGTCCTCGGCAAAGGAGGAGATCAGGTTCCGGAATCGGATCCGCTCCCGGGGATCCAGCCCGGCGGTGGGCTCGTCCAGAATGAGGATGCCGGGATTGCTCAGCATAGCCTGGGCGATGCCCAGCCGCTGCCGCATGCCGCCGGAGAGGGCGCCCACCTTTTTTCCCGCCGCTTCGTCCAGATTGACCCGGTGGAGCAGGCCCCGGATCCGGGGCTTGGTGTACTGCCTGGGAATGTCCTTCAGGACGCACATATAGTCCATGAATTCCGCCACGGTAAAGTCCCGGTAGAACTGCGGGTACTGGGGCAGATACCCGATTCTGCTCAGGAAGTCTGTTCCCAGGGAACGGATGTTTTCGTTGTCGATGTAGATCTCCCCACCGTCAGGCTTGAGAATGCCCATAAACAGGTTCAGCAAGGTGGTTTTGCCCGCGCCGTTGGTGCCCAGCAGGCCGTAGACCCCGTTTTCCAACGTAGCTGAGAAGTTTTTCAGGGCGTATTTGCCCCGATATTTCTTGGATAGCCCTTCAAATCGTACTTCCAAGGCGATCCGCTCCTTTCCGTGTCCATGTGTTGTCCGTTGCGCCGTGAACAGGGTGATTTATTTATTTTACTACCTTCCCCGGAAAAAGACCATAACATATTGAGCAAATTTTGAAATTTACAAGAATTTTTTTCCCGCTCTGTGGGATGCTTTTGCCCACGAAGGGGCCCCTGGGGCAGGGGAAAGCGCTACTCCTTCTCGCCGCCGAGGTAGAAAAACGAGACTTTTTCAAACCGGCAGCCAATATGGTCCCAAAAGGCTGCAGTCCCATCCTCGTATGCCTGGAGATTACGAGGGACCAGAACGACCATAAAGGGAACCTGCGCGGAGCCGTCAAAGTCGGACATATCGATCTGGACCTCGACCTCTGTTCGCTGGCCGTCCTTGACCTCTACATAGAGAATGTCCTCCGGGTCGACGGAGATCGGCTGGTAGTTTTTAAAACAAACAAGTGTGTATTTGACATAGCTGTTTCCATAGATTTGGAAGTTAAGCGTGATTGGTTCCTGGTCGAAGCCGTACCACGTCATGCTGCCCGGCCGCGTTTGACCGTTGATGGTATAGCTGTACGCGTGCTTTTGCTGCAAATCCTCCGGGGTCCAAGATCGCAATCTGGGTTCATCTTCGTAGGTAACGGAATGGGACAGCATTTGGTCCGGGATCTCCGGCAGTTCAGGTTCCGGCGGCGTTTCGTAGAAAATAACGCGGGCACAAAAATCTTTGGCCTCGTGTTGCACAAGGAGATAAAAGGCCTCTTCGCCGAGGTCTTTTAATAGGTTCCCGTCTGGGTCGCAGACAGGGGTGATATAGAGCTCCAGCGCGTCACCCGCCTGCCCGGTAACGGGGATGAAGGAGAGGGTTATGACATTATCATCGGCGTCAAAACGATTTGGGATTGGAGAATAGGTATGCAGATAGCTGTACCAGGGTTCTTCCTCTGTTTTGTAGGGCTGGGGGATCCCATCCAGAAAGAGCAGGGGGCCCACGCCATACTGGGAATAGTCAAAACTTGACACAAAGTGGAAAGCCATATGAAGCTCTCCGCCTGTGTAGTCGTAATGGGCGGAGACGTCATCCATAATCTGATCGACCCCTCCAAAGGAATAGGAAGAGCTGGAGGGCAGCGGTGGGGGGACTGGTTTACCTTTTCCGGTAGACTCGGTAGACCCGGTAGCGTCGGTAGCGCCGGCGGTAGTGGGCGGGTCGGTCGGCGCGGCGGTGGTCCCCTGGGTGAAGGGATTGGCTGCCGTCTCCGTAGGACCGCTTGGCACCGGCCCACAGGCGGTGAGGGATACTGCCAGGGCCAGGCACAAAATCAGACAAAATAGACGTTTCATTTTCTCCTCTCTCCTTTTCTATGGGTTTGCCCGCCGTGGAAGAAAGAATGTTTTTCCACGGCGGGTGTTTGGTAAGAAGGATAACACATTTTCAAATGAAAGTCAAGTGTATTTTATATGCGGACAGTCTTGCCGTTTTTGTCCGCCCAGAGGGTCAAGCGTTGCCGGTTCAACTGTACATCTCGTCGTAGCTTGCCGCGCTGGTGAGAACAAGGTCGACCACGATTCGGTTATTGACCCCATTGTTGCCTACGATCGTACCGTCCGACGATCTAAAAACATTGACCGGCACCAGATAGGCCGACAGCCGGGCGTAGCCGTCGAATCCGGTCAGGTCCACGGTGGTATCAATGATGGCTTTTTCTCCATCCTGATAGTCGACGATCTCCATGGGTTCTATGGAAATGGGCTGATTGTCATAGTAGAATACCAGCCGGTAATCCACATGGGCAACGTCATAGGTCATCAGTTGGATCGTAACCGTATCTCCGTCGGAGGTGCCGTATCTGCGGCGGAGATCTCCGAGTCCAAAATTCCACTCGTCATCGTCCACACGGTATTGGGAATAGAAGTCACTTCCGCGCCGTTCCTCCGGCTGCCTTACAGATTCCTCATATGTAAGCGGCTCGTAGGAGATGGTCTGGGAGATCAGCCGATTTTCAACGCTGGGCACGGCTGGATGCTCCGGCTCGGTCAGGAAATAGATGGAGGCAGGTCCGACAGGACCGCAATAGCGCCCTTCATATGCGTAATAACTTTTATCCGGAATTACCAACTCCGGGCCGGCGACAAGCCCGATCCACAGCTCGGACCACTGTCCGACGGTACCGGTGACCGGCAGGAAGGAGACGGTGTATTCATAAAATCCATCGGGCAGGTAAAGAACGTTGATATACTGATCGTCTTCCCCTTCATTCAGATGGAAGGGCTGGGGGATGCCGTCGAGAAACGCGATCAGGCCGAGTCCGGCATATTCATAACCATCGGAATCGATGCGAATAGGGATTTGAACCTCCCCGCCTCTGTAATAATAATCGTTAGGGAACGGCACAAAGGACGGATCCTGTTCCACGGGTTCCGGAAAAGAATCGGTATGTACATAGATACCAGTTCCCCTACTATCGGGAATGATATAATCAGCGGGAAAGGTAGGGCCTTCCGCCGGATCGCTGGGGGGAGCGGTGGTAGAAACGGAGGCCTGGCTGGGATTAGCGGAACCTTCCGGCGCGGTGGTGGTCCCCTGAGTAAAGGGATTGGCTGCCGTCTCCGTGGGACCGCTTGGCGCCGGCCCGCAGGCGGTGAGAGACAGGGCTAAAATCAGGCACAAAATCAGACAAAATAGACGTTTCATTCTGGACGCTCCTTTCTGTGTAGGCAGTTTCGACGAACGGCGAACGGGTTATTTGTTCATTCTAGCACCGCTCCCGGGAAAAGACCATAGCGTTTCACGCAAATTTTGGATTTTTCTAAAATATTTTTTGTATTTGCGGGGAGTAAAATTATTATTTAACCACACCGAGCAGAGGAAAACCATTTCCTATGGGTTTGCCCGCCGTGGAAGAAAGAATGTTTTTCCACGGCGGGTATTTGGTAAGAAGGATAACACATTTTCAACTGAAAGTCAAGTGTATTTTGTATACGGACAGTTTCAAACATCTGTCTCTCTCACAAGATATGGCCCCTGGGGCAGGGGAAAGCGCTACTCCTCCTTGCCACCGAAGTAGAAAAACGCGACGTTTTCAAAACGGCAGCCAATATGGTCCCAAAAGGCAGCAGTCCCATCCTCGTATGCCTGGAGATTACGAGGGACCAGAACGACCATAAAGGGAACCGGTGCGGAGCCGTCAAAGTTGGACATATCGATTTGAACCTCGACCTCTGTCCGCTGGCCGTCCTTGACCTCTACATAGAGAATGTCCTCCGGGTCGATGGAGATCGGCTGGTAGTTTTTAAAACAAACAAGTGTGTATTTGACATAGCTGTTTCCATAGATTTGGAAGTTAAGCGTGATCGGTTCCTGGTCGAAGCCGTACCATATCTCGCCGCCGGTGGCCGGCCGCGTTTGATCATTGATGGTATAGCTGTACGCGTGCTTTTGCTGCAGATTCTCCGGGGTCCAAGACCGCAATCTGGGTTCATCCTCGTAGGTAACGGAGTGGGACAGGACTTGATCCGGGATCTCCGGCAGTTCAGGTTCCGGCGGCGTTTCGTAGAAAATAACGCGGGCACAAAAATCTCTAGCTCTGTTTTGCACATGGAAAAAACTAGAATGTTCGGCGAATTCCCCGTTTAATAGGTCCCCGTCTGGGTCGCAGACAGGGGTGATATAGAGCTCCAGCGCGTCACCCGCCTGGCCGGTAACGGGGATGAAGGAGAGGGTTATGACATTATCATCGGCGTCAAAACGATTTGGGATTGGAGAATAGATATGCAGATAGCTGTACCAGGGTTCTTCCTCCGTTTTGTAGGGCTGGGGGATCCCATCCAAAAAGAGCAGGGGGCCCACGCCATACTGGGAATAATCAAAACTTGACACAAAGTGGAAAGCTAGTTGAAGCTCTCCGCCTGTGTAGTCGTAATGGGCGGAGACGTCATCCATAATCTGATCGACCCCTCCAAAGGAATAGGAAAGGTTAGAGGGCAGCAGCGGGGGGACTGGTTTACCTTTTCCGGTAGACCCGGTAGCGTCGGTAGCGCCGGCGGTAGTGGGTGGGTCGGTCGGGCCGGTGGTAGTCGCCTGGATGAAGGGATTTTCTACCGTCTCCGTAGGACCGCTTGGCGCCGGCCCGCAGGCGGTGAGGGACAGAAGGAGAACAAAGACCAGGAGAGTGGACAACAGTTTCTTCATTGGATACAACTCCTTTTCGCAAAGTGGGACAGGGCGCAGGGGGATGGCCCCTGCGCCCGTGGAAATCAGGGGGATCAGTTAGTCAATCGGACCATAGCATCTGCCTTATAGATTTCTTTGCCCGGATAATAAGCTTCGGCGTACCCATAGGCAACGGTGGGCTTTGATTCCAGGGAAACGGGAATTAAAAAATTCCAGGAATAAGATTGTTTACCTGCACTACTGGGATAATAGGCAGGATCTGTGAGGTTGTTAAAAGCGGCTCCGACTGCCAGGATTCCACTGGAGCGAGGATTTGTGACCTCGGCTGTTACAGTGACTGACCACTCTAAGGCAGAGTGATTCTCCTTGATGGTGCATGTCAGAGTTCCAAACGGACCGGCGGGAGCAGAACCAGAACCGGATGCGGCGAACGCTGTGCCGGCGGCGCTGAACGCCAGGACCAGCGCCAGCAGCAGAGAAAGAATTTTATGTTTCTTCATTTGTTTGTTCCTCCTTTGAAAAGATGTACAGGTTGATTTGTTTACGGATCCCAACGGCCGTTGGTCCATGGAAGACCGGCTTTTTTGGGGGTCCGGCTTTCCAATAAAAGTATTGTAGCACACGAAATTGTTAAAAACCATATCGTATCGCGCAAATTTTATTTGCATGATCCGATATGGTTATTTTATTTTCAAGGAAATATGATGGAAATACGCTCTCCGGGGCGAGGGCCCCGCCCGGGAGAGGACGATAGAAAGGAGGTGTTCGGAATGAAGAAGTTTCTGAGCCTGTTTCTGTGCCTGGTAATGCTCCTTGGCCTGAATGGCCTAACGAGCGCGAATGACGCGCGGCCGGAAGACCAGGGCGCACAGCCCAACTGCGACCAAGGCATTATTTGGGTGTGTCAGTAAGCCAATCCGGAAAATGCTCGTTAAGAAATGCCAGAAAGGTATTTGCTTTGTCATCCATTGCCATGCACGACGCCATTTGATATGCGTGAATGGCGGAATCCTTGGCGCAAATTCTGTCTGCACCCCGGTTCCGTTTGAGCAGCGCCCAAGCATGGTTGTAGAATGTCAGAGTCAGGGCAGATGCCCGCCCGGACTGACGGGCGATGCGGATGCCCTGTTCACAAATCTCAATGCACTCATCGTATCTGCCCTGCAAGCCCAGCGCCGTGGAAAGGTTGTAAAGCACCATGGGTTGGGTCCGTAGGACCTCCTCCGCATTGGTGGTGTGCTGATCGTAAAACCGCTTCAACTGATAATACACATCGATCGCCATATCATACTGCTTCATCATAAAATGGCAGTTGGCAATGGCATTCATGGCGATAACTTCCTCGTAGAACAAGACCTTTGGAGCAGAAAGGGTGTCGTACTTTGGACAAGTCAGCTTCAGCGCCTTCGCAAACTGTTCCAGCATTTGCTGAGGCGTGTATTCCGAGGCGTGAAAAATGGTATGATATAGAAGGACGAACTGCTTGTTGACAGGCGTATTGGGGCAGTCCTTTTCAAATTCCAGGAGCAGCTTCTTCGCCTCGGCAACATCGCCGATAATGTACGCTTGCCGAATCTGGAATTTCAACTCGTGAAGGTAAAACGTTTTTTCACCGACAAAGCTGTCCAGAAAGGTATTTGAAAAGCCCAGCCGCTCCAACAGCGCCTCCAATATACTAAGCGACGGCTGCTGCGATCCGTTTTCAATGCGGGACAGCGTCGTTGGCGCGCAGATACCGTCCGAAAGGTCCTCTTGCGACAGCTTCAACATCTTCCGCCTGTATCTGATCCAGTCGCCATATGGAAATACTGCCATGCGGTTCACCGCCTTTCCCACAATTTTACAAAAACCCATAATATTGTACCAAAAAAGGCGGGAATTTGCAAGTGTCTATATAATGCGAACAGACGGCGTTGGAAAAGCCAGGTCCCCCGGAAATTCCGGGGGACCTTGTCTTGCCGTTCCATGTGGCTGAGGTGTTCGATGAATGGAAAGCAGGTTAAATTATTTATTTTAGCACAGCTTCCGGGGAAAGACCATAGCGTTTCGCGCAAATTTTTCTTTTCCCGAATATTTTTTCTGCTCGGCAAATTTTAAGCCCCGTGGAGGATCCCTCCACGGGGCGGTTGTTTTACTTCCCGAACAGTTCCTCCTGGGTGTCCGCGCTGCTGAAAAAGTACGCGGTAGATGACCAGGAGCGAACATAGCCGGTCCATTCTATGGTCCCATCGGACTTCACAATGCTGTTGCGGGGGACCAAAACAGCATAGACAAGGGAAGACCCGTCAAACCCCGCCAGATCGACCACGGTATCCACAATGATCTTCTCTCCGTCCCCATAATGAAGCGCCGGAAGATCCTCATCCGCAACCGAGATGGGCACGTTGTCTCTGAATACCACCAGGCGGTATTCCGTACTGGCCGCGCCGTAGGCGACGCTTCGCAGATGGATGGTCATGCCCTCCCTGGCGCTCAGATAGAATACAAGATCCTTGTTTTCCCAGTCCTCCACGGTCGTTTGGAAATTGTTTTTAGCCTGAAGCTGGTCGATGGTCGAACCATGAAGATCCTCTGTGCGCAGTTCCTCCACGGTGACGGTTTGGGAAACCAACCGGTCCTGAATAGGAGGAAGCTCCGTCTGGGGCGGATCGGCCAAAAAACGGAGGGATACTCCGGAGTTGAGCATATCGCCCAATGATGGACTCCAACGGATGGTGGGAAAAAGCTCAGGACATCTGATCGCGTGAACCCAAACATCCAGAGTATCTCCGGCTTTTCCGGTGACCGGGACAAAGGAGAGGTCATAATAATCAAAATCATCTGCCCGATCGGGCGGGAAGAAAACGTGCATATAGGACGCTTCCGTGTCCCCCTCCGCCCGGTAGGGCTGGGGATAGCCGTCCACAAACAGTAAAATACCAAGCCCCACGGTCTCGAGTCCTTCCGGCATAAGTCCAAGAGAAATGGTCATTTCCCCACCGGTATAGCTGAGAAAGCTAGGGGGTAGACCGGCCTGCGCCGGATCGGAAGGATCAGGGGATTCCAAGTTACCCATACAAATTCCTAAGCCGAATGTTTCTGGCTGCGACGGTGCCGGCTCCGTGGTGGGGGGCTGCGTTGCGGCGGAAGTGGCTGTTTGAGAAGAAGGAGCGGCGGTGGTCCCCTGGGTGAAGGGGTTGGCTGCCGTCTCCGTAGGACCGCTTGGCGCCGGCCCACAGGCGGCGAGGGGGAGGGCTAAAACCATGCACAAAATCAGACAAAATAGGCGTTTCATTTTCACTTCTCTCCTTTCAAAATTGGTGGGTTAGACGAATGGCGAAGGGGTTTATTCGTTCATTTTAGCACCGCTCCCGGGAAAAGACCATAGCATCTTGAGCAAATTTTGGGTTTTCCAAAAATATTCTTCGATTTTTCCGCGCCAGCTCAAATTGTGCCCCATTCTCCATGCGCCCCAGGGGGGAGAAAATCAGCCCTGCTGCGACGGGGTAGAAATTTGGGTCTTACACTGACAAAGTTCCGGGAAATACGCGGTCCAGAAACCCACGGCAATGGGCCGCGCATTGCTCCTGACCCAGGACCCGGGCCAGCTGGTAAGCGTCCACGGCGCACTGCCGGGCAGTCTCCCGGTCCGTGCCCTGGTTTCGCTTTTCCAGCGCCCAGGCCTTGTTATAGAGCAGCCACGCCAGCAGTGACGTTCTGCCGGAGGTCTTGCAGATCCGGATGCCCTGGTCGCAGATCTCGACGCACTCGTCGTACCGAGCCGCCTGTCCCAGAATTCTTGAATAGTTGTACAGGATCATGGGCTGGGTGCGCAGCGCTTCCTCCCGGTTGACCCGCTGGTTGTCATAGAACTGCTTGACTTGCTGAAACAGATAGATCGCGTCATCCGAGCGGTCCAGGAGGAAATAGCAGTTGGCAATGGCGTTGACCAGCGTGATCTCCTCAAAGGACAGCAGCTTCGGAAGGGTAAGATCATGGAACCTATGGCAGGTAATCTTCAGCGCCTCCTCAAATCGGGCAAGCATCTGCTCCGGTGCCATTTGATCCTTGTAGAAGATGGTATTGAACGTGAGCTTAAACTGCCGGTTAAATTTGGAATCCGGGGATTCTGCCTCGAATTTTTCCAGCAATGTCCTGGCTTGTTCCATATGGCCTTCTATGTAAGCCTGCCGGATGCTGTATTTCAGTTCATGCTGATAAAAATACTGCGCATTTGTGTAGCTGACCAGATAAATGTTGGAATAGCCCAGCCGCTCCAGAATCCGCTCAAAGATCTCCTTGGAGGGCGTATGCGCGCCGCTTTCGATGCGGGACAGGGAGGAGGTTGCGCAAATGCCGTCCGCCAGCTCCTCCTGGGACAGGCCCAGCTCTTCCCGTTTCGTCTTGATCCACTCGCCGTACTGAAAAATCGCCATATCATTACCACCTTTCTCTCATTTATACAAACTCCCACTTTATTATACCAAAAGAGGTTGGAATTTGCAAGTGTCTTTATATGGCGAACAGTTCCGCCTGGAAAAACCAGGTCCCCCGGAAATCTCCGGGGGACCTAGTGCCGGCGGCCGGTTCCGAACATAAAGCGCCGCCGGGCGGGTCAGGGAAGAACTCCCCGACCCGCCCGGCGGGCATCGCCGGCACTGCCGGCGTGGGATTTTGCTGTTACTCCGCCTCTACGGTCAGCACCTGACGGCCGTTGTAGTAGCCGCAGGCCTTGCAGGCCCGGTGGGGCGTAATGGGCGCGCCGCACTTGGGGCACACGGACACGCTGGGCGCGTCCAGCTTCCAGTTGGAGCCACGGCGCTTGTCGCGGCGGGCCTTGGACACTTTACACTTGGGAACAGCCATGATCGACACCTCCTTGGTCAAACTGCTTTCACAGCATCCGTTTATTACTTCTTGAGCAGCCGCGCCAGGGCGGCCATCCGGGGATCGGGCTCCGGCGTACAGTCGCAGGGGCCCAGGTTGAGATTCTTCCCGCACCGGAAGCACAGACCCTTGCAGTCTGGCCGGCACAGGAGCTGCTGATCCATGTTCAGCACCACGGTCGTGCGGACAATGTCCTCCAGGTCGGCGCGGCCCCCCTCCAGAGGGAAGACGTTCTCATCGTCCTCGTCGGAGGCGTCGGCGGACAGCACCGCGTCCAGGGGAAAATCCACCTGCCGGGAAAAATCCGCGGCGCAGCGGTCGCAAACCCCGGTGATCTCCACCCGGGCCGTGCCCTTCAGCACCAGCACCCCGGCGGTGTTGCGCACAGCGCCCTGGGCGGTGACCCGGGAAAGGGGCTTCTGGGTCCCGTAGACCAGATCTGTCAGATCCACGTCCGTGGAAAAGGGCGCCGACGCCCCGGGCCGATCCAGAATTTCGGTCAGCTCCAGCATCACGGCGATCCCCTCCCATAAGTCATGCCTAGCTATTATACCGTCTTTTTTGCCATTTGTCAAACCTTTTTTCAAGTTTTTCCGGGGGAAGGCAGGGAAAAATTCCTCTTGACAAGGAAACCTCTATTTGATATCATATTGATATCAAATAGGAAATACAAGGAAAGGAAGGGAACCAACATGCTCCGCATCGAACACTTCACCAAGACCTACGGTCCTAAAACCGCCGTGGACGATCTGAGTCTGCGCATCGCCCCGGGGGAGATCTACGGCTTTATCGGCCACAACGGGGCGGGGAAGACCACCACGCTGAAGGCCGCCTGCGGCGTCCTGCCCTTTGACAGGGGGGAGATCTATGTGGACGGCCACTCCATTAAATCGGATCCCATCGCCTGCAAGCGGGTCCTGGCCTATGTGCCGGACAACCCGGATCTTTACGAATTTCTCACGGGCATTCAGTATTTGTCCTTCGTGGCGGACGTCTACGGGGTCTCCAAGGCGGACCGGCAGCGGCGGATTCAAGAGTACGGGGAAATGCTGGGCATGACCGACGATCTGACGCTGCCCATCTCCGATTGCTCCCACGGCATGAAGCAGAAGGTGGCCCTGATCGGGGCTCTGATCCATGCCCCCCGGCTGATTTTGATGGACGAGCCCTTCGTGGGCCTGGATCCGGTGGCGTCCCACCAGCTGAAAAACGTGATGCACCGGCACTGTGAACAGGGCGGGGCCATTTTCTTCTCCACCCATGTGCTGGAGGTGGCGGAAAAGCTGTGCCACAAGGTGGCGATCATTAAAAACGGCCGCCTGATTGCCAGCGGGGAGATGGAGGCCGTCCGGGGCCAGGCCTCTCTGGAACAGGTGTTCCTGGAGCTGGAGGGGCAGTCATGATCCGGGCTTTAATGTACGTCCGGTTCCGGGCGCTGATGGCGGCCATGTTCCGCCAAAACCGGACGACGAAAAAGCGCTCCGCCGGCATGACGGCCCTGCTGATCTTCTGCTACATTTATCTGGGGGCCGCTGTGGTGGGGGCCACGGTGCTGCTGTTTTCCTTCCTGGCGGAGCCCTACCATGCCCTGGGACTGGACTGGCTGTATTTTGCCCTGGCCGGGCTGATGGCCCTGGCCTTGGCTCTGATCGGCAGCGTCTTTTCCACCCAGAGCCAGCTCTACGACGCCAAGGATAACGAGCGGCTGTTGGCCATGCCCATCCCGCCCAGGGCGATCCTCTTCTCCCGGATGGCGCCGCTGCTGGTGATGAATCTGGTCTTCGCGGGGATCGTTCTGATTCCGGCCATGGCGGTCTACGCCGCACTGGTCCATTTCAGCCCCTGGGCGCTGATTTGCCAAATTCTGATCCTGTTGGGCGTCACGGCGCTGGCCCAGGCGGCGGCCTGCCTGCTGGGGTGGCTGCTGCACCTGCTTTTGGCGCGAATCAACAAATCCGTTGCCTCGCTTTTGTTTGTGGTGCTGTTCCTGGTGGTCTATTATTATGCCTTTTCCCAGAGCGAGCGGGTGCTGGACGCCCTGTCCACCGGCGGGGAGGCCCTGGCCGGGACTTTGAGAACCTGGGCCTGGCCCCTGTACGCCATGGGCCGGGGCAGCCTGGGGGAAGCCGGATATCTGCTGGGGTTCCTGGCGGTGTGCGCCGCTCTTTTTGGGCTGGCCTGGTGGTTTCTGTCCGCCACCTTCCTGGGCACCGTTACCATGGGCCCCGCCGTCCGGCGGCGGAAGCGGCTGGAGCTAAGCAAACTGACCGCCCGCGCCCCCGGCCGCGCCATCGCCTCCAAGGAGCTGCGCCGGTTTTTGGGAACGCCGGTGTATTTTTCCAATATGGGCTTGGGTATTGTGCTGATGGTGGTGATGACCGGGGCGGCGGTGCTGTTCCAGGGCCGGATTTGGCAGATGCTGGGCGAGCTGGGGGAGCTGGCGGATATGGTCCGGCCCTACTTTGGCCTGACCATCGCGGCGGTGCTGGCCTTCTGGATCAGCACCATGTGCGTCTCCGTGCCCTCGGTGTCCCTGGAGGGGAAGAGCCTGTGGATTTTAAAATCCATGCCCGTCTCCTCCCGGCAGGTGCTGCTGGGGAAGCTGGAAAACCATGTGCTGCTTACGGCGCCGCTGTCCGCCGTCTGCGGCCTGATCCTCGGCGTCGTCTTTCGGTGTCCGGCGGCGGATTGCCTGCTGGCCGCCTTGTCCGCCGGACTGGGGGCCGTCCTCTGCGGCCTGCTGGGCATGGTCGCGGGGCTCCACTGGGCTCGATTTGACTACCTCAGCGAAGCCTATCCCTGCAAGCAGTCCGTGGCGGTGCTGGTGAATATGTTTGGGATGATGGGCCTGCCCTTGGTACTGGGGCTGATCTACGGCCTTTGGCTGGCCTTTTTGAACCCCACGGTCTACCTGGCGCTGTGCTGCGGCGTCTACGCCCTGCTGTGCCTGGGCTTTTACCGGCTGCTGGTGACCTGGGGCGTGAAAAAGTGGGAAAGCCTCTGACGAAGGAATTTTTGCCCTGCCTGGGACATACCATTGGGTAGACCGTGGCAGGAGCGGGCCTCCTGCCGGATTAAGGAGGCTGGCTATGGAAAACATTTACCAGGATATTGCCGCCCGCACCGGCGGCAATATCTATATCGGCGTGGTGGGCCCGGTGCGTACCGGCAAGTCCACCTTCATTAAGCGGGTCATGGAGGAACTGGTGATCCCCAACATCGACGACCCCTACCGGAAGGAGCGGGCCCGGGATGAGCTGCCCCAGAGCGGCTCCGGCAAGACCATCATGACCTCCGAGCCCAAATTTGTGCCGGAGGAGGCGGTGGAGATCTGCCCCGACGGCACCGCCCGGCTGTCCGTTCGGATGATCGACTCCGTGGGCTATATGGTATCCGGCGCGGTGGGGGCCGAGGAGAACGGGGTGCCCCGGATGGTCACCACCCCCTGGTTTGACCAGGAGATCCCCATGACCCAGGCGGCGGAGCTGGGTACCAAAAAGGTGATGGAGGACCACTGCTCCGTGGGCATTCTGGTGACCACCGACGGCTCCATTACGGACATTCCCCGGGAGGACTATCTGGAGGCGGAGGAGCGGGCGATCCGGGACATGACCGCTACGGGAAAGCCCTTCCTGGTGGTGGTCAATTCCCGCGCGCCCCAGTCCGACGATGCCCGGCAGGTGCGGGATACCCTGGCCCAGACCTACGGCGTGCCGGTGATGACGGCAGACTGCCAGGCCATGGATGTGGGGGTCATCAACCAGCTGCTGCGGGCGCTGCTCTATGCCTTCCCCATGCGGGAGCTGCGGGTGTACCTGCCCCGGTGGATGGATGTTTTGGAGCCGGAGCATCCGGTGAAGGCCGCGCTGTACGAGGCCCTGCTCCAGCGGGCGGGGGAGATCGCCACGCTGGGCCAGGCGGAGGCGAGCCTGCAGAAGCTCAAGGAGATGGAGCAGGTCCTGGATTTCTCCATCCGGGAGGTGGATCTGGCCACCGGCACCGTGTCCTGCGCCCTGGGATTCCCGGAAAAGCTGTTCTACGACATTTTGACCGCCAAGGCCGGGGTCCCCATCCAGAACGACGGTCAGCTGATCTCCCTGCTGGCGGAGCTGTCGGCGGTAAAGCGGGAGTACGACAAGATCTCCGACGCCCTGGCGGCGGTGAAGGCTACGGGCTACGGGATCGTCATGCCCACCGCCGAGGAGATGACCCTGGAAACCCCGGAGATCGTCCGGAAGGGCGGCGCCTTCGGCGTCAAGTTGAAGGCCGGCGCTCCCTCCATCCATATGCTCCGGGTGGATATCGACACGGAAATCAGCCCCATGGTGGGGGACGAAAAGCAGTCCAAGGACCTGATCGCCTTCCTCTCCGGGGAGGACCCGGAGAAGCTGTGGCAGAGCAACATTTTCGGGAAATCCGTCTATGAGCTGATCCAGGAAGGGCTGAATACCAAGCTGGTGCGGACCCCGGAGGACGTCCGGGCCAAGTTCCGGGGGAGCCTGACCCGCATCGTCAACGAGGGGGCCACGGGCCTGATCTGCCTGATCCTGTGACAAAGAAGCCGCGGCGCCCCGCTCTCGGGGCGCCGCGCCGGTTTATTCTTGACATTTCAGGCGGAGCGTTGTAATATATATACATTAAATATATAGAAGGAGGCTGCCGTCATGGAGCAAACCTATCTGTGGTCGGACCGGAAGCGTTTTATGGGAATGCCCCTGAGCTTTACCCGTTACGCCCTGTCGGAGGACCGGCTGTTTATGAGCCAGGGCTTTCTGAATCTGAAGGATGAGGAAGTGCTGCTCTACCGGGTCCGGGACGTTACCACCAGCCGCAGCCTTTGGCAGCGGATGTTCGGCGTGGGCACCGTTACGGTGATGTCCTCGGACAAGACCCAGCCCACCCTTGTGCTGAAAAACGTCAAGGATCCTATGGCTTTTAAGGAGCTGCTCCACAAGCAGGTGGAGATCATGAAGGACAAGCGCCGGGCCCGTCTGGCGGGAATGGTCTCCCCTCTGGATGCCATGGAGTCCCTGGATGAGCGGGAGGGGCAGGAGGACTGATTTTTCGCGCCGTCCGGTTGGGCGGCGCGTTTTTTAGGAGGCGGGAGCATGGCCGATATACTGGAGTATCTCCGCTGGCGGGGGGATGTGCCCTTTTCCAAAATGGGCGTCAACCCGGTGGACGCGCTGATCTTTTCCACGCTGAGTTATGTAAACTTCACAGATTTTTTGCCCCAGGAACCGGGGGATGGGATCCCCCTGGGGGAGGCGGTTCCCCGGCTGCTGGAGGCCTCCGACATCCAAGAGCGGATTCGGGTCAAGTCCGATATTCCCCTTTTGCGGGCACTGGGGGAGTCGCCCCGGTTTGCCGACGCGGAGCTGACCTTCTACCAGGACGTGCTGCTGCCCCGGGAGCAGACTCAGTTTGCCGCCCTCACCGCCATTTTGGGGGATGGCAGCGCCTTCGCGGCCTTCCGGGGGACGGACCACTCCCTGGTGGGCTGGAAGGAAGACTTTAATATGTGTTTCCAGGATGCGATACCGGCCCAGGAGCTGGGCCTGAAATATCTGCTGCGCCTGGCGGGGGCGTTTCCCGGCGTTCTCAGGCTGACAGGCCACTCCAAAGGCGGCAACGTGGCGGTGTACGCCGCTTCCCTTTGCACGGAAGCGGTCCAGGACCGGATCGCCGGGGTCTACAATCAGGACGGCCCGGGGTTTACGGAAAAAATGATGAAAAACCCCGGCTACCGCCGGATGGTGCCCAAGATCCACACCTACATTCCCCAGTCCTCCCTGATCGGCATGCTTTTGGAGCATGACGAGCCCTTCACCGTGATCCGCAGCCGGCAGATTGGCGGGGTGATGCAGCACGATCCCTATACCTGGGAGGTGCTGGGGCCGGATCTGGTTCGCGCGGAGCAGACCACCGCCGATTCTCAGTTTATCGACAAGACCATCAAGACTTGGCTGGCCGGGATGACCCAGGAGCAGCGCAACGCCTTTTTTGACAGCCTTTACGCCCTAATCACCGAGGCCGGCGCGGACTATACCAATCAGCTGGCCCAGCCCAAGCGGCTGCTGGCCTATGTCCGCACTCTCAGCGCTGACGAGGAAATGCGCTCGCTGATCTTAGACCAGCTGAATAAACTGTACCGCGCGGCCCGGCAGACCCAGCAGGGGAACTAACCAGCCACCCCTTCGGGCGACTGTTCGGCAAATCGACACTTGAAATGGAGCGAACAAATGGAATATATTCGTATAACGAACGGCAATATGGACGGACTTAAAGCGCTTCACATCGGTTACAAGCAGGAGATCGGGGAAGAAGCGCCTACGGATGAGAACTTTGACAGCCTCTCTGAGGCGATCAAAAAGGGGCAGATTTTCTTTTACGGGTGCGCGGATGCGGGCAGGTTGATTGCCTGCTGCTCCATCACACCAACCTATTCCACATTTAACTACCAAACAGGGGGCGTGTTTGAAGATTTCTACATTGCTCCCGAATATCGGCACAA
>CANQFY010000027.1 GCA_947600025.1 uncultured Oscillospiraceae bacterium
GGGGCGGCGTCCTCCACGGAAATGGCGGTGAGGAAGGGTCCCTCCTTCCCCTTGTACAGGGCGTGGCGCTGGGCGCTGACCTTGGCCGTGACCATGACCCAGCTCCGGGGACGGAGCCGCCGGGCGTCGGCATACCGGCAGGGAATGCCGCAGAACTGGATGTCCTGGACGCAGCAGGTCATGACGAACCGGCCCGGCGCGAACATTCCGTTCTTCTCCCGGCGGAGCATGGCGGTCTGGCCCTTGAAGCGGACGGTCTTGCCGTCGTATTTCTTGGGTTCCTCCGTCATGTCCCGGTAGAACAGGGCATAGTCCTCGTCCTTCACCTCCACGATGGGGGCGTTCAGGTCGAAGGGCAGCGGGTCCACCACATCGTCATAGGCGGATGTTCCATCGGTATACTCGTAGAGGATATCGATCCGGCGATTGGCGGCCCGGGAGAGCTTGTGCAGCGGCATGGTGTCCGCCCCGGGGGTCAGGCGATTGTAGACCACCATCTGGGCCCCCACCAGCTTGTCCATTACCAGGTTCCGCATATTGGCGTTGTAGGCCATGATGGTGGTGCTGTCCGCGAACAAAATTTCCTGGGCCACGGCCCAATCCTCCGGGAACCGGGAATAGAGGTCCCCCACCATCTGCATCCCGTTGAGCTCCGCCACCACCCGCTCGGCCCGGTGCTTTTTGGCCAGGGTTTGAAGCTGCTGGATGGTGACGGTCTCCTGGTCCAAGACCTCCAGGTACACGTTTTGATGGGGGAAGCGGGTCAGATCGTACTCCTCCTCCCCTTCCTCAAAGAGCAGAAGCAGCGTCCGCTCCCCGGCGTTGAACCGGGGGTCCTCCAAGGTCTCCTGGATAAATTTGGTCTTGCCGGCATCCAGAAAGCCGGTGAACACATAGACCGGAATCTGTACCATAATTACACGCCAAAGAGCTTGGCGATCTCCGCCTCCTTCAGCTCGGAGCCGATGACGCAGAGCTTGCCGGTGACGGCGGCGGAGCCGGCGCGCACATCCACCTCGCCGGGCACATGGTCAAAGTGAAGCCAGCCTCCCTCGGTGCAGGGCACGATGCCCTTGGCCCGGAGGACCGTACCGAAGCTGCCAGAATCCAGGGCCTCCAGCGCGGCCTGGATCTCCTGGGCGGAGAATTTCTTGGCCGTCTCCACACCCCAGGAGGTGAAGACCTCGTCGGCGTGGTGATGATGGTGGTGATGATGATGCTCGTGTTCGTGTTCATCTTCGTCATCATCGTGATGGTGGTGATGCTCGTGCTCCTCCTCATCATCGTCGTCATCGTCATCGTGGTGATGATGATGCTCATGCTCGTCCTCATGATGATGGTGGTGATGATCGTGTTCTTCTTCCTCGTCCTCGTCTTCTTCCTCGGCGGCCAGACGCTCCAGCTCCAGCTTGGCCAGCTCGTAGGCCAGGGACGCTTTGCCCTCCATGGCCTCCACCAGCTGCGCCCCGGTCAGCTCCTTCCAGGGGGTGGTGACCACGGTGGCCTGCTGGTTGTGTCCCCGAATCAGCTCCAGGGCCGCCGCCAGCTTTTCCTCGGAAACAGAGTCGGTGCGGGACAGGACGATGGTGGTGGCGGTCTCGATCTGGTTGTTGTAGAACTCGCCGAAGTTCTTCATATACACCTTGACCTTCCCCGCGTCCGCCACGGCCACGGTATAGCCCAGGCTGACCTCGGGACCGGTGACCTTGTTTACCGCCGCGATCACGTCGGACAGCTTGCCAACGCCGGAAGGCTCGATCAGGATCCGCTGGGGATGGTACTGCTCGATCACCTTCCGCAGCGCCCGGCCGAAGTCTCCCACCAGGGAGCAGCAGATGCAGCCGGAGTTCATCTCCGTGATCTGGATGCCCGCGTCCTGGAGGAAGCCGCCGTCGATGCCGATCTCGCCAAACTCGTTCTCGATCAGCACCAGATTCTGCCCGGGATAGGCCTCCTGGATCATCTTCTTGATGAGGGTGGTCTTGCCGGCGCCGAGGAAGCCGGAATAAATGTCGATTTTTGTCATTACTTACACCTTCTGTGTTAATATTTCTAATGTATTATACCACTAATTTAAAAAATTGACAACCCCTCGAGGGAAATTCATGTCTTCCCGACGGTTTTCCCTTGCTTTCGACCCGGCGGCTGTCTTATGCTTACAGTCAGGCGGAGATTTTCCCCTTTTGCGACACCGCCAAACCGCCGTCCCGATTCTCCCACAGGACGGCGGCCTTTTTCGGTTTTACATCACCGGCACCAGCAGCAGCTGATCTACCGGGGGCTCGTCGGTCAGGTGGTTGGCCTTGCGGATGGCCTCCACCGTGGCGCCGCTTCTCTTGGCCAGCTCCCAGAGCCCTCCTTCCCCGGCGCGGCAAAGGATCAGACTGGGCCGGGCAGGATCCGGCTCTGTGACCTCCCCCAATTCCAGGGACGTGACCATTGGAAAGCCCTGCTGGGCCTTGGTATCCAGCTCCAATACCGCTTCCGTGCGGAGATCGATCCCCCCGGAAACGGTTCCCTGGGGCCAGCCGCTGGGCCAGGCTGCGGCCTCCACCCGGCAATCCCGGTCCAGCGGGAAGGGGACTCTGGTTTCCGAATGGGTCGTCCCGCACCTGGGATTGCCCTCCGGGTCCAGGTAGAGCGCCTGGAAGGTCCCCGACAGCTCCACTTCCCCGCCGTTTTCCCCGCTGTGGAGGCGAGGCGTCTCGGGATAGTAGGCCATGTCCACAATCTGGGAGGCCTCAGCGTCCATCCGACCTTCGCAGCGGCAGTCCTCCGTACGGCTTTCCAGCAGAGCCGGAAGGGTCAGCGTTTGCGTCTGCGCCGTCACAGCCCGGCGGGGACTGTATGCGTCCTCCACGATCTCCACCATCTGCCGGTCATAGACGGTGTACTGTCCTGTGACGCCGGCCTTCAGACGGAGCTGCCCCTCCTCGCCGGCTTCCAGCTCCAGGCTGGTGAGGGCCGGCGTGACCTTTGCCGTGGCCTCGGGGCTGTACTCCCGCTCCAGATCGGTGTACTGGGAGAAGGGCACTCGGAAATCCCAGGTTTGCAGGCTCTCGTCCTGTGCCCGGTACAGCACATGGGCCGCCGTCTCTCCACGGAAAACCACCTTTCCCGCCATCACCTTCTGATCGATAATCTCCGGCTGCAGGCAGTAGCGGAGGATCTTCTCCACCGCCGGCGCGGAGGCGGGAAGCTGGGCCTCTTCCTCCACCACGAAGGCCTTCTCCCCCGCCTCCCGGGGCAGGGTGATGGGGTAGGTCTTTTTCAGCAGCTCCACGTCCTCGGGAATCTCCCCCGGGGTGGAGATCTCCGCCTCCCAGGGCTCCACCGCCTCCCCCATGACGCTGACATTCACCCGAGCCATCAGCTTCCGGGCGGAGGTGGAGCGGGCGTCCGCCGAGCGAAGCTGACAGGCAGCCCGAATGGAGCCGTCGTGCTGGGTCTGGGGAAAGTCCCAGCGGATCTGGAAGGGAATCCAGGCGTCCACGCTCCGGCAGGAGGTCCCGTCCTCCGGGGCGTAGAGGATCCAGACCATCACCCCGCCGGAGACCGTCATCCCATCCCCTCGCCACTCCTTGCTTCGGATCAACGGCTGGCCCCAGGCGCCCAGCACCTTCCCGATGTCCGGCATGGCGTCGGGAAGCCGCACCTCCTGGGTCTGCTCCTGTTCCTTGACTTCCCACACCGCCTGGCGCAAGCACTGGCAGGCCGTTTGATTGAACTGCAATTCCAAGCGCAATCACTCCTTACATGGTGTCTGTTCCATTGTATTGCGCCATGGACAAGTTTATGCCACTATTTTTTCAAAAGGATCCACACGCCGAAAGCGATGGCCCCCACGCCGATGCAGTTGCACAGGATCCCGGATTCCAGCCATGCGCCGATCAGCAGCCCCGCCCCGAAGGCAAATGCCAGACATCCGCAGTGCTCTCGCCGCCAGAGCATGATACCACCCCCGTGTCCATTGTACGCGGGGGTGGCATTGATTAGAACGGATCGGCGTCCAGGACTTCCTTGCAGACCGCCAGGACCTGGGAAATGATGGGAACGCAGACCTGGCTGCCGTAGCCGCCGTCCTCCACAGCGACGAAAAAGGCCAGGGGATATTCTTCGTCCATGACGAAGCCGGTGAACATGGCGTTGGGCCGCCGCTCCGAGCCCACCTCGCCGGTGCCGGACTTGGCGCAGACGGTGAGGCCCGGGAAATTCTCGTCTCCGTAGTTGGTCGCCACGTTGTTGCGCATATATTCCTGGATCGTTCTGGCCAGCTGGACGGAGAGGATCCGATCCTCGCGCTGGGTCCGGGCGGTGTAAACCTCCCTGCCCCCCAGCTCCACCGCGTCCACCAAGTGGGGCAGTACCCCGGTCCCTCCGTTGGCCACCGCGCCCACAAAAGAAAGGTAGCGGCATGGATTGATCAAATCCTTGTGCTGGCCGATGCCGCTCCAGGCGATTTGCACCGGGGCGGCGTTCTGAATGTCGAAATTGCCCGATTCGGAGGTGAAGCCGTCAAAGGAGACCGGCTCCAAAATGCCCAGCTGCTTCACATACCGCTCCAGCGTGTCGCCGCCCAGCAGCTCCATCACCTGGGCAAAGGCGCAGTTGCAGGAGTTGGCGAATGCGGTTTCCAGATCTTGCTCCCCGTGGTCCCGCTCGCAGGTGACTTCCCCGCCTTCCATCTCGTAGACCCCGGTACAGGTAAAGGTGCGGTCCAGAATATCCGGAACGCTGTCCAGGGCGGCGGACAATGTCACGATCTTAAAAATGGAGCCAGGCACATAGCTGACCTGCAAAAACCGGTTCAGGTAGACGCCCTCATATTCCCCAGTGGCGTCCCCGGCAATGTCCGGCACATCGTTGGGGTCAAAGGTGGGGGTGGAAACGGCGCAGAGCAGCGCCCCCGTTTTGTAATTGTACACGGCGATGGTGCCCCGGCGGCCGTCCATGGCCTCTAAGGCGGCATTTTGCGCCTGGGCGGACAGGGTCAGCCGCATCTGCGCGGGCTGGGAGCCGTAGTGGTACAGCCCGTTGACCAGGTCGTAGCCGGTCATGGTCAGGGCATAATGGCCGTACAAGGGCGTACTGATGTTCCCCTCCCGATCCCCCAGCCAGTGGAGGGTGGAGCAGCGGGTCAGGGGGTCACCATGGTAGGTCCGGCCTCCGGAAAGGTCCAAAAGAGGCTCCCCGGACCGGTCCGTCAGGATCCCGGAGGCCAGACGTCCCTCGTCATAGACATGGGGAGAACCGGGGTGCATCACCCACTGGCCGGCCTGGGTCACATATTCCCACAGAAAGAAGCACAACCCGAACAGCAGGGCGAAGGTCAGCAGCAGCAGAGCCAGGGCCCGGCGGGCGATTCTATTCATCCTGGTCCCTCCTCTTCCGGTGCAGCGGCACGGCGAAGCTGGCGTTCTGCCGGGTGTCCGCCGCCTTGACAAAGGCCAGAAGGCCCCAGGTACAGATCATGCTGGAGCCGCCGTTGGACAGAAACGGGAAGGTCACACCGGTGAGGGGCACGATATCCACGGTGCCCAGGGCGTTGAGGATCACTTGGATCAGTAAAATGCCTGCCGCCGTGCAGGCGCCGATGGTGTAAAATCCGCTGCGGCTCACCGCCGCGGACCGAAGGGCGAACAGCGCCAAGGCCACCACCGCCAAAACAGTCAGCACCGCCATTACCAGGCCCCATTCCTCGGTGACGGTGGCGAAAACCATGTCGGATTCCGAGGCGAAGAGGTATTTCATCCAGCCCTTGCCGGGGCCCAGGCCGAAGAGGCCGCCGGAGGCCATACACATCAGGGCCTGGGTCTGCTGGTAGCCGGCGTCCATGGTGTCCTCCCAAATGTGCCGCCAGATGGCGAAGCGTCGGAGGGCGTGGGGGGCGATCCGCACCGCCACTACCCCGGCAAAGACCAGGGAGGAAATTGCCAGGGCGATGGTGCCGATGCTGCCGGAGCGGAGGAAGGCCACGATTAAAAAGGCACAGAAGAAAATCAGGGCGGTGCCAAAGTCGTTCATGATCGCCAGGCACACGCACAAAAGGGCGGAATAGGCGATAAACAGGATCAGGTTCCGCTTGTTCATGATCCGGTCCATGGTGGAAGCCCCCACAAAGACGAAGCAGACCTTGGTCAGCTCCGATGGCTGAATGGACAGAGAGCCGATCCGCAGCCAGTTCCGGGCGCCGTTGTAGGTCACGCCGAAGACCAGGGTGATCAGCAGAAAGCCGATCCCGGCGATGGCCGCCAGGTAGCGGATCTTTTTGGCCCGTTCCAGATCCCGCAGAGACCATCCGGCGCCCAGGAACACCGCGACTCCTAAGATCATAGCGATAAGCTGCTTGACGGCCTCCTCCGGCACCGTGGCGGCGATCACCGCCATGCCCATGGTACACAGGAAAAAGGCCACGGTCTCCACCTCAAAGGATGTCCGGCGGATGCAGCAGTAAAAGATCAGCAGTGCCCACTGGCACAGAAAGATCCCGGCAAAGCCTGTCAGGACCGTACCGGTCTTCTCCACGCCCGCCATGGCATAGGACACCGCAATCAGAAATTGGAAAATGGACAGCAGCAGCACGTTTCCCAGGCTGCTCCAAACCGAGGCGGCCTTGGTGCGCAGCTGGGCAAGGCGCTGCTCCTGCTGCCGGGATATGGGCTCCAGAGTCATTTCCAGGCCGCCGATGGAGATCACATCCTCCGGTTCCAGAGCGCAGATGGACACCTTCCGTCCGTTGACCCGCACGCCGCCGCTGGAGGCGGTATCCGAGATGGTCCAGCTGCCGTCGTCATACCGGGTCAGCACCGCGTGGTTCCGGGAAACCGTGGATAAGGAGATCACAATGTCGCTGAGCTTGCTTCTGCCGATGACGTTTTCCCAGTGGGTGATGGGCAGCTTCTCCCCGCCCCGAACACAGAGCCACGCCCAGATCTCCGGCTCCCGCCGGAAGCTCAGCAGCGGCACGGCACACCGCAGCAGCAGGACAAAGGCCAGCATGGGAGCGGCGTAACGAAGAAGGGCCATATATACGTTTACATAACTTTGCGGCATTTGGGTCAGGGACTGGACAAATTCCCTCAGCAGTTCCACGCTCCCACCTCCTTTTTCCTAAACATACACACTGGGTACGGATTTGTCAAGAAACGATTCTATAAGATTTCTTTAAGATTTTGTGTCCAAGCCCCGGAGTAGCTTGATCTCCGCCTGATATCCGGGAAGCTCGTTGGGGGTTTCCAGAATCATGGGCAGATCCTTGAGCGCGGGGTGGCAAACCACCGCCCGGAAGGTCTCGATCCCCAGATACCCCTCCCCGATGCGGGCATGGCGGTCCTTCCGGCTGCCCAAAGGGTTTTTGGAGTCGTTGAGGTGAAGGGCCTTGAGCCTGTCCAGACCGATGATCCGGTCAAACGCCTCCAAAACCGCGTCCAGATGGTTTTGAATGTCATAGCCCGCGTCCCAGACGTGGCAGGTGTCCAGGCAGACCCCCAGATCCTTCCTGCCCACGGCGTCCAGAATGGCCCGCAGCTCCTCGAAGCGGCCGCCCAGCTCGCTGCCCTTCCCCGCCATGGTTTCCAGCAGCACCGTCACGGGATAATTTGGCGCCATGGCGGTCCGAAGGGCCTGCGCCACCTGTTCGATGCCGGCCTGCGTTCCCTGGCCCACATGGCTGCCGGGGTGAAAATTGTAGAAATTTCCCGGAAGCGCCGCCACCCGGGCCAGATCCTCCGCCAGCACCGATGCGGCGAAGGCCCGGTCCTCCGGGTCCGCCGTGGAAAGGTTCATGGTGTAGGACCCGTGGGCCACCAGCGGGCCAAAGGAGAGCGCCGCCATGGCCTCTCCGGCGGCTTGGATGTCCGCCGGGTCCTCCCGCTTGGCCCGGCTGCCCCGGGGATTCCGGGTGAAATAGGCAAAGGTGTTCGCTCCAATGGAGCGGGCGGTTTGAACCATGGAGCACATCCCTTTGGCGGCGGAAAGATGGCATCCCAAATACATGGCGGATTCCTCCCGGGAAAGGATTTTTGTTATTGTACCACATTTCCGCTAAAAACGCAAATTTTCCTTTCCTTTTGCCCCGGATGTGCTATAATAGCGGTAGCGGAGCGGTCACTCTTTCGCCGCGCTTTATGGTACTGATACAGGAGGCGATGATCATGCCGGGAGCGGACAACCCAAGGCTGCGTATTCTCTATATTTTGGACTATCTGCGGAAAAATTCCCACGCCGGCCATCCGGTGCGGGCGGCGGAGCTGCAGGAAATGCTGGAGCGGGACCATGGGATCTCCTGCGACCGCAAGACGGTGTACGCCGACGTGGCGGCCTTGACGGATTTTGACGTCGACATTCTCTCCGTCCCCGGGAAAAACGGGGGCTATTACATCGCCTCCGGCAATTTTCAGCTGCCGGAGCTGAAGCTGCTCATCGACGCGGTGCAGTCCAGCCGCTTCCTGACAGAGAAAAAATCCCGGGAGCTGATCGCCAAGCTGTGCAGCCTGTGCAACGAACACGACGCCCGTCTGATGCGCCGCAACGTCCTGGTTTCCGGCCGGGTCAAGAGCATGAACGAGTCCATTTACTACAATGTGGACGCTATCCAGGAGGCCATTGCCCAGGGAAAACAGATCGCTTTCCGCTATTTCGACTGGGACTACGGCGCTGTTCGCCGTTACCGGGACCGGGAATACGCCGCCAGCCCCTACGGTCTGTGCCAGGACAACGAGAACTGCTATCTTTTGGCCCTGTCGGACCGCCACGGCATCACCTCCTACCGGGTGGACCGGATGAGCCAGATCAGGCTCCTGCCGGAGCTGCGGAAGCCCTGCCCGGAGCTCACCGGTCAGGCCCTCTATGAACACGCCAACCGGCTGTTCCAGATGTATGCCGGAGAAACAGCGGACGTCAAAATGTCCTTCCACCGGGACCTGCTGAACGTGGTGGTGGACCGGTTTGGAAAGGATACCATGCTGATCCCCCAGGAGGACGGCGAGCATTTCCACTTCACCGTGCGGGTGGCGGTGTCTCCCATGTTCCTGAGCTGGGTTATCGGCTTTGGGGACAAGGCAAAGATCCTCCATCCGCCGGAGGTGGCGGAAAAATGCCAGGATCTGTGTCGGCAGACCCTGGCGCAATATCAGGCAACGTAGAAGGTGTTGAACATCTCCCCCCACTTTTCCGTCAGGGAACCGGCCTGAGCAGCCGGAGCCATGACAGAGAGGACGTAGTGGTAGTTTCCGTCGTCCAGAACGGCGGCCTTGCCCAGCTCATCGCCTCCCTCTCCGGCGGCGTGCCACACAAAGTCGTAGCGGGTCAGATCCTCTTCCTTGGTCTGCAACACAGTCAGAGCGTCCCGCTCAAATCCGGTGACGGCGCGGATGGTTCGGTCCAGATCCCCGGACTCCAGAATTTGCACCGTGATCACGGCGTCCCCGCAGAAATAGAGCTGGTCTGTTTGGTCGCCGTCCATGGTCATGGCGGCGGCGTCCCCGGGCAGCACCAGCATCACCTTGCCCATGGGCGCCGGCGCGGGGATTTCATACACATCGTCAACGGTTTCAAAGGTCGCTTTGTTTTGGCAGCCGCACAGCGCCGCCGCCAGGAGCAGAATGACAAGGACTTTTTTCACAGTGCACCCCTCCAGAAAGGAATTGAAATATGGAACAGCTTTTCGGGATCTATCTGCTTGTAATCAATGCCGCCGGGTGCCTACTTATGCTGGCGGACAAGCGCCGGGCCCAGAAAAAACGCTGGCGAATCCCGGAGGCCACCCTGATGGGCGTGGCGGCCGCCGGCGGCAGCGTGGGGGTCCTGGCAGGGATGTACCTGTTCCGGCACAAGACCCTGCACAAAAAATTTACCCTCGGCGTTCCGGCAATTTTGATTGCCCAGCTTGCCCTGCTGGGCTGGGCGGCCAGCGGGTTTAAAGGCATATGAAAAGGCAAGGTATGGACCCCATACCTTGCCTAATTTATGCCTGTTCCTCCTTGATGGCCTCCAGAACCGCCTCAGCGGACAGGATCCCGTCAATGGCGGCGGAGACGATGCCCCCGGCGTAGCCGGCGCCCTCCCCAGCAGGGTAGAGCCCCGCCAGACCGGACTGCCGGTCCGCTCCTCGCAGGAGCCGCACAGGTGAGGAGCTTCGGGTCTCCGGGCCGGTGAGTACCCCGTCGGGATCGGCGAAGCCGGAAAGCGTGCTGTCCAGCAGGGGCAGGGCCTGGGCCATGGCCTGGCAGATCATTTCCGGCAAAACCAAGCGCAGATCTCCCCAAACTACCCCGGGCCGGTAGGTGGGCAGCACCTTCCCCGGACCCGCTGAGGGCCGCCCCGCCAGAAAGTCCCCAACCCGCTGGGCCGGAGCCCGGTAGCCTCCGGAAAGGGCGAAGGCCCGCTCCTCGATGGTGCGCTGCCACCGCATGCCCGCCAGGGGATCGGTTCCGGGAAAGTCCTTCGGGGACACCGAAACCAGCAGGGCGGCGTTGGCGTTCTCCCCCGCACGGTCGGAGTTGCTCATGCCGTTGGTGACCACGCCTCCCTGCTCCGAGGCGGCGGCCACCACATAGCCGCCGGGACACATGCAGAAGGTGTAAACCGTCCGGTCCGGCAGATGACGCACCAGCTTGTAGTCCGCTGGGGGAAGCCGGGGATCCAGCCTGCCGTACTGGGCAAGGTCGATGGTCCTTTGAAGCTGCTCAATGCGGACGCCCATGGAAAAGGGTTTTGGCTCCATGGGGATCCCCAGTTTCCAAAGCATGGTATAGGTGTCCCGGGCGCTGTGGCCGATGGCGAAGATCGCCCGGCGGCAGGGGATCTCCTCCCCGCCCTCCAAACGAAGGCCCGCCAGGGTGCCGTTTTTCACGGAGATATCCGTCACCTTGGCCCGGAAACGGACCTGCCCGCCCAAGCGTTCGATTTTTCGGCGAATATTTTGAACCACCTCCACCAGTACGTCGGTGCCGACGTGGGGCTTGGCGTCGATGAGAATGTCCGCCTGGGCGCCCGCTTCCACCAACCGCTCCAAAATCCAGCGGCTCCGGGGATTGTTAACGCCGGTGTTCAGCTTCCCGTCGGAAAAGGTTCCGGCGCCGCCCTCCCCAAATTGGACGTTGCTCTCCGGGTCCAGATGACCTGTTTGGAAGAACCGTTCCACCTTCTCCCGCCGTGTAAAAGCGTCCTCGCCCCGCTCCAGCACCAAGGGTCGCTGGCCGGCCATGGCCAGGATCAGGGCGGCAAACATCCCGGCCGGGCCAAAGCCCACCACCACCGGCCGCTCGCCCGGCGGCAGAACCTCCGGCGGAACATATTCCGGATCCCTGGCAATGGAGGCCCGGCGGCAGCCGCTGCGGCGGAGAATTTGCTCCTCCCGCTCCCCCACCCGGACATCCAGGGTGTAAACCAGGCGTACCTCCGGTTTTTTCCGGGCGTCCACCGATCTTTTGACGATCCGGGTCTCCAAAATCTGTGCCGGCGGCAGCCGGAGCAGTCGGGCAGCCTCCCGGAGGAGCGCCTCGGGGTCGTGGCCGGGAGGCAGCGCGATGCCTGAAATACGGATCATTTGCCGCTCCTTCCCGCCCAGGTCCCGGCGAGAATACCGGAGCTCCAGGCCCACTGCAAATTGTAACCGCCGCAGTCTCCGTCCACGTCCAGCACCTCGCCGCAGGCGAACAGGCCGGGAATCCGGCGGCTTTCCATGGTTTCCGACGAGAATTCCGACGTCAAAGCGCCGCCGGCGGTGACCTGGGCGGCGTCCATCCCCAGCTTTCCCGTCAGGTCCACCCGGAGGGCCTTCACCTGTCGAACGACCTGGGCCAGCGCCCGGCTGTCCAATGTGGCAATGGGAACGGTTCCGCTCAGACCGGCAGACTTCACCAGCACCCTGCCCAGCCGATTGTGAAGAATGCCGGTCAGCAGCTCCTCACAGGGAAGGTTGGTACTTTTCCGGGCAGCCAGGGCATCTGTCAGGGCCTCATGAGAGATATGGGGCAGAAAGTCTAAGCGGCACGTCCAGTTTCCAGGGCCCTGGCAGGCGTCCCGGGAGAGGTCAAAAATGACCGGCCCGGACAGACCATACTGGGTGAATTGCAGCTCTCCCGACCCAGACGCCACGGTTTTTCCGTCCCGCAGGATCGCGGCGGCGCAGTTGGCCCGGACGCCCTTCAGCGCGGCCAGGCCGCTCCAGCCGGATTTCAGCTGTACCAGAGAGGGAAATACCGGGGAAATCTCGTGGCCAAGGGAGGCCAACAGCCGGTAGCCGGACCGTGAGCCCCCCAGCTTCTCTCCCGCCGCTCCGCCGCAGGCCACGATCAGGCGTTGACAGGAATAGGACGCGGAGGGCGTATGGACCAAAAAGAAATCTCCTCGTTTTTCCAGGGCGGTCACTTCCACCCCGGTCAGGACTCGGACATTGGGCCGGTCCAGGGCAAATCGGAGGACATCCAGCACCGAGTTGGCCTGATCGGAATACGGATAGATCCGGCCCGAAGATTCTGCCACGGTGAACAGCCCCAGGCTCCGGAACCATTCCAAGGTCCGCTCCGGTCCGAAGGCGTCCAGCGCGGGCCGGACAAAGCCGGGATCCTGTCCGTGATAGCCACCCTGGGCGGCGTGCAGATTCGACAGATTGCACCGCCCGTTGCCGGTGGACAGCAGCTTCCGGCCAAGCCGGGCCTGCCGCTCCAGCAGCAGCACCTCCGTATTCGGATTTTCCGACGCCGCCAGGGCCGCCGCCATGCCCGACGCTCCGCCGCCGATGATGACGATTTTCATCCCGCCGCCTCCTCTCTTTACCATTATACACCCCAACCTCCCGAGAAACAAGAAAAACTTCCTTGCAAAAGGAAAATCCTCTGCTATAATAGTAGATACCGCAAAGGAGGGATCCCATGGACCGGGCCAATATTGAAAAAATCGCTCGCCGCCCGGAGGACCGGCTGCTGCTTGCCAAGCTCTATGACAAGATCGACGCAGGGATTCGGCGGAACATCCCCGCCAACACCTGTTTCCTCTCCCTGGCGGAGCAGGAGATGGCCCGGTTCCTTTTTGGGAACACGGAGGGACTGGTCTTCTTCGGCGGGTGCAAGGATGCGGAGCGAAAAATGCTGTGCTATCTGCCGGACTATCTGGAGCTGGATGCTCTGATGGGCACGGAAAGCCCGGTGGTCTGCCTCCGGGCAGCGTTCTATGCCGGGGAGACGCTGACCCACCGGGATTTTTTGGGGGCTCTGATGGGTGCCGGGGTGGCCCGGGAGACCGTGGGGGACATCTATCCCGGGGAGGGGGCCTGTGATTTCTTCGTCACCGGGGAAATCGCTCCCTATCTGCTGCAAAATCTCACCAGCGCCGGCAGGACCCATCTCTCCCTGACCGCCGTTCCTCTGGCGGAGGCAAAAAAGCCGGAGGAAAAGGTGGCGGTTCTGAAGGACACCCTGGCCTCCCTCCGGCTGGACGGCGTGGTTTCCGCCGGTTTTCGGGTAAGCCGGACACTGGCGGCTTCCTACATCGCGGCCGGACGGGTAGCTGTGGACGGGATCCCTTGGGAGAAGGGGGACCGGCCGGTGCCCGCCGGAGCGAAGATTTCCGTCCGAGGCTTGGGAAAGATCCTGCTGGCCGAAATCGGCGGGCAAACAAAAAAAGGACGCATCAGCGTCACCATTCATCGGTATATGTAAGGAGCAGCCTATGGAAATGCGGGAAGTGATCGCTCAAATCAACGCTCTGGCAAAAACGGCGAAGGAGCGGCCTCTTACGCCGGAGGAGACCGCCATCCGGGACCGGCTGCGCCGAATTTACATCGACGCGGTCAAGGCCAATCTCACCGGGCAGCTGGACAATACCTATGTCCTCTATCCAGACGGCACCAAAAAGAAGCTGGAAAAGAAAAAGTAAAAAGGCAGATACTGTCCAGAAAACCCTCGACAGCAATTGACGCGCGATATCTTATTCCCAATGAGAACAGCCTTACCCGGACCAATTTCCGAGTATGGCTGTTCTCATTCTTATTGAAGCCGCCTCGATGGGCGGCTTGCGTTGTTTTCCTATTTCAGTGGCCGGTGACGGTCTCATAAATGAAATGCCCCAGGTTGATCAGCGCGTTGACCAGCAGCGCCCCCAAGATCCCGCAGACCTCGGCGCCGCAGAGTTGGATCACCACCGTAGCGAGCAGATAAAAGATGCCGCTGACGGTGTCGTACCTCGCCGGGAGCCCACCGCAGATCGTGGCAACGATCTCTCCCAAGATCAAGCCAATCAGCATCAGCACAAACGGCAGCATCACCAGAATGAACCGCTCCACATTCCGCCAGAGGATCAACTGAAGGGCAAAGGCGTAGATCAGAACGATCAGCTCAATGTTGAACGCGTCTCCGGCGGCCAGCTTGCACAGTACCATGACTGCCAGTGGCAGCGCGGTATACAGTATCGTGATCACCCAGCCGGACAGCACCGGCCTGCGGTCTGTGATCTCCCGGACATAGCGCATCTTCTCCCCTCCCCCAGTCAAAGATGTACCGCCCGGCCGGCAGCGCCGACCGGGCGGCAGAATGTACGATTAATGGGACATTTGCGCCACCATGGCATCCAGCAGCACTTTGGCCTCCTCTTTTGTCTTCCCCACAGCGGTGTAGTAGAACTTGACCTTGGGCTCGGTGCCGGAGGGGCGGGCGATCACACTGCCCTTACTTCCCAGCAGGAACTCCAGCACATTGGACTTGGGCAGGGCGATGGCCTTCACCGTGCCGGTAGCCAGGTCCCGGTCCTCGCTGGAGCGATAGTCCCGAACGCCGGTGACCTTAGCCCCGCCGATGGAGTCGGGAAT
Organism: uncultured Oscillospiraceae bacterium; assembly: GCA_947600025.1. Taxonomy (GTDB): domain Bacteria; phylum Bacillota; class Clostridia; order Oscillospirales; family Oscillospiraceae; genus Faecousia. The sequence continues at coordinate 14,807 of CANQFY010000027.1, forward strand.
CTGGGCCCGCAGGTCCGCCATCAGCTTGGCGGCCTTCTCCATGGCGTCCGCGCCGGTCAGGGCGATGCTCTGGACGTAGGCCAGGTAGTAGCCGTACTTCTGATACAGCTCCTCCATGGCGTCCAGGATGGACTTGCCCTCCTTTTTCAGGGAGGCAGCCAGCTCGCAGGTCAGCAGGGACGCCACCATGGCGTCCTTGTCCCGGGCGTAGGTGCCTTTCAGATAGCCGCAGCTCTCCTCAAAGCCGAAGAGGAATTTTTGCTCCTCGCCCTTGCCCTCCAGCTCCAGGATCTCGCCGCCGATGTACTTAAACCCGGTGAGGACCCGCTTCATGGTCACGCCGTAGTTGGCGGCCACCCGGTCCGCCAGCGGGGAGGACACGATGCTCCGCACGGCCTCGGCCCCCTGGGGGATGGTGCCCTTGGCGGTGCGGGCCTTGAGGATGTAGTCCAGCAGCAGGCAGCCCAGCTCGTTGCCGCTGAGCTTTTTATAGCCGCCCTTGCCGTCGGGCACGGCGATGGCCAGCCGGTCGGCGTCCGGGTCGGTGCCCAAAATCACGTCGCAGGGGGCGGTCGCCGCTACCTTATAGCTCTCATTCAGGGCCGCGTCGGTCTCGGGGTTGGGGTATTCGCAGGTCTTGAAGTCCCCGTCGGGCTGCTCCTGGCACTTGACCACGGTGATGTTCACGCCCAGGCGGCCCAGAATGGTGCGGACAGGCTCGTTGCCGGTGCCGCACAGGGGGGTGTAGACGATGTCCAGCCCGGCGGAGCGGAGCATCTCCGGGTCCACAGCCTCCGCCATCACGGTCTGGTAATATTTTTCCCACTGCTCCTGGCCGATGTAGGAGATCAGACCCTCGTCCAGATATTCCTGGAAGCTCTTTTTCTCGGGGACAAAGTAGGGAATGGTCTCGATCCGCTCCGTCACCACGGCGGCGGGTTCGTCGGTGAGCTGGCAGCCGTCAGGGCCGTAGCATTTGACGCCGTTGTAGGCTCCGGCGTTGTGGCTGGCGGAGATGACGATGCCGCAGCCGCAGCCCAGCTCCCGGACGGCGAAGGACAGCATGGGGGTGGGGGCCAGCCGGTCATACAGCCATGTGTGGATTCCTGCCTCGGCGAAGGCCACGGCGCAGACCTGGGCAAAAAGCTGGGAATTGTGCCGGGAATCGTAACCGATGGCGGCCTGCTGGGGAAGATCCGTGGAAGACAGCCAGGCGGCCATGCCCTGGGCGGCCCGGCGGACGGTATAGCGGTTCAGCCGGTTGCTGCCCACGCCCATCAGGCCCCGCATCCCGGCGGTGCCGAACTGCAAGTCTCCGGAGAAGGCGCCCTTCAGCTCCTCGGGATCGTTTTTCACCGCCTCCAGGGATGCCTGGACGTCCTGGGGCAGGCCGGCATTGCGCCAAAAGTCGTAGTTTTCCAAATAAGTCATATTCTAAAACCTCCTAAAACATTTTTATGAGATTTCGCTCGAGAAAACACCTGTGACCAGCCAAAGATCCCTCGGGAAAAGCGCCCGGTTTTACGCCTGGCCGGGGTTCTGGGGCTGCTGGGGAGCGGCGGCGGAAGGCCGCTTCTCCTGGGCCTCGATCAACGCCCGGAACTGCACCCGGGTATCCCGCACCTGGCCCAGGGACGCCGCAATGGACTCCTCGGTGCGGCGCAGGGCGTCGTCCATATACTCGTTGCTGGCCCGGCGAAGCTCCGCGATCCGGGCCTGGGTGTTGTTCAGCATTTCCTGGCTCTGGCGGCGGGCCTCCTGGTAGATGGCCTCCTGGGTCACCAGCTGACGGGCCTTGGCCTGGGCGTCCTTGAGGATGTTCTCCGCCTCCCGGCGGGCCTGCCCCACGATCTCGTTCCGGGACTCCACAATGGCCCGGGACTCCTTGAGATCGGAGGGGATCTGGGAGATCAGCTCGTCCAGCATATCCAGAACCTTGTCCCGTTCCAGGACGCACTTATCCGCCGCCAGGGGCATGGAGCGGGCGTCCTGAACCATGTCGTACAAGCTGGTGACGATATCCTCCATATTTTTCTGACTCATTGACGTTTTCCTCCTTGGCGAATCGTGGCGATTCGTTTTTTAAAATCCGAAATGATCTGCTCCGGCAGAAAATCCGACAGATCCACATCATATTCCCCCAGTTCCTTGACGGTGCTGGAGCTGAGGTAAGTATACTGGTGCTCGGCGGTGAGGAACATGGTGTCCAGTCCCGGATTGATCTTCCGGTTGATGAGCGCCATCTGGAACTCGTACTCAAAGTCCGAACCGGCCCGCAGCCCCTTGACAATGACGCAGTTGCCCTTTGCCCGGGCGTATTCCGCCAGCAGGCCATCGAAGGCGTCCACCTCCACGTTGGGAAGATCCGCCGTGACCCGCCGCAGAAAATCCACCCGCTCCTCCAGGGTAAACATGGGATTTTTCGCCGCGTTGACCATGACGCAGACAATGAGCCTGTCAAAAATCCCTGCCGCCCTGCGGATGATGTTCCGGTGGCCAATGGTGACGGGGTCAAAGCTGCCCGGATAAATTCCAATCTTCATTCTTTACTCCTCTGCCATCCTGCGGTACAGGGTCAGCAGCGTTTTTCCGTATTGATAGTCTTTCGAGCGGAGAAAGCCCGGAATCTGTTCCGGCAGACTCTTGCCTAAAGGCCGCTCTGTGATTATTATACCACCTGAATACAAAATGTCAATTTCTGTAATCATTTTTATGGCGTTTTCCAGAAATTCTTCCCGGTATGGCGGGTCCAGAAACACAATATGAAATTTTTCCCGGCACCGGGTGAGAAAGTTTTGATAGTCTCCCCGGACCACCCGGGCCTTTTCCCCCAGCCGGGTCCGGCGGAGGTTCTCCCGAACCAGGCCGCAGGCTTCCTCCCGGGCGTCCACAAACACGGCGCTCTGGGCGCCCCGGCTGAGGGCCTCGATGCCCAACTGCCCGGTCCCGGCGAACAGGTCCAGCACCCGGCTCCCCGGCAGGTCGAACTGGATGATGCTGAACAGGGCCTCCTTCACCTTTTCCGCGGTGGGCCGGGTCTCCATGCCCTTCGGCGTTTTCAGCGCCACGCCCCGGGCCGAGCCTGTGATCACGCGCATTTAGCTCTCCTCCTGTGGATGGAAATGAAGATACACCGCTCTGGCGGCGTCCTTGGGCAGCAGCCGCTCCAGCTCGGGAAGCTCCGCCTGGCCCATGGCAGACAGGGATTTGAAGGTTTTCAGCAGCATCTGCTTCCGCTTGGGTCCCACCCCGGGGATGGCGTCCAGCTCCGAGTAGCGCAGCCGCTTGCTCCGCAGCTGCCGGTGATAGGTGATGGCAAACCGGTGGGTCTCCTCCTGAATGGAGCCCACCAGAGCGAATACCGCCGGCTCCCGGTCGATGGAGATCTCCCTTCCCTCCGGGGTCACCAGGGCACGGGTGCGGTGCCGGTCGTCCTTCACCATGCCGAACACCGGGAAGACTAGGCCCAGCTCGTTCAGTACGGTCAGCGCGGCCTCCGCGTGGGCCACGCCGCCGTCGATGAGCAGCAGGTCCGGCCCTTTGTCGAAGCCCTTGTCCCCCGCCTGATAGTGGAGGAATCTGCGGCGCACTACCTGGCGCATGGCTCCATAGTCGTCTTGGCCGGTCATGTCCTCCAATTTAAACCGCTTGTAGTCGCTACGCTTGGGCTTTCCGTCTTCAAACACCACCATGCTGGCAACGATATCCGTGCCGGAGATATTGGAGATATCGAAGGATTCGATCCGCTGGGGCGGCGCCATGCCCAAAGTCTTCCCCAGCAGATTCAGGGCGCCGGACAGCTTTTCCTCCCGGCTGGTAACTCTTTTCGCCTCTTCCAGGGCGTTTTTGTTGGCCAGCTCCACCAGTCGAACGTTTTCACCCCGCTGGGGCACCCGCAAAACCGTCTTTTTCCCGTACTCCTTTTCCAGCAGCTGGGTAAACAGCTCCCCGTCCTCAATAGGAAAGGGCAGCAGGATCGTTTTGGGGGTCATTCCCCGGGTGAGATAATATTGTTTAATTAGGCTCTCCACCGCGCCCTCGGCCTCGTCGGGCACGGGAAAGACCTGATAATCCTTGTCCATCAGGTTCCCGTCGGAAAAATGGAGTACCGCGAAGCAGGCCTTGGCCTCGGTCTGTCCATAGCCCACCGCGTCGGTGTCGGTAGCGGCCCCGGCGGTGACGGTCTGCTTCTGGCCCAGGGCCTCCACGGCGTTTAAACGGTCCCGATAGCTGGCGGCCAGCTCAAATTCCATGGCGTCCGCCGCCGCCAGCATCTTTTCCCGCAGCTCCTCCGCCACGGCCTTGTAGTTTCCCAGCAGCAGCTGCCGGGCCTGCTCCATGACCAGGCGGTATTCTTCCCGGCTCCGCTCCTCCTGGCACCATCCGGCGCACTGCTTCATATGATAGCGCAGGCAGGGCCGGCTTTTTCCAATGTCCTTCGGAAATTTTTTATGGCAGTCCGGCAGAAGCAGGGTCTGCCGGATGGCGTCGATCACGCTTTGGGTCACGCCCCTGCTCCCATAGGGGCCGTAGTATACCGCCCCATCCTCCTCCAGGCGGCTGGCCAGGGAGATGGTGGGATAGTCCTCCTTCATATCCAGCCGGATGTAGGGGTAGCCCTTGTCGTCCTTGAGGAGAATGTTGTATTTTGGCAGATACCGCTTGATGAGGGAACATTCCAGCACCAGCGCCTCAAATTCCGAGGCGGCCACGATTACGTCGAAATGGTCGATTTTGCTCACCATCATTCGGGTCTTGGGGGTGTGGGACGCGGTGTCCTGAAAATACTGGCTCACCCGGTTTTTCAGCTTTTTCGCCTTCCCCACATAGATGACCTTGTCGGTCTTGTCCCGCATGATATACACTCCGGGCGCGTAGGGCAGGCCCAAGGCCTTTTCCTTCAATTCCTCAAAAACCATGGTTCCCTCCAAAAAGAGCCGCCCCAGCGCCTATGCGCCGAGGCGGTTCATTCCGATTTGATCAATAGACGTCCCGCTGAAGCAGGACTTCCAGGGCGTTGACCGCCTTTTCGGCATCAGGGCCTTCCGCCGAAAGGGTCACCACCGCCCCGGTGACCACGCCCAGGGACATGATACCAAGCAGGCTTTTGGCGTTCATCCGCCGGTTCCCGGTTTCCACCCAAATAGAAGCGGAGAACTCGTTGGCTTTCTGCACAAAATATGTAGCCTGCTTGTTGTGCAGTCCGGACTCGCATCTGACCAGGACTTCTTTTGTATACATGGATACAACAACTCCTTTTCGCCGCTCTGGATTCCCCAATTCCTGGGGTGCCTCCTCATCATCTCTTATATCATACCAAATTTATCGAAAATGTCAACCGATTTTCCGGCGAAAGAACGGAATTTCCGCAAAATCCCGGGATCTCACTTGAGCTCCGCGATGGTGACGCCGTCCTCGCCTTCTCCGTAGACGCCCAGGCGGAACCGTTTCACATACTTGTTTTTCCGAAGCATCTGTTGGACGGCAGCCCGCAGCGCGCCGGTTCCCTTGCCATGGATGATCCGCACGGATGGCGCGTTGGCCCGCATGGCCTCGTCCAGATACCGTTCCAGCACGGATACCGCCTCAATGGTGTCCATGCCCCGCAGATCCACTTCCCCAGGCGTGGGCTCCAGCTTCATTTCCCTGCCGGAGTGGGCCGGATGGGCGGGCTTCTGAGCGTAAGGATTGGGCGCTTCCAGCAAATAAATTTCATCGGCTTTGGCGGACAGCTTGAGAATGCCCGCCCGAAGCTGGTAGGTGCCGTCCTTGTTGACCGCGATGACGTTGGCCCGGGTCCCCAGTTTGAGCAGCTCCACCGTGTCCCCCACCAGGATCTCCCTGCTGGGCTTTTCCCGCTTCTTTTCCTCCTTGGGCTCCCGGAGGCGGCTTTCCGCCTCGTTCAGGCTCCGGCGCAGCTCCGCCTGCCGCTGGTTCAGATTGGCGGTATCCCCGTTTTCCTGGAGCTGCCGCCGGAGAGCCTTTAACTCCTCGCTGGCCTCGTTGGCGGTGCGCCGGGCGTCCTCGATGATTCGCTGGGCCTGCCTCCTGGCCTCCGCCAGGGCCTTGTCCTTCTCCTTTTGAAGCTGGGCGCTGTATTCCTCGCTGCTCCGCTTGATTTTTTCCGTCTCCTGGCGCAGCCGCTCCGCCTCCATCCGGGCGGATTCCATCTGCTGGCGCTGCTGCTCCAGCTGAGACAACACATCCTCAAAGTCCTTGTCGCTTTTCCCCACCAGCTCATCGGCCTTTTTCAATATTTCCTCGGGAAGTCCCAGCCGCCGGGAAATGGCGAAGGCGTTGGATTTGCCGGGAATACCGATGAGCAGTCGGTAGGTGGGCTGCAACGTCTCCACATCAAATTCGCAGGAGGCGTTGATTACCCCCGGGGTACGCATGGCGTAGAGCTTCAGCTCGGCGTAGTGGGTGGTGGCCACCACACGGCTGCCCATGGTCCGGCAAAATTCGATCAGCGCCACCGCCAGGGCCGCGCCCTCCGCGGGATCCGTGCCCGCTCCCAGTTCATCGAAGAGCACCAGGGTCCTCTGGTCGCACTCCCCCACCACCTGGACGATGGTGCGCATATGGCTGGAAAATGTGGACAGGCTCTGTGCAATGGACTGCTCATCCCCGATATCCGCCAGGATGGCGTCAAAGGTGGAGATCTGGCTTCCCTCTCCCGCCGGGATGTGGAGGCCGCACTCCGCCATCAGGGTCAGCAGACCCACGGTTTTCAATGTAACGGTTTTCCCGCCGGTATTGGGGCCTGTGACGATCATGGTGTCGAAATCCGTCCCCAGCCGCAGGCTCACCGGCACCACCTTCGTCGGGTCGATCAGCGGGTGCCGCGCTTTTTTCAGCTCGATCCGGCCCTCCTGGTTGATCTCCGGCGGGCAGGCCCGCATCTGGAAGGAAAGCCGGGCCTTGGCGAAGATCACATCCAGCCGGATGAGCATCTCAAGACTCATGCAAATGTCCTCCCGGTGGGCGGCCGCCTCGTTGGACAGCTCCGCCAGGATCCGCTCGATCTCCTTCTTTTCCTTCAGCTCCAGCTCCCGCAGGGCGTTGTTGGCGTTGACGGCGGAGACCGGCTCCACAAACAGCGTGGAGCCGGTGGCGGATACGTCGTGGATCAACCCTGGCACGTCGGCCTTGCACTCGCTCTTCACCGGTACCACATACCGCCCCTGGCGAATGGTGATGATGGGCTCCCGCAGAAACTTGGCGTAGGCGGGCGAGGAAATGACCTTTTGCAGGCTGTCCCGAATTTTGGATTCCTGCTGGCGCATATGCCGCCGGATGTCCGCCAGGGCCGGGCTGGCGGTGTCGGCAATCTCCTCCTCGGAGAGGATCGCCCCGGTGATCCGGTCCTCCAGATATTTGTTGGGGATTAAGGCCTGGAACAGCGGCGTCAGCACCGTGGCCTCCTCCGTATCATAGCTCTTGACAGACCGGGCGCAGCGCAGCACCCCGGCGATGGAGAGCAGCTCTA
>CANQFY010000028.1 GCA_947600025.1 uncultured Oscillospiraceae bacterium
ATCAGGTCGTTCATTCGGTTGATGGTACGCAGGAATGTGGATTTCCCGCAGCCGGACGGCCCGATCAGCGCCGTGATCTTGTGTTCGGAAATATCCAGACTGATCTTCTTCAAGGCGTGGGTTTCTCCATAATAAAAGTCAAGATTCCTCGCGGAAAGAATGGTTTCAGCCATAGGTCCACTCCTTAAGTTTCTTGCCAAGAAAACTCGCGGAAAAATTGATGATAACCGTCAGGATCAGCAGAATGGTCGCAATGGAAAAAGCGACCGCAAAATCCGCATTTTCTTTGGCATAATGATAAAGCGCGACGGTGAGCGTGGCGCCCGATGCGCCGGAGAGCCGGCCCGGGGAGAAGCTCTGCATTGCCATACTCATTCCGGCGGTATACATCAGTACGGCGCTTTCTCCCACCACACGGCCCACGGCGAGAATACATCCCGTGACGATCCCGTCAATGGAGGACGGCAGCACAACCGTGCGGATCATGTGCCATTTTCCGCTCCCAAGGCCAAGCGCGCCCTCCCGATAAGACTGGGGTACTGTTTTGAGGCTCTCTTGCGTGGACCGTATAATGGTTGGCAGAATCATCATCACCAGCGTCAGGGAACCGGCCAGCAGCGTTTTTTGCAGCTTCAGAGCCGTGCAGAAGATAATGACGCCCACAAGCGCGTAAATGATGGAGGGGATCCCTGCCAGCGTTTCGGTGGCAAACTCAATCGCCGTTACAAAGCGCCGGTTCCGGGCATATTCGGTGAGATAGACCGCCGCGCCAACGCCCAGGGGAAGCGCCACGATCAGAGATACGATAATGACAAAAACCGTATTCTTGATGGCCGGAAGAATGCCCACCGTGCCATGGATGACGCTCTCGGCGGTGGATAAAAACCGCCAGCTGATCCCGCCGATCCCCCAAAACAGGATATATCCAATCAGAAACAGGAGCAGTCCCGCGGTGGTCGCCGCACATCCGTACAGAAGGACACGGCCTATGATTTCATAGATTTTTCGTCTCATTTAAGCCTCCTTCTCCCGTTTCAAAACCAAGTTCAAAAAGGCGTTGATCAGCATGATAAAGAGGAACAGCACAAGCCCGATGGAAAACAGCGCCTGCCGCTGCAAGCTCCCGTCCTGGGAGTAATTCAGCTCAATGGAGATACCGGTGGTCAGGAAACGCACGGACCGGGTAAGGGCCGGCATATTCGCCACGTTTCCTGCAACCATCATAATGGCCATGGCCTCCCCGATGGCCCGCCCGATCCCCAGCACCACCGCCGCGGCGATGCCGCTTTTCGCCGCGGGAGCGGAAACGCGGAAATAGGTTTCCAGCTTTGTGGCCCCCAGGGCCAGGGACGCTTCCTCATACTCCCTTGGCACCGCTTCCAGCGCCGTTTCCGAAAGAGAGATGATGGAGGGCAGGATCATCACGGCCAATACAAGGATCGCCGCAAGAAGGCTGTCCCCGGCGGGCAGATGGAGCCAGCCGCGAAGCGCCGGAACCAGAACGCACATTCCCACCAGACCGTAGACCACCGACGGGATACCTGCCAGCAGACTGACTGCTGGGCGAAGGACATTCGCCACCTTTTTCGGCGCGACCTTGGCGAGAAACACCGCCGTGAAAAAGCCGATAGGTACGCCGATGACGATTGCTCCGGCGGTTCCGTATATGGATGTAAGGATCAACGGGAGAATCCCGTACTGATCCCCACTCGCCGCCCAGGTCTTTCCGAAAAGGAACCGGAAAAGGCCAATTTCCTGAATTGCCGGAATACCGGAAATGACGAGGTAAACGGTAATGAGCAGGACGAAGCCCACCGCCACCAGTCCGCACAGGGTAAAGAGGACCTGCATGGCCCTCTCTACCGCTTTCGATTTCGCCCTTTTCATATTAGTTCGGATATACAGCGCCGGCCGCGGTAATGTACTCCTCCGCTTCCTCGCTGGATGCGAAATCCAGGAATGCCTGCGCCGCTTCAGACAGTTCCACGCCGTCCTTGGTGACCATCACAAAGGGGCGCTGGATGGTATAGCTCCCGTCCTTGACGGTGGCCTCGCTGGGAGCGACGCCGTTCACCTTTACGGCGGCTACTGTATCGTTCACGGCGGAAAGGGAGGCATAGCCGATGGCGTTTTCATTGGAGGCCACGTTCCCAATGACGTCGCCGGTGGAGCCGTATTCATTGGTATAGACGCATTTACCCTCCACGCCTACGATTTCCTCAAAGGCGCTGCGGGTCCCGGAGCCGTCCTCACGGCCATAGACCGCGATGGGCGCATCCGCGCCGCCAAGCTCAGACCAGTTCGTGATCTTCCCGGTGAAAATGTCCGCGATCTGCCGCGTGGTTAAGTCTGTGACCGGGTTCTTCGGGTTTACAACAACCGCGACGCCATCCAATGCCACCACATGGGCCACCGCACCCTGATCTATTTCTTCCTGCTTGAGCTCACGGCTACTTAAGCCGATATCGCAGGTGCCGTCCAGCACACCGCTGATGCCGGAGCCGGAACCGGTGCCGGAGTAGTTGACGGTGATGTCCGGTTCTTTTTCCTTGAACGCTTCGGTCAGCGCCCCCATCACATCCGCCATAGAGGTGGAGCCGTCCGTGTTGACGGTGCCGCCCTTTTTGGAGCCGGAGCATCCGGCAAGCATTGAGATTGCCAAAACCGCTACGAGCATGAGTGAAAATACTTTCTTCATTTTGAAATTCTCCTTTGCGTTTTTTCCCTTTTGGGTACAGCTACATGATAGCTTCGCAAAATCAAATCCGTTATCTGCTTCATGTAAAATGGATGTAAAATTGATCTGGCGTTCATCTTAGACGTTCTCTTTTCTGTCACCTTCCGAATTCAGTCCGGCAGGACAACATACCGCTTCAACGGCAGCTATGACGGATCAAGAAGTCTATCTGAAAAGTTGCTCGGTCACATGGCAAAGCAGTCTGACAACGGAAATAAGAGCATGGGGGCAAAAAGGAACTCCTCACTTCCACATCGGGGGTGAGGAGCTTTCTATTTGTTCTTTTCGATAAACTGGAAATTTGTTGCGCGGATTACTTTACCGTTTCTTAAAATATAAGACAAATTGCGCAGCTGCATTGAATGTGCTAAGAGCAAAACTGAAACCAAAAAGGGCGGTTGCAACATCATGAGCACTATTTGTCATTCCTATTATCCAGCATAACGACGCAATCGTGGAAAAAAATGCAGCTATCAGATGCAGATTCTTCTTTTTCAAAAACAAAGCTTTTGTTTCTTCTGTTGCAGTTTTAACCGCAGGAATATCGCCGTCGTTTTCATAATCATCATTCAGCAGATAATCTGCTGTAACATGGAACAGTTTACTAATCTGCAATATGTTTTGTGCATCGGGCAGTGCGGTTCCGTTTTCCCAGCGACTGATTGCCTGGCGTGATATATTCAGTTTCTCTGCGAAATCTTCTTGCGACCAACCATTCGCTTTTCTATGTTTGATGATTTTCTCTGACAACTCCATAATGAAATCCTCCTTCGGTTTGGGTAATTTCATTATAGCAAAAACCACTTTCTATTACCACCACATCAGCTTTACAATTCCGCAACATGACTTTACATACCGCCAAACTCCGATTTACCGGGCAGATATATCCATCCTTCAATAAATTGTACCACAAAAACATGACGAACTTCCACCTCGCTTTTTAATCCGCCGCCCGGAGATCTGTCCTTTTTCCGCAGTCCATCATGGACAGGCCCGCATTTCCCGGGCCGGTCAGCAATCACCGCTTTTCTTCTTTCCCGGCCGGTACTCCCGGGCGCTTTGAAACAACGCCGGGCCGATATGGCAGTAGCCCCCCGGATTCTTCTCCAGATACTTCTGGTGGTACTCCTCCGCCGGGAAAAACTGCTCCAGATGCTGGCACTGGACCGCCACTTCTCCTTCGCAGCGGGCCTGCAGCGCCGCCAGGGAGGCCCGGATCACCGGCTCCTGATCGGGATTCGCATAGTAGACCCCGGTGCGGTACTGCTCCCCCACGTCGCCGCCCTGACGGTTGACGGAGGTGGGGTCGATGGCCTTGTAGAACTGCTCCAGCAGCTCCGTCAGGGACAAAACCGCCGGGTCGAAGGTCACCTCCACCGTCTCGGCGTGGCCGGTGTGCTGATATTTGACCTGCTCATAAGTGGGGTTTTCCGTCCTTCCGTTGGCGTAGCCCACCCGGGTCTCCAGAACGCCGGTCAGGCAGTCAAAATACTTCTGGGCGCCCCAGAAGCAGCCCCCCGCTAGATAAATTTTCTCCGTTTTCATATCGGTACCTCCTTAAAATCCCCGCCGGACCAGCTCCCGCACGATCTCCCGGTAGACCTCCACAATGTCCTCCACGCCCTTGCCCGGCTGTTTGGCAAAAAGGCGCCGGTGCATATCCACCGCGTCGATGTGGGAAATGCCCCGGCGGCCGGGGGCGGTCCGGATGCCCTTAAAGTCCCCCCAGGCCATGGTCTCGGGGGGCAGCAGGCCGTCGTTTTCCCCCTCGATCAGGTTGACCACAAAATTGGTCACGCTCAATGTGGGGTCGCTGAAAGGATGCTTCATCACAAAGGCGTAGCTCTGGTAGTACACCCCCGCGTCGTCCGGATTTTCCCGGTTGAACGCCTCCGCCCCGGCGGTGGTCAGGGACTGGAAGACCTGGTAGGAGGCTGGCTCCTGGTCGCCCTGCTGGCGAAACCAGCCGTCCGCCGCCTTCCCCGCCAGCTTCACCAGGGGCTTGGGGAAGCACATCAGGCAGTCCACCGTCCGGCTCCCCCGGTGGGGCGTGCAGAGGGTGGTCAGGGAGGCCACCTTGGCCCCGGCGCCCAGGGTGGAGATGGCGTACCGGCTGTCCAGGCCGCCCTTGGAGTGGGCGATGATGTTCACCTTTTCCGCCCCGGTCTGGGCCAGAACGCTGTCGATCCGCTCCAGGATGGTCCGGGCGTTGGCGGGAATGGTCCCCTGGCTGTCCTGCCCGGCAAAAGAGACCCGGCAGCCCATTTCCTCCAGCGCCTGGGGGATACGGCCCCAGTAGCCGGTGCGGCCGTTGTCTCGGACGGCCATGCCGTGGACCAGCAGGACCGGGTATTTTGGCGCGGTTTCCATGGCGCTCCCCCTCCTTGATGGCTTTATCATAACATGTTTTCACCCGTTTGGCAACGCCTCCGGAAAGAAAAGGGTCAAAATCAGCTTCCCCTCCCGGTATTCCGCCGTCAGGCTGCCGCCCATTCGCTCCGCCAGGGCCCGGGCGATGGTCAGGCCCAGGCCTGTGGCGGGCCGGGCGGCGGCGAGGGTCTCATACCGGTGGAAAAGCCGCCCCACCGCCACCGGGTCCAGCTCCGGGGCGGTGTTGGCGAAAATCACCCGCCCCTCCCGGGTCAGCGTGACGGACAGATCTCCGGGGCTGTACCGGGCGGCGTTTTGCAGCAGATTGGACAGGACCCGGGCCAGGGCCTTGGGGTCTGCCTGGCGGAGAACCGGCGTCTCCGGCATGGTCACCGCCGGTTCGATCCCCCGCTGGGCCAGGACGGAGTAAAAGGCGGCCAGCTGCTCCTCCAGTGCCCAATTCAGATTGACCGTCTCCAAATGGAGGGGGCTCTGGGGCGTGCGAAGCAGGGTGTACTGAAACAGATCGTCGGTCAGATCCGCCATGCGCTCCGCCCGCTCCTGAAGAATGGAAGCATATCGGACGGCGTTTTCCGGCAGCTCCTCCCGCCCCAGCAGCTCCAGATAGCCCCGGATGGCGGTCAGCGGGGTCCGAAGGTCGTGGGCCAGATCCGTCACCGCCTCCTTGAGGGCCTGGTCTCCCTGGGCGTACCGCAGCCGGGCCGCCCGGAGGGCTTTCAGCTCCTCGTTTAAGCGGCGGGCCAGGGCGGCCATATGCCGGTCCCCGCTGGGGAGGGTGAGCAGGGTGTTGGTCTCCTGCTCCCGTTTTTCCGCCAGCTGCTCGCCCAGCGCGTCGGCGCACCGGTGGAGCAGCGTGATCCGAAGCAGCAGGATCAAAACCAGCCCGGCCAGAATAGCGCACAGTACCCAGGGAAGCATCTTTTCACCTCCATATTATCTCCGCCGGGCAACGGGGCCCGGTCTTATTTCAAATCCTTCCGCCGGAAGGCCAGGATCCCGCCCAGATTTCCCCCCAGGGCGATCGCCAGGGAGCAGAGCATCCCCCAAATTGGGTGGGCCAGCCCCTGATTGGCCAGGAGAATGGCCTGGCCCGTGGGCAGGAAGTACAGCAGGCCCCGGAAAATCGTCCGCAGGGGCTCCGCCACATAGTGGGGGTTGGGCTCCTTGGGGCCCATGACGGCGCCGTCGATGGTGATGATCATTTCGGAGGTGTAATCCGGCTCCTGGAGGACATTGTAGATCAGGCTCGCCCCCAAAATCAGCCCCAGGGCCAGCAGGAGCGCCCCGGCGCTGCCCAGGGCCCGGTTGGTACACAGGCTGGCCAGGGCCACAAAGACGGCGGTCAGGGCGGCGCACTGGAAGACGCAGGACAGAATCTCCAAGGTCACTTTTCCCGCTCCGGCGGTGAAGCCTCCCAAATAGAGGGCGGCGGTCAGGCCCCCCAGCATGGTCAGCAGCAGGAGGCAAAGGTTCGCCCCCAGGCAGACGCAGTAGTTTGCCAGATACACCTGGGTCCGGGTCTTGCCCACGGTGAGCTTTCCCCGGATGGCCCCGCCGCCGTACTCCGCCCCCAGAAATAGGGCGGTGAAGACGGCATAGGCCAGGGCCATCATGGGCGACACGTCAAAATAGACCTTGTCCAGCGATGCCTGGACCTTGTACAGGGCGGCGTCGGCGCCCACCCGCCAGCCGTTGAATGCGGAGAGCGCCAGCGCGGCGGCGGATAGGGCCCAGAAGAGCCCGTCCCGCCGGAGGCGGTAAAACTGAGCGGATAGGAGGTTAATCATGGCGTTCCCCTCCCATCAAGTTTACATAAAATGTCTCCAAACTCTCGTCCCGCTCCTGCACGCCCACCAGCTCGCAGCCTTCCCCTTCCAGCGCCTTGGTCAGCTTTGAGATATTCAGCCGGGCGTACACATCGGCCTGGGTGTCGGACAGCACGGTGTATTCCGCCCCCAGCTTCTCCAGCGCCCGGGACAGGGCCAGGGTATCGCTGACCGTCAGCCGCAGGCACTTCCGGCAGGTCTGCTCCAGCTCCTGGGCGCTGATCTGCCGGAGCATCCGGCCGGAGTCCAGGAAGCCGTAGTGGGTGGCGACCTTGGACAGCTCGTCCAAAATATGGCTGGACAGGAGCATGGTAATCCCCCGCTCCCGGTTCAGCCGCAGGATCAGCTCCCGCACCTCGATGATACCCTGGGGGTCCAGGCCGTTCATGGGCTCGTCCAGCACCAATAGGTCCGGGTCCCCGGCCAGGGCCAGGGCGATGCCCAGCCGCTGCTTCATGCCCAGGGAGTAATTGCGCACCTTTTTCCCGCCGGCGTCGGAGAGACCCACCAGCCGTAGAAGCTGCCGCGCCTCCCCCCGGTCCGGCAGGCCCAGCACCCGGGCCTGGTACTCCAAGTTTTCGCCGCCGGTCAGCTCCGGGTACACCGCCGGCTCCTCCACCACCGCGCCGATCCGCCGCCGGGCCCGGGCGCCCTGCCGGGAGGTCCCGGGGCAGCCGAAAAGCCTGTACTGGCCGGAGGTGGGCGTCTGCAAGCCGCACAGGACCCGCATGGCGGTGGTCTTCCCTGCCCCGTTGCGGCCCACCAGGCCGTAGATGGCCCCCTGGGGCACCGCCATATTCAGGCCGCTGAGGGCGTGGAAGCTCCCGTAGCGTTTGCAGAGGTCCTGGGTTTCCAAGACGTATTCCATATATAATGGCCCTCCTTCATTTTTGGATGGCCCAAGGATACCGCCAAAGGCTTCACATAGCGGTCAAGAAAAGCTTCCAGATTTGCTCAAGATTCCCGCAGCCGGAACCCGATGCCCCACACCGCCTCCACCCGGTCCCCGGCCCCCGCCTCCTTCAGCTTCCGGCGGAGGTTGCTCACATGGGTTTTGAGGGAGGACTCGGTGCAGTCCGGTGTGTCCAGGCTGATCCGGTCCAGGAGCCGGCCCTTGGGCAGCACCTGGCCGGGATTTTGGAGCAGGAGCTTCAAAATGGCATACTCCGTCCTTGTCAAGTGGACCGGCGTCCCCTGGAAGGAAGCCTCTCGGGTGTCCGTATTCAGTTCGATGCCGCCATAACGCAGGACCCGCCCGGCGGGGTTAACCGTCTCCCGGAGCCGAGCCTCCACTCGGGCCAGCAGCTCCCGCAGGGCAAAGGGCTTCACCAAATAGTCGGCGGCCCCCTCCTGGAGAAGCGCTACCCGGTCCTCCAGATCCGCCTTCGCGCTGACCACCATCACCGGGACGCCCCGCAGCCGGGGCAGCAGCTCCTCCCCGGTCATTCCCGGCAGCATCAGATCCAAAATCGCCAGATCCGGAGTCTGCTGGGCCAGCAGCAGCGCCGCCTCGGTGCCGGAGTAGGCCCGGCGGACCAAATAGCCCGCCTGTTCCAGGGCCTCCTGCATCAAATTTCCGATGGAAACATCGTCGTCGATCACCAGAATGGTCTTCATGTTCCTATTTTCCCCCTTTTCCGCTATTATACCCCTCTGTCCCCCCACCCGTCAAGGACGGCGTCGGACAGCGGAAAAGCGCCGCCCACCCAGGCGGCGCTTGCGCCGTATGGGACGACGAGCAAAAAGCCGCCCCGGGCGGATGCCCGGGGCGCGGTATGACGTTATTTATCTTACTGGGCCTTGGCGCCGGCGATCTGGGCGGCGACCTCGGCGGCGAAGTCCTCGGACTTCTTCTCGATGCCCTCGCCCTTCTCATAGCGGATGAAGGAGTTGACGTGAATCTTCCCGCCCAGCTCCTTGGCCACGGTGGCCACATGCTGTTCCACAGACACGCCCTTTTCCTTGACGAACTCCATCTGCATCAGGCAGTTTTCCTCGTAGAACTTCCCCAGGCGGCCCATGACCATCTTCTCGATGATGTTCTGGGGCTTGGGCTTGGCGGAGGCGGCGTTCTCGTTGAGGGCCAGGGCCATCTGGATCTCCTTCTCCTTGGCCATGGTGGCCTCGTCCACGTCGGACTTGTCGCAGAAGCTGGGATTCATGGCGGCGGCCTGCATGCACAGGTCCTTGCCCAGCTCGGTGACGGCGTCGGGCTCGATGCCCTCCACGGTCATGTTCACCAGCACGCCGATCCGGCCGCCCATATGGACGTAGGGAACGGTAACGCCGGTATTGTAGATGGCAAAACGGCGAATCTTCAGGTTCTCGCCGATGACCAGCACCTTGTCGGGAATGGCCTCGGCAATGCTCTTGCCGGCGCCAGGATAGGGGCAGGCCATGAGGGCGTCCACATCGGCGGGCTGATTTTCCAGCACGGCCTTGGCCACATCGTTCAGGAATTCTTTAAAGGGTGCGGCATTGGCGGCAAAGTCGGTCTCGCAGTTGATCTCCAGAATGGCGCCCACGCCGTTTTCCACCTGGGCGGTGACGGCGCCCTCGGCGGCGATCCGGCCGGACTTCTTGGCGGCGGCGGCCAGGCCCTTCTCCCGGAGCCATTCCACGGCCTTGTCCAGGTCGCCTTCCGAGGCGGTGAGGGCCTTCTTGCAGTCCATCATGCCCACGTTGGTCATTTCCCGGAGCTTCTTCACATCTTGCGCGGTAAAGGATGCCATATTTTTTCCTCCTATATCCTTGGTGGAGGCGTCCGGGACCCGGACGCCTCAAATCTGTTCTTATTCAGCGGCGGCTTCCGCCGGGGCTTCCTTGGCCTCGGGGGCTTCGGCGGTCTCGGGGGCGTCCTCGCCCTGGCGGCCTTCGATGGCGGCGTTGGCCATGGTAGAGGCGATGAGCCGAATGGCGCGGATGGCGTCGTCGTTGCCGGGGATGACGTAGTCGATCTCGTCAGGATCGCAGTTGGTGTCCACGATGGCTACGATGGGGATGTTCAGCTTCCGGGCCTCGGCGATGGCGTTGCGCTCCTTCCGGGGGTCCACGATGAACAGCGCCGCGGGCAGCTTCTTCATTTCCTTCACGCCGCCCAGGTACTTTTCCAGCTTCTCGATCTCGCCCTGGTGCTTGATGACTTCCTTCTTGGGCAGCATGGCAAAGGTGCCGTCCGCTTCCATTTTCCGCAGCTGGGCCAGCCGGTCGATCCGGGTCCGCATGGTGCGGAAGTTGGTCAGCATACCGCCCAGCCAACGGGCGTTGACGTAGTAACCGCCGCAGCGGGCGGCCTCCTCCCGGATGGCGTCCTGAGCCTGCTTCTTGGTGCCGACGAACAGCACGTTGCCGCCGTTGGCGGACAGGTCCCGAACGAAGGAATAAGCCTCCTCCAGCTTCTTCACGGTCTTCTGCAGGTCGATGATGTAGATCCCGTTGCGCTCCGTGTAGATATAGGGCGCCATTTTGGGGTTCCACCGGCGGGTCTGGTGGCCGAAATGCACGCCGGCCTCCAGCAGTTGCTTCATAGATACGACAGCCATGTTTTACTTCTCCTTATCCGTTTGTTTTTTCCTCCACCCCGTTCCGCCAGGGAGCCCATCCAATATGGACACGGGAGCCCCCTGTCCCCGGGTGTGTGGTTTCCCATGGGAATACCCATGCCGATATATTATAGGGGAAAGTCGGAAATTTTGCAAGTATTTTTTCCAGATTTTTTTGAAAATATTCCCACTTTTTTCCGGTCAGAACAGCCAGCCCGGCTTTTCCCGGGGCACCCGACATTCCTCCCGCTTGATATCCACCAGAACGATGTCCGGCCCGATCCGGCAGATGCAGCGCCAGGGGATCACATAGTCGTCCTTCCGGCCGAACAGCCCAAAAAACCGGCACTCCCCCGGTACGATGATGGCCACCACGTTTCCCTCCGGGATCTCCACCTCCACGTCGGAGATAAAGCCCAGCCGTCGGCCGTCGTTGACGCAGATAACTTCCTTGCAGTGCAGCTCCGTGAACCTGGCTGACATAGTAAGTCCCTCCCATGGCATAGTTTGGTTTCTTATATGCCCCGGGAGGGAACTTTATTCGTTTCTTTAATTGATCGTGACGCTCACCGACTTGCGCATGGCGTTGATGGCGCTCTTTTCCAGCCGGGAGACCTGGGCCTGGGAAATACCCACCAACCCCGCCACCTCCATCTGGGTCTTGCCGTCATAAAAGCGAAGGGACAGGATCTGCTTCTCCCGCTGGCCCAGGGCCTGGAAGGCCTCCCGGAGGGTGATCAGCTCCATCCAGTTTTCGTCGGTGTTCTTGGTGTCCCGCACCTGGTCCATCACCGTCAGGGGATCGCCCCCGTCGGAATACACCGGGTCATAGAGGCTCACCGGGGCACACACCGCGTCCAGCGCTTCGCTGACGTCCTCGGCGGGCAGATTCAGCTCTTTGGAGATCTCCTCCAAGGTCGGCTCCCGGCCCAGCTTTAGAAGCAGCGCCTCCTTACACTGCAAGACCCGGTAGGCCACGTCCCGGATGGAGCGGGAGACCCGGATGGCGCTGTTGTCCCGCAGATACCGGCGCACCTCCCCGGCGATCATGGGCACACCGTAGGTGGAAAAGCGCACCTGTTTGCCGGGGTCAAAGTTGGAGATGGCTTTGATCAGGCCGATGCAGCCCACCTGAAACAGATCGTCCGGACTTTCGCCCCGCTTGTCAAACCGCTGGATGACGGACAGCACCAGCCGCAGATTTCCCTCGATCAGGGTCTGACGGGCATTTTCGTCCCCCTGCTTGGCGCGGACGAGGAGCTCGTCCATCTCCTTCTGACTCAAGACCTTCAGCCGGGCGGTGTTCACACCGCAGATCTCGACCTTTCCCTGCATGGCAACCATCCTTTCAGGGCCGGTTTTCACGGCCCGCATCCTCCAGTATTTCCAGCGGGCGCCAAATCATACCGGGAGACGTTTTGTGCCATTTTCACAAATTTTTCCCGAGAGACCCCCATCCCGGCGGAACAAAAAACGTCCCGTTTGGAGTAATCGCCAACTTTTTCGGCAAACTTTTACGAAAAAAGCCAGGTGGTTGCCGGCGACATAATCCGAAGAAACCCGCCCTTTCACGCCGAATACGCGGTGCTCTATCCACCCGCCGCACCCGGGGGACGGCAGAGCCGATTTCCTTGGAAAATGGGCAGTTTTCCACACTCTCCACAGAATTTTCCACAGCCGAGACCCGCCTGGAAAGCGGCTTGGGTGGGATGCAATTTGGTTTACATAAGGAAATACGACCTTTTTCGCCGGGTTTTGCACATTTTTCCCCATCAGCAATTTTTAGGCCCGGCGCCTGCCTCTCGAAAAAAATTTCTTGACAAGCGTTCGGGACCTTTAAGCCGGGGGACGCCGGGAAAAGGGCGGGTTTCCCCCTCCCGGTTGGAAAATTTTTCGTTTTTGCGAAAAAAGGGGTTGATTTTATGAATAACCGGCGCTATAATGTATAACTGCGTAAACTAGAAGGCAGAACAGGAGGTGTTACCATGCCCAACATCAAGTCCGCGAAGAAGCGGGTCGAGCTGTCCAAGGCCGCCTACGAGAAGAACAAGGCCGACCGGTCCGAGCTGAAGACCGTCGTTAAGAAATTCGAGGCCGCTGCCGCCGGTGAGGACCGTGCCGCTGCCGAGAGTGCCTACAAGCTGGCTGTTAAGACGGTGGACCAGGCGATGAGCAAGGGGATTCTGCACAAGAATACCGCTGCCCGGAAAAAGAGCAGCATGACGCTGAAGCTCAACAAACTGGCCTAATCCGTATGAAAATAGCTCCTTCCGCTTCGGAGGGAGTTTTTTCATAACCGTGCGACTTTTAAGGAGGCGACGCCGTTGGCCCAACTTTCCGACCCCATCACCGTCCTGCCAGGCGTAGGGGAAAAGCGGGCGAAGCTCTATGCCCAGCTGGGCATCTATACCCTCCGGGACCTGATCTGCCACTTCCCCAGGGGCTACGAGGACCGCACCCGGATCGTGCCCATCTCCGCCCTGATCCCGGACCAGCCCGCCTGCTTCCGGGCCACCGTCATGACCCCGCCCCGCACCAGCCACATCCGCAAAGGGCTGGACATCACCAAGGTGCAGGTGGCGGATTCCAGCGCGCGGCTGAACCTGACCTTTTTCAACCAGAAATTTACCGCCGGACAGCTGGTCTACGGGAAGGAATACATCTTCTATGGGGCGGTCACCGGGGATTTTATCGGATACAATATGCCCTCCCCGGTGTTTGAGTCCCTGGACTCTCCCCCCGTCGTCACCCGGCGGATCCTGCCGATCTACCCCCTCACCGCCGGGCTCAACAACGCCGGGATGATCCGCACCATCTCCCTGGCCCGGGAGCTGTGCCCCGATCCGCCGGAGATCCTGCCCGAGGACCTGCGCCGGGAATACCGGATCCTCCCCGCCGCCCGGGCCTATCAGGCCATCCACGCCCCCGCCTCCATGGAGGAGGCGGCCATGGCGAAAAGGCGGCTGATCTTCGAGGAATTTTTCGTTTTCTCCGCCGGCCTGGCTCTGGCCCGGGCGACGCGGGAAACCAGGCAGGTGGCGCCCTATGAGAAGGTGGAGCTGTCCGCGTTCCGTGCCGCCCTCCCCTTCCGGCTCACCGGGGCCCAGGAACGGGCCATCCGGGATCTGACCCGGGATCTGACCCGGGGAATCCCCATGAACCGGCTGATCCAGGGGGACGTGGGCAGCGGCAAGACCATGGTGGCCGCGGCGGCGGCGTACCTGGCCGCCGTCAATGGCCGCCAGGCGGCGCTGATGGCCCCCACAGAAATTTTGGCGGAGCAGCACTTTAGCTCCCTGCGGCCCCTCTTTGACCGTCTGGGACTGCGCACGGCCCTGCTCACCGGCTCCATGACCCCAAAGGAAAAACGCGGGGTCCGGGAGGCGCTGGCCGCCGGAGAGACCGACCTGGTCATCGGCACCCACGCCCTGCTGTCCGAGGCCACCGCCTTCCAAAATCTGGGGCTGGTGATCACCGACGAGCAGCACCGCTTCGGCGTGGCCCAGCGCTCCGCCCTGTCGGAAAAGGGACGGGAGGTCCATCTGCTGGTCATGTCGGCCACACCCATTCCCCGGACCCTGGCCCTGCTGATGTACGGCGATCTGGAGGTGTCCGTGCTGGACGAGCTGCCCCCCGGGCGGCAGCAGGTGGACACCTTCCTGGTGGGAGAGTCCATGCGGGCCCGGATCAACGCCTTTATCCGCAAGCAGGTCCAGGAGGGGCACCAGTGCTTCGTGGTATGCCCCGCCGTGGAGGAAAATCAGGAGCTGGGAATGAAGGCCGCCACCGCCTGGGCACAGACCCTGGGCCAGACCGTCTTCCCCGATCTGCGGATCGCCCTGCTCCACGGCCAGCTGAAGGGGGCGGAAAAGGAGCGGATCATGGCCTCCTTCGCCCGGGGCGAGGCGGATGTGCTGGTGGCCACCACCGTCATCGAGGTGGGGGTGGACGTGCCCAACGCCACGCTGATGGTCATCGAGGACGCCGACCGGTTCGGCCTGAGCCAGCTCCATCAGCTCCGGGGCCGGGTGGGCCGGGGCGGTGCCAAGAGCTACTGCATCCTCACCACCCACAACCGGGCTCCCGAGACCCTGGCCCGGCTCAAGGCCCTGTGCGCCACGAACGACGGCTTCCGCATCGCTGAGGAGGACTTAAAGCTCCGGGGTCCCGGGGACTTCTTCGGCTCCCGGCAGTCCGGGATGCCCGCCTTCCGGGTGGCCAGCGTCTCTACCGATCTGGAGACTCTCCAGCAGGCCCAGCAGGCCGCCGCCGGGTGGATCGACGCCCACGGGCAGGAGGACACGCCGGAAGCGGCGGCCCTGCGGGAGCGGATCGGCGAGCTGTTCGCCCACGGAAGCCCCGCCATGAATTGACTTTTCTTGAAGGGCCGGGCCCCAAAAAAGGACCCGGCCCTTCCGCCGGAGGCGCGCGTCTTCGGCGGCGATACATTTTCTCGAAAGGAACCGCCCAGAGCCGGCGAAAACTGCCCGCTTTGCTCAAATTGGAGGGGGTTTTGGTTCTTTTTTTGTGCGGAACGGAAATTTTTCAAAATGGGTTGTAACTTGAAAAGAAATGATGTAAAATATACAAACAAGATTATGGCTGGAAAGCAAAAATTTTCCTGCTCTGGAGGTTTATTTATGGTAAAACCCATTGTTCTTGTCATTATGGACGGCGTGGGCAAGGGCGACGGCGGCCCCGGCGACGCGGTGGCCCTGGCCAAAACCCCTACTCTGGACCGTCTCCTGGAAACCTGCCCCCACACCTGGCTCAAGGCCCACGGCACCGCCGTCGGACTTCCCTCCGACGATGATATGGGCAACTCCGAGGTGGGCCACAACGCCCTGGGCTGCGGCCAGGTCTACTCCCAAGGCGCCAAGCTGGTGGGCGAATCCATTGAAAACGGCGCCCTGTTCAACTCCGAGACCTGGCTGGATCTGATCGCCAACGCCAAGGCCGGCCACGCCCTCCACTTCCTGGGCCTGCTGTCCGACGGCAATGTTCACTCCAACATCTCCCACCTGATCGCCCTGCTGAAAAAAGCCCGGCAGGAGGGAGTCCAGAAGGTCTGCTGCCACATCCTGCTGGACGGCCGGGACGTGCCCGCCACCTCCGCCCTGGAATATGTGGATCAGCTGGAAGGCGTCCTTGCCTCCCTGTCCGGCGAGGGCTATGAATACCTGATCGCCTCCGGCGGCGGCCGGATGAAGATCACCATGGACCGCTACCAGGCCAACTGGCCCATGGTGGAGGCCGGGTGGCGCACCCACGTTCAGGGTCAGGGCCGTCAGTTCCCCAGCGCAAAGGAAGCCATCGAGACCTACCGGGCCGAGACCGGCTGCATCGACCAGGACCTGCCCGCCTTCGTCATCGCCAAGGACGGCCAGCCTGTTGGAAAAATCGAGAACGGGGACAGCGTGATCCTCTATAACTTCCGGGGCGACCGGGCCCAGGAGATCTCCCTGGCCTTCGACCGGAAGGAATTCCCCTACTTCGACCGGGGGGATTACACCGGCGTCAAGTTCGCCGGGATGCTCCAGTACGACGGAGACCTGAACATCCCCGAGCACTACCTGGTGCAGCCGCCGGTGATCTCCAACACCCTTACCGAAGTCCTCTGCGCCGCGGGCATCCATGAGTATGCCCTGTCCGAGACCCAGAAATACGGCCACGTCACCTACTTCTGGAACGGCAACCGGTCCGGGAAGGTGGACGAAAAGCTGGAGGTCTACGAGGAGATCCCCTCCGACGTGATCCCCTTCGAGCAGGCCCCCGCCATGAAATCCAAGGAGATCACGGAGCGCCTGGTCGCCCAGATGGCGAGCAAGCAGTTCCAGTTCCTCCGCTGCAACTATCCCAACGGCGACATGGTGGGTCACACCGGCGTGCTGGAGGCTGTGATCTACGCCATGGAGCGGGTGGACGAGGGCCTGGCCGCCATCCTGAAAGCGGCGGACCAGTACGGCTACACCGTCCTCATCACCGCCGACCACGGCAACGCCGACCAGATGCTGGAGACCAAGAAGGGCAAGACCTCCGTCCGCACCGCCCACTCACTGAACCCGGTGCCCTTCATCATTTACGACACCGACCACCATTGGGACATCCAGCCGGGCAAGTACGGTCTGGCGAATGTCGCCCCCACCGTCGTGAAAATGCTGGGCCTGACCGCCCCCGCGTGTTGGGAAGCCAGCATGGTCTGACCGATTCCGATACAGGAGGGAATTGCTATGATCCGGCAGAACAATGAAAACGGCTCCGTCAACGTCAGCACCAGCGTGTACACCGATATCGTGGGCAATGCCGCCACCAACTGCTTCGGCGTGAAGGGCATGGCCGCCCGCTCCGTCACCGACGGGGTGTACCACCTGCTGCGCAAAGAGTCCCTGGCCAAAGGCGTCCGCGTCCACTTCCACGAAGACGATACCATCTCCATCGATCTGCACATCATGGTGGATAACGGGGTAAATCTGGGGGCGGTAGGCACGTCTATTATTTCCGAGGTGCGCTACGTCGTTACCAAGTGCACCGGCACCCAGGTCCGGGCGGTAAACGTATATATTGATTCCATGATGATTGGATAACATTCGGAGGTGTAACCATTGAGGCAGACCATAAACGGGGCCGATTTCCGCAGAATGATTCTCAGCGCGGCCGCCTCTATCGAGACCCATAAGCAGGCAATCAACGAGCTCAACGTCTTTCCCGTGCCCGACGGGGACACGGGCACCAATATGTCCATGACCATCGGGTCGGCCGCCTCGGATCTGAAAAAGACCGAGGATCCCACCCTGGAAAAGGCCGCCGCCGTCACCGCCTCCGCCACCCTGCGGGGGGCCCGGGGTAATTCCGGCGTGATTTTGTCCCTGCTGTTCCGGGGCATTTCCAAGAAGCTCAAGGGCGCCCAGGAGTGCGACGGCGTGCTGTGGGCCGAGGCTATGCAAAAGGGCGTGGACGCCGCCTACAAGGCGGTGATGAAGCCCGCCGAGGGCACCATCCTCACCGTCGCCCGTCTGGCCGCCGCCAAAGCCGCCCAGGCCGCCCAGGAGAGCAACTACCTGGAATACGTCCACGAGGCCGCCCTGGCGGAGGCCAAGACCGCCCTGGCCAACACGGTGAATCAGAACCCGGTGCTGAAAAAGGCCGGGGTCATCGACGCCGGCGGCAAGGGGTGGGTGCTGGCCCTGGAGGCCATGCTCTCCGCCCTCCGGGGGGAGGACATTACCGCTCCCGAGGAAACGACAGAGGTCAAGGACCAGGCGTCCTTCTCCGAGTTTGCCACCGAGGACATCACCTTCACCTACTGCACCGAATTTATCGTCTCCCGGGAGAATAAGAAGGACCCGGAAGCTCTCCGCGCCTTCCTCTCCGGGCTGGGGGACAGCCTGGTGCTGGTGGACGACGACGAAATCATCAAGGTCCACGTCCACACCAACAATCCCGGCACCGCGTTGCAGGAAGCGCTGACCTACGGCTCCTTCGTCACGGTGAAGATCGAGAATATGCGCTTACAGCACACCGAGAAGGTGATGACCGAGCAGGAGCTGGCGCCTAAGATCGCCGAGCCGGAGAAGTCCTTCGGCGTAGTATCGGTGTGCGCCGGGAACGGGCTGGCGGACGTGTTCACCAATTTAGGGGTGGACGGGATCATCTCCGGCGGCCAGACCATGAACCCCAGCACCCAGGACATTCTCCTGGCGGTGAACCGGGTCCCGGCGGAGACGGTGTTCGTCCTGCCCAACAACAAGAATATCATTATGGCGGCCCAGCAGGTGGATCCTCTGACCCCCAAGCATGTGGTGGTGATCCCCAGCAAGACTGTGCCCCAGGGCGTGACCGCCATGCTGAACTTTGCCCCGGATCTGAGCGAGGGGGAAAATGTGCAGGCGATGAACGATTCTCTTTCCACCGTGGACACCATGCAAATCACCTACGCTGCCCGGGACTCGGATTTCGACGGCTATAAGATCCACGAGGGGGACTACCTGGCCATGTACGGCGACTCCCTCTTCGGTACCAGCCGGGATATCCAGGTGCTGCTCCAATCCCTGGCGGAGAAGGTCCGTGACGGGGGCAAGGAGTACATTACCATCTACTATGGGGAGGACATCCCGGAAAAGCAGGCCCAGAAGGCGGCAGAGCTTTTCTCCGGCACCTGCGCCGGGGCGGATGTGAATCTTCTCAAGGGCGGCCAGCCGGTCTATTACTATCTGATCTCCGCCGAATAGGCGGGCGGCGTGCCGCCGCAGTCAATGCGTGCGCCGGCCTGGCGGTAATCGTTACACCTCCTGGGCCTTCTCGGTATCGACGGGCGGCCAGTGGCCGATGCGTGCGCAGGTCTGGTGGTAATCGTTACACCTCCTGGGCCCGCTCGGTATCGATCTTGCGGCCGTGATAGCTGGTGGGTATCGGTATTTGGCGGGCAGTCAATGGCTTGATTCGTGAATAGGGCGTGCCGCGCATCTTCCGCGGCACGTCTTCCCATTTTCTCCGGAAAGGATGCGAGGGTTTGAAACAAATTCCCCAGGGCGGACTGATCGGAAAGGTCTACCGCCTTTCCCGGTCCATCGGCGAACTGCATATTTCCTTCCATGCCGCCCATGCGGGATATTTTATCGTTTTGGGGGTGTTTCCGGCCCTGGTGCTGATTTTGAGTCTTCTGCGCTATACCGGGCTGCGGGTGGAGACCCTGACCGATTTGCTCTCCGGCATCCTCCCCGCCGCCCTGCTTCCCGCGGCGGAACGGCTGATCGTCAGCACCTACACCAGCTCCAGCCATGCCGTGGTGGGCCTGTCCGCTCTGACGGCTCTGTGGTCCGCCAGCAGAGGGATCTTCGGCCTGCTCACCGGGCTGAACGCGGTATACCATGTCTCCGAGGACCGGGGATATTGGTACACCCGGGGGATCAGCGTGATCTACACCTTTTTCTTCCTGGTGGTGGTGCTGCTGACCCTTGCCCTCCATGTCTTTGGCACGCTGCTGCTGGAATGGCTCCACGCTTCCGACAATCCGGTGCTGCGGTTTCTGGGGGAAGTGCTGGATCTGCGGTTTTTCCTGCTGATTATTATCCAGACCGCCTTCTTCTGCGGCATCTTTATGGTCTTCCCCAACCGGCGCAACAACCTGTTGGACTCTCTGCCCGGGGCGCTGCTGTCCAGCATCGGCTGGCTGGTGTTTACGGACATTTTCTCGGTCTATGTGGAGCATTTTCCCAACTACGCCAATATTTACGGCTCGGTGTACGCCGTGGCCCTGAGTATGCTGTGGCTGTACTTCTGCCTGTCCATCGTGTTTTACGGTGGGGCGCTGAATTATTATCTGATGGACCGAAAAAAATAGCCGCCGTTTATTCCCAGTTCATATCCCGGGGATAAAATGGGGAAAAAGGAGGCGTTGCCATGTTTGGTTTGGTCGCCGCGAATTTAGAGGAGCTGACCCAGGCGGAAAAGGGCCGCTACGGGGCGGTGTACTGCGGCATCTGCCGGGAGATCCGGCTGCGGGCCTCCTCCCTCTCCCGGCTGGCTCTGCGCTACGATATGGCCTTCCTGGCGCTGCTGCACATGAGCCTGTACGAGCCGGAGGAGGAATCCGGAACCGGCGCCTGCGGGCTCCATCCCATCCGCCCCCGGGCCTGGGTGGACTGTGAACCCATTCGCTATGCCGCGGACATGAATCTGATCCTGGCCTATTACAGCGCCAGGGACCACCAGAAGGACGACGGAAGCCTCTCCGCCGGGGCCATGGCCCGGATCCTCGCCAGGAGGGTCCAGCAAGCCGAGGAAGCCTATCCCCGGCAGACCCAGGCCATCCGTCAGGCTCTGGAGAACCTTTCCCGGCTGGAGGCGGAAAACTGCCCCAATCCCGACCTGCCCGCCGGATGCTTCGGTCAGCTGATGGCGGAGCTGCTGGTATTCCGGGAGGACCGGTGGGCCCCAACCCTCCGGCAGATGGGCATGGCCCTGGGCCGGTTCATCTACCTGGCGGACGCGGACATCGACTACCGCGCCGACCAGAAAAAAGGAAGCTACAATCCCTTCCTCGCCATGGGCGGCGGGGAGGACCGGGCGGCCTGGGAGCGGTACCTGGTGCTTGCCATGGCCCGGTGCGCCGACGAATACGAGCGGCTGCCCCTGGTGCAGGACAAGGGGATCTTAGACAATATTCTATACAGCGGCGTCTGGGCAGAATTCCACCGGCGGCGCAAGGACAAGGCAGGAGGGGAAGCGCATGGATGACCCTTATAAGGTTTTGGGCGTCAGCCCCGACGCCTCGGATCAGGAGATCAAGCAGGCCTATCGGAAGCTTGTGAAGCAGTACCATCCCGACCGGAACCCCGATGATCCGGTGGCCGCCAAGAAGATGCAAGAGATTAACGCCGCCTATGAGCAGATCAAAAACCCGGAGAAGGCGCAACCCTCCGGCAGCGCCGGTTCCGGCGGCAGCTACGGCGGCTATGGCGGGTACGATCCCTTCGGCGGCTACGGCCCCTTCGGCGGCTACCAGCGCACCTACCGCCAGGAAGAGCAGGGGGATCCGTATCTCCGCTCGGCCTACCAGTACATCGTCTACGGCCGGTACCAGGAGGCTTTGAACGTCCTCTCCTCCACCCAGGACCGCTCCGCCAGGTGGTATTATCTCAGCGCCCTGGCCAACGACGGCCTGGGCAACCAGATCACCGCCATGGAGCACATCCGCCGGGCGGTGAGCATGGAGCCGGACAA
>CANQFY010000029.1 GCA_947600025.1 uncultured Oscillospiraceae bacterium
GCAATGTAGATGGGCCGGTCCTTGCTCTGCTCGAAGATCTTGCCCACATACTCGCCGATGATGCCGATGCACAGCAGCTGCATCCCGCCGAGAAACAGAATCAGAACAATAATGGTGGCGTACCCCGGGATGTCGATGCCGGCGATGAGCTTTTGCAGAACGACCACCACCAGATAGATCATGGCGGCCAGGGCTGTGCAGCAGCCCAGATAGGTGGCCAGCCGCAGCGGGGCGGTGGAGAAGCCGATGATCCCCTCCAGAGCGTAATTCATCAGCTTCCGGAAATTCCACTTGGAGGTCCCGGCGGCCCGGGCCTGGGCGGTGTATGGGAGGAAGCAGGTGCTGTACCCCACCCAGGCGAAGATGCCCTTGGAAAACCGGTGGTATTCGCCCAGGGACAGCAGGCTCTCCGCCACGCTCCGCCGGAAGGTGCGGAAATCGCTGGCGTCGGGCCGGAGCTTGACCTTGGACAGGCAGTTGATGACCGAATAAAAACACTTTTTAAAGGCGGAGAGGATTTTCCCCTCTCCCCGGCGATCCTGATAGGCCGCCACAATGTCATATTCCGGCTGCCGGTCCAAAATTTCCACCATCTCCCGGACGATCTCCGGCCGCTGCTGCAAATCGGCGTCGATCAGGGACAGGTACTCCCCGGAGGCGTGCTGGAGCCCTGCGTAAAGGGCGGCCTCCTTGCCGAAGTTTCGGGAAAAACGGATCACCTTCACCGGGCACGCCTGGGCGGCGTGGAGTTTTTTCAGGTTGTGGAAGGTGGCGTCCCCGCTGCCGTCATCCACAAAGACGATCTCGTAGTCATATCCGCAGCCGCGGAAGGCGGCGATAACCGCGTTTTGAAAGGCTTCGACATTTTCCGCCTCGTTGTAGCACGGAACGATCAAGGAAAGCTTCATGTTTTTCATCCCCGAAGTAGTGATGCCCTCATTATACCCCCAACGCCCCGGCGCGTCAAGCCTAAACCCCCGCGCCCCCGCCGATTCGCCGTTTTTCCCGCCTCCAAACGGTTGGCATGGAGCCGAAAACCGTCGGGGACCCGGCCTGATATGTGGATATCAGACCGGGGCTCAGTGCGGCTTGCCTGGCAGAAGTATGCCTATTCGGAAGGAGTCCCCGGGATCACTGCGCTAAGGTAAATGCTTCGTCCACATACAGGAAGGATTTCATGCAGACAACAGACCGGTCATAGTTATTGATCACGATTACGCCCAGCACATCGCCGGACGCCGTGACCCATGGCCGGGGCCCTTCCCCGTCAAGCTGTACTGCCAGGCCTTCTTCTGTCCATAATACCGCCGCCGACAATGTGTGTTCCTCTGTTCCGGAAATTCCCCAGACAAGCGGAGCTTCCGGCGCTTCCTCCGTCCGGTCTACCGGAACCGAGTAGAAGGTCAGCGCTTCCATCGCCCAGGCTTCTCGGAGCCGGTCTTCATACATAGACTGGAAATTGCCATTCTGATCGTAGAAAAGCACCGTATAGTCTTTCCCGGAAATCCATTTCAGGATCCACTCGATCTTGTTCTCGGCTTTGATGGAGTCGTCGATTGCGCCCAGCTGTCCCGCGTCCGGCTCCAACGTGGGAAAGTCCTCCGGATAGCGTTCCTTGAGTTCCAAACTGAACTGAAGGGCCCCGTGAGAATTCATGTGATGTGTGTCATAATAGCAGTCTTTTGGATATTCTGGAAACCAATCCACAGTAATGGAAGAATATGCTTCCTGCAATTCTTCATAGTATTCTTCAAATGTTTTTTTGTAGTGATCCGTAAATTGTGTACCTTCCGGTAGTGGCAGCTTGACGATTCGCGGTGTAATGCCGTTTTCCAAGCAAAGCGCAATGATTTTTTTGTAGTATTCATCAAACAGTGGATTAACTCGAAATTCGTTATAGGATTCCAGCTCATTTCCGTTATATTCAGTTGTGGCTCTGCCAATATATCGGCCGCCGTGCAGTTCATTTGCCTGCATGACCTCGGAATTTGATTTGTAGCGCTGGTTAAAGCCGGCATTCATAATGGATGCGATGTACTTATTCGGCAGATACAGCTGGTAAGAGAGAAAGTCGAGCCAGTAATGCTCCGTTAGGATGGACGGCTCATTGTAAGAGACGGCCACTTTCATTAATTCAAGATTTTGGCACGGACGGAATCGATGGGAATACATAATCCTTGTCCAGAAATTGTCCTCTCTTTGCAAATGAAAATCCTGAAAACTGATATAACAGACTTCCGGTGCCGGGTGATGGTTAAGCCAGTCCCGCAATATATAGTAGCTTTCCATTGGCGTTATCCCGCCCAGCGCCAAATTAAGCGTATCCCGCGACAGAGCCTCCGGCACATACGCCGCATTGGCTACGGAATCTCCGAGAATGATCACGCGGTATTGTTTTTCCTGTTCTGAATTGGTTTTTTCCCGATTCCATATATAATAGGGCGCTTCGTTGTCTACAAAAGCCAGCATGTGCTGCCTCATATAACACCACAGAACCACAAAGGGCAGCAGGACGCAGAAGCATTTAAACGCCAGCTTCCCGATTTGCTTCATATCAGACCGCCTCCATTTAAAACTGGAAGTAGAGAAACTCCTGACCGGTAATGTCCATGGAAAAAATGATCAGCACCACAAGGCTCCAATATACCGCATAGCGAAAGACGACGTTCTGCTTGGAAAGCCAGTTCAGGCACTGGATGCCCCGCTCTTTCATCACGCTGGAAATCAAAAGGGCTGCTAACGCGACCAGCAAAATGGCCATATTTCGTTTATTCAACCCCAGTTGAAAAAGCCCACCGTTTAAAAGCAGCCTGGAATTGGACAGCAGAACTGATCTGCGCAGGATCTCCAGCGCGGCTTTTACGGAATCCGCGCGGAAAAATACCCATGCGATATCAACTAAAATGAAATTCCGCACGATCCCTATCAGTTTCCATGAAAACGTATCCGTCCGTATATGGAGCCTCTCGCACGTCTTTCCGAACGGTTTCGCAAAAAGATCTTCCGCGATCTGGTATACGCCGTGGATCCCGCCCCACAAGATGAATTTGAAATCCGCTCCATGCCACAGTCCGCTTACCAGAAACGTGATCATCAGGTTTCGGTATTTTTTCAGCCGGGAGCCCCGGTTCCCTCCCAGCGGGATATAGAGATAATCTCTCAGCCAGGTACTGAGGGAAATATGCCAGCGCCTCCAAAAGTCTTTCACCGAGCCTGCCAGATAGGGCTGGCTGAAATTGTCCATAAGCCGGTATCCCAGGACAAGGGCGGCGCCTTTCGCGATAACGGAATATCCCATAAAATCGCAGTAGATCTGAATGGCAAACAGCACATTTGCCAGTAGGATCTGAAACCCCTGATAGGTGCCGTAATTTCCGTATACCGTGTTGACCAAAACCGCGCAGCGGTCGCTGATGACCATTTTAAGGAAATACCCCCACAGCATCAGGAGCAGTCCTGCCCGCACGGATTCATAGCAGAATTTTTTCGGTTCCGACAGCTGGCGCAGAAGATTTTTCGACCGCTCGATGGGACCGGCTACTAACTGCGGGAAAAAGGATACAAACAGAGCATATTGGAGAAAGTTCTTTTCCGCATAGATTTCATCCCGATATACATCAATGGCGTAGCCGAGAGCCTGGAAGGTATAAAAGGAAATGCCTACCGGCAGAATAATATCAAATGTGGGAATCGTCAGCTTCACATTCAGAAGGGCTAATGCGCTGCCTAGCAGATCCAGGGCAAAATTAGCATATTTAAAGTAAAACAGAACCGCGAGATTCAGAATGAGACTCGCTGTCAATACCAGCTTCTTTGCCGTTCCTTTAACCGATTGCCTCCAGCGGCTGCCTTTGACAGCTTCCATCGCCAGGCCGCCTCCGTAGGTTACGATTGTCGAAAAAAACAGGAGCAGCGCATACCGGGCGTTCCAACACATATAAAAGAAGTAGCTGGAGACCAGGAGCCACGGATTTTTCAAAGGTTTTGGAATGACAAAATACGCCAGCACAACGATCGGGAAGAAGATCAAAAACTCCATGGAATTGAACAGCATACTTTTTACGACCTTTCAAGCCCATTTCCGCCAAGAAACCGGATATTCCATGGACTTCTTTCTACATTTATAAGAAGGTGTACTTTGTTGACAACTCGAATTTCGCTCTTCTTTTGATGATTATATACCATATTTTTCTCTGTGTAAATACAAAGTTTACGTTTTTCTTGTGTTTTCATTTTCATACTAAAAGTACATATTTTTGTATTTTTCT
Organism: uncultured Oscillospiraceae bacterium; assembly: GCA_947600025.1. GTDB lineage: Bacteria > Bacillota > Clostridia > Oscillospirales > Oscillospiraceae > Faecousia. The sequence goes on from CANQFY010000029.1 coordinate 4,269, forward strand.
CTGAGGGCGGGGGTATTTTTTGGGTTGACAAGGCGGGGAAAATGTGCTATTCTTTCTAAAACAAGGCCATTTTAAGGCAGCTTTTCAAGAAAGATCGCTAAGATGGGGAGGTTCCGCCCCGGGGTTTCCCAGAGAGTGCGCGGGTGGTGAAAGCGCATGAAACCTGTCGCGGGATGTCGCCCCGGAGCGAAGCCGCCCGAAGGAGGAGTAGGGAGGCCCGGGTCCGCCCGTTAACGCGGTTTTGAGCGGCTTTTGCCGAAAAATCAGGTGGTACCGTGAGATTTGTCGATCTCGCCCTGAGCGTTCTCGCTCGGGGCGTGTTTTTTTGCATGCAACTTTCCCTTAAAACCCTTCAAAACCATGAAAAAAGGAGTAAATTATGACCAGACAGTTGCACAAGGTCTATGAGCCCCAGCAGGTGGAGGCCCGAATCTACAAAATGTGGGAGGAGGGGGGCTACTTCCGTCCCTCCCAGGCCGAAGGGGCCAAGCCCTTCACCATCGTCATGCCGCCCCCCAACGTCACCGGCCAGCTCCACATCGGCCACGCCATGGACGACACCCTCCAGGACACCCTGATCCGGTTCAAGCGGATGCAGGGCTACTCCGCCCTGTACCTGCCCGGCACCGACCACGCCGGCATCGCCACCCAGATCAAGGTGGAGGAGGTGCTGCGCATCCAAGAGGGCAAGACCCGCTACGACCTGGGCCGGGAGAAATTCCTGGAGCGGGTCTGGGCCTGGAAAAATCAGTACGGCAACCGGATCGTGGAGCAGCAGAAAAAGCTGGGCGTCTCCGCCGACTGGGACCGGGCCCGGTTCACCATGGACGAGGGCTGCTCCAAGGCGGTGCGGGAGGTGTTCGTCTCCCTCTACGAGAAGGGCCTGATCTACAAGGGAAACCGGATCATCAACTGGTGCCCCCACTGCGTCACAGCGTTGTCCGACGCGGAGGTGGAGTATGTGGACAAGCCAGGCCACCTGTGGCACATCCGCTACCCCCTGACCGACGGATCCGGCGAGGTGGTGGTGGCCACTACCCGGCCCGAGACCATGCTGGGCGATACCGGCGTCTGCGTCAACCCCAACGACCCTCGGTATACCTCCATTGTGGGCAAGACGGTGACGCTGCCCCTGGTGGGCCGGGAGATCCCGGTGGTGGCCGACGACTACGCCGAGATGGACTTCGGCACCGGCTGCGTGAAGATGACCCCCGCCCACGACCCCAACGACTTTGAGGTGGGCCTGCGGCACAACCTGCCGGTGATCCGGGTGATGGACGACTACGGCCGCATCAACGCCGAGGGCGGGGCCTATGAGGGCCTGGACCGGTACGAGGCCCGGGAAAAGATCGTGGCCGATCTGGAGGCTCAGGGGTATCTGGTGAAGGTGGAGGAGTACTCCCACAACGTGGGCACCTGCTACCGCTGCCACAACGACGTGGAGCCCATCGTCTCCGACCAGTGGTTCGTGAAAATGAAGCCCCTGGCCCAGGAGGCCATCCGGGTGGTCCAGGAGGGGCAGACCAAGTTCGTCCCCGAGCGGTTCAGCAAGACCTACCTCAACTGGATGGAGAACGTCCGGGATTGGTGCATCTCCCGGCAGCTCTGGTGGGGCCATCAGATCCCCGCCTGGACCTGCGACGACTGCGGGCACATCACCGTGTCCCGGGAGGATCCGCAGGTCTGCGAAAAGTGCGGCAGCCGGCACATTCAGCGGGACCCGGATGTGCTGGACACCTGGTTCTCCTCCGCCCTGTGGCCCTTCTCCACCCTGGGCTGGCCGGAGGACACCGAGGATCTCCGGCGGTACTATCCCACAGACGTGCTGGTGACGGGCTACGATATCATCTTCTTCTGGGTGTCCCGGATGATCTTCTCCGGCTGCGCCCACACCGGGCAGACCCCCTTCCACACCGTGCTGATCCACGGTCTGGTCCGGGATGACAAGGGCCGGAAAATGTCCAAGAGCCTGGGCAACGGCATCGACCCGTTGGAGATGATCGACCGCTTCGGCTGCGATGCCCTGCGGCTGAACATGATCATGGGCAACTCCCCGGGAAACGACATGCGCTTCTATGTGGAGCGGACCGAGGCCATGCGGAACTTCGCCAACAAGCTGTGGAACGCCAGCCGGTATGTGCTGATGAACCTGGAGGAGGACGGGGCGTACCCCCTGCCGGAGCGGGAGCGGCTCACCATCGCGGACAAGTGGGTGCTGTCCAAGCTGAACACCCTGATTTCCGAGGTCACGGAGAACCTGGAAAAGTACGAGCTGGGCGTGGCGGTGCAGAAGGTCTACGACTTCGTGTGGGACACCTACTGCGACTGGTATATCGAGCTGACCAAGGCCCGGCTTTACAGCGACGACCCGTCCCAGAAGGAGACCGCCCTGGGGGTGCTGGTGTATGTTTTGGATCAGACCCTGCGGCTGCTCCATCCCTTCATGCCCTTCATTACCGAGGAGATCTGGCAGAGTCTGCCCCATGAGGGCCCGGCGCTGATCGTGGCGTCCTGGCCAGTTTATAATCCGGCCCTGGCCTTCCCCACGGAGGAGGGGCACATGGAGTCGGTGATGAACGCCGTCCGGTCCATCCGGAACCGGCGGGCGGAGATGAACGTGCCGCCGTCCAAGAAAGCGGCCCTGTACGTCCTGGCCGCCAATCCCCAGGTGTTCGCCGAGGGGGAGGGCTTCATCCAGCGGCTGGCCTACGCCGACAAGGTGACGCTGATCCAGGCGGAGCCGGAAAATCTGGACGGCATGGTGTGCTGTACCACGGCGGACGCCAAGCTCTACATCCCCCTGGGGGACCTGGTGGATGTGGCCAAGGAGCTGGAACGGGTGGACAAGGAGCTGGAGAAGGCCCGGAAGAACCTGACGAGTCTGGAGGGCAAGCTCTCCAACGAGAAGTTTGTCTCCCGGGCGCCGGAGGCGGTGGTGGCCGCTGAGCGGGAAAAGGCGGAAAAGGCCCGGACCCTGATCGCCCAGCTGGAGCAGAGCCGGCAGGCCCTGGCGGCCCTGAAAAACTAAAATTGAGCCCCGGGAAGGTTCCTTCCCGGGGCAAGTTTTCGCCGGAACGGGGATGAAATTGGGACGGGACTTTCGGAAATTAGCAATATTGCACAAAATGTAATATTTAAAATTAGCAATATTAACGAATCGTTTACACTTCGTTCACACATTCCCGGTGGGAGCGGCGTATAATGTGCGGCGTCGGAGGGAAAGGCCCTCCGGCAATCCCAATTAGGAGGCGATTATAATGTCCGCTTTGACGTACATGTTCCGTTACAAGAACACGCTGCCCAAGGAAGAGAAGCAGGGCTTCTTCAAGCGCCTTGCAGAGCTCCTGGCGGTCATTACCGGGAAGTAATTCCCTAAACAAAACAAAAACGAGGCCGCGTCCGGTGACATACCGGCTGCGGCCCTATTTTTTTGCCTTCGCCGCCTTCCGACAGCATTTCCGGGGGCGGCATTCTTATACTGGTCTTGAGAAAACACTAAGGAGGCTTTGCCATGCAATTCACCAGTTTTCTCCAGGATGGCCGCCTGACCGTGGCCCTCACCGGGGAGATCGACCACCACCGGGCCAAAAGCTACATTCAGGCCATCGCCGCCAAAATCGAGGCTTACGCCCCGGCGGTATGCGTTCTGGACTTCCAGGAGGTGAGCTTCGTGGACTCCTCCGGCATCGCCGTGGTGATCAACGCCCTGCGGCAGATGACCCGTATGGGGGGAAAGCTGCTGGTCACCGGCCTGCGGGAGCAGCCCATGAAGGTGTTCCGGGCGTCCGGCATCGAAAAAATCGTGGACATTAAGGAGGCAGTGAGATGAAATTCGACAACTATATGATTCTGGAATTCCCCAGCCGCTCCGCCAACGAGGCCTTTGCCCGTTCCGCCGTGGCCTGCTTCGCCGCCCAGCTGGATCCCACCATGGAGGAGCTGGGGGACATCCGCACCGCCGTCTCCGAGGCGGTGACAAACTGCATCGTCCACGCCTATCCCCAGGAGCTGGGCACGGTCATGCTCCGCTGTCGGATCCTGAAGGACAATGTGCTGGACATCGTGGTGAAGGACAAGGGCGTGGGTATCCCCGACGTGGACCAGGCGCGAAAACCCATGTTCACCACCGGCGGCGCCGAGCGCAGCGGCATGGGCTTCACCATCATGGAGAGCTTTATGACCAGCATTTCCGTGACATCCGAGCCGGGGAAGGGAACCACCGTCCATATGCGCCGGAAGCTCCAGCGGCGGCAATGAGCCGCATCGAGGAGCTGATCGCCCGGAGCCAGGCGGGGGACCGAGACGCGGGGGAGGCCCTGGTCACGGAAAACGCCGGGCTGATCTGGTCCGTGGCCAGGCGCTTCCTGGGCCGGGGCGCCGAGGCGGAGGATCTGTACCAGCTGGGGTGCCTGGGGTTTTTAAAAGCGGTGGAGGGGTTCGATCTGCATTTCGGCACCCAGTTCTCCACCTATGCCGTGCCCAAGATCGCCGGGGAGATCCGCCGCTTTCTCCGGGACGACGGGGCGGTGAAGGTCTCCCGGGGCCTCAAGGAGCGCTCCGCTACCGTCAAGTCCGTCCGGAATCAGCTGACGGCGGAGCTGTGCCGGGAGCCTACTCTTCAGGAGCTGTCGGAAAAGACCGGCCTGACGCCGGAGGAGATCGCCATGGCGGAGGCCGCTACCGCCTGCACCGAGTCCATCCAGAAGGAGACGGGGGAGGACGGCTTCACCCTGGAAAACGTGCTGACCGACACCCAGACCGAGGAGACCATGGTGGAGAAAATCGCCCTGCGGCAGGCCATCGAAAAGCTGCCGGAGCGGGAGCGCACCGTAATTAAGCTCCGGTACTTCCACAGCCTGACCCAGGACCGGGTGGCGAAGGTCCTCTCAGTCAGTCAGGTGCAGGTCTCCCGGATCGAAAAAAAGGCGCTACACCGGCTGCGAGATCTGCTGGCGTGACGTGAAGGAAAATTGGTGGGTTTTGCCTCTTTATTTTTGACGGAAAATGGAGTAAAATGGAAGCCAATCCAATGTAGGACGGTACCGACATGACAGAAACAGAAAAGCAGCGCTTTGCCGCCGCAAGGCGAAGCTATATCGCTTCCCAATTTTCAAACCTGAATCCCATGCAGCTCCAGGCCGCGCTGGCCACCGAGGGGCCGCTGCTGCTGCTGGCGGGGGCCGGGAGCGGAAAAACCACCGTACTCATTAACCGGATCGCCAATCTGATCCGCTACGGCCGGGCCAGCGACTCCCAGGAGGTCCCGGAGGGGGTGACGGCGGAGGATCTGGCGTTTTTGGAAGGGCTCCGGGAGCCTGTCAGCGAGGAGGACCGCCGGAGGGCGGACCGTCTCTGCGCCCTGGACCCGGCGGCGCCGTGGAATATCCTGGCCATCACCTTCACCAACAAGGCCGCCAACGAGCTGAAGGAGCGGCTGAGCAAGCGGCTGGGACCCATGGCCATGGATGTGTGGGCCATGACCTTCCACGCCGCGTGCTGCCGGATCCTTCGGCGAGAGATTACTCGGCTGGGCTACACCGGCAGCTTCACCATCTATGATACCGCGGATTCAGAAAGAGTTATGAAAAATATCATTCGTGATCTGGGACTGGACGACAAAACCTTCCCCCCGCGGTATGTGCTGAACATCATCGGCAAGGAAAAGGACCGGCTGGCGTCCCCGGAGGAACTTCTGGAGCGGGCAAACAGCGCCGGAGATCCCCGAGTGCGCCAGATCGCCCGGGCCTATCAGACGTACCAGACCCGGCTGAAGGAAAACAATGCCCTGGATTTTGACGACATCATCTATCAGACGGTACTGCTGCTGCAAAAATTCCCGGAGGTGCGGGAATACTACCAGCGGAAGTTTCAATATGTGCTGGTGGACGAGTATCAGGATACCAACCATCTGCAATATTTGCTCACCTCTCTGCTCACCGGCCGGGCGGGAAACCTGTGCGTGGTGGGCGACGACGATCAGAGCATCTACCGGTTCCGAGGGGCCACCATTGAGAACATTCTGAGCTTTGAAAATCAGTATCCGGGAGCCAGGACCATCCGCATGGAGCAGAATTACCGCTCCACCCAGGCCATTCTCAACGCCGCCAACAGCGTGATCGCCCACAACCTGGGCCGGAAGGGCAAGCGCCTCTGGACGGCCAACGATTTGGGAGAGCCGGTAACGGTGTACGAGGCTCCTGATGAGGGAGCCGAGGGGAACTTTGTGGCCGGGCGGATCATCGCCATGTCCCGGGGGAAGAATTATAAGGACTACGCCGTGCTTTACCGCACCAACGCCCAGTCCAACGCCCTGGAATTTGCCTTCAAGCGCAACGGCATCCCCTACCGGGTGATCGGCGGACTGCGGTTTTTTGACCGGGCGGAGATCAAGGACATGCTTTCCTATCTGTGCGTGCTGAACAACCGGGCCGACGACCTGCGGCTGACGCGGATCATCAACAATCCGCCCCGGGGACTGGGGACCAAAACCCTGGAAATGGTCCAGAGGCTTGCCCAGGCGGAGGGAAAGAGCGTTTACCATGTGGTGTCCCATCCGGCGGATTACGCCCCGTTGGAGCGGTACCGGGAGAAGCTGGGAACATTCTCCGCCATGATCGAGTCCCTGGCGGAGCTGCTAACCACCGGGATCAGTCTGCCGGAATTTTATGAGGAGGTCATGGTCCGGACCGGGTATCTGGCCATGCTGGAGGAAAAGCCTACCGAGGAGAATCTGACCCGGCTGGAAAACATCCGGGAGCTGAAATCCAGCATCCAGTCCTATGTCCAGACGGCGGAGGAGCCAAGTCTGGCTGGATTCTTGGAGGAGATCGCCCTGTACACCGACATCGAGGAGTACAACGAAAGCGACGACGCCGCGGTGATGATGACCATGCACGCCGCCAAGGGTCTGGAATTTGCCAATGTGTTCCTAGTGGGCTTCGAGGACGGGCTGTTCCCCGGGATGCGGGCCATCGGGGAACCGGAGGAGATGGAGGAGGAGCGGCGGCTGTGCTATGTTGCCATCACCCGGGCCAAAAGGACCCTGACCATCTCTTACGCCCGGCGGCGGATGCTTTATGGGCGCACCAGTTCGTCCATGCCCTCCCGGTTTTTGGAGGAGCTGGCCAGTGGAGAGGTGCGGAGAATTGGAGGTTATGTAAACCACGAGACAGAACGCCGAATACCAATGCATCGGGCGGCACCGCCCAAAATCGGCGCGGTCTCCTCGGTGGTCGGATCTTCCGCCAAGGCGGCTCCTTATCTTGAACTGAATAAGGGGGACATGGTGGAGCACACCGCCTTTGGTCGGGGGATGGTGCTCACCGTGCTGAAAATGAACGGCGACGCGCTGCTGGAGATCGCCTTTGACACTGTGGGCACCAAAAAGCTCATGGCGAAGGCGGCCTCGGCCCATATGAAACGGCTGTCATAATTCCTTTCGAGGGGCCATAGGCTCTCCCGGGGGGATGGCTATGAACCGATGGAAGCGAAAAGCCGTTCGGATCCTGGCGCTGGTTCTGCTGCTGCTGGTGGGCGCGCTGGTGCTGTTCCGCAGGCAGTATACGGGGGATATTGTATCCCTGGCCCAGACCCAGGTGCGCAATTCCACCTCGGATCTGATCAACGACGCCATCAATCGGCAGATCGAGAGCGGAAATATCCAGTACGACCGGATCGTCTACTTTGAAAAGGATCTGGAGGGCCGGATCACCGCCCTGAAAACCAATATGAGCGAGGTAAACCGGCTGAAAACCGAGATTCTAAACCGGATCAACGAGGATATCCTGGCCATGGACGCGGATCAGCTGGGGATCCCCCTGGGAAGCCTGGTGCTGCCGGAGGTGTTTTCCGGTAGGGGGCCGGGGATCCCGGTGGAGATCCTGTCCATCCGCAACTCCGACGCCTCCTTTTCCAGCCGTTTTACGGAGGCCGGGATTAACCAGACGTTACAGCAGCTGATCATGGAGGTCAGCGTGGATGTGACGGTGCTGGTGCTGGGAAAAACCGACAGCTTTACCGTTACCAGCCAGGTGGTGGTGGCGGAGACCGTGATCGTGGGCCAGGTGCCCAATACATTTTTGCAGACCGGAGGATGACCATGGAAGCGAAAGAGAGAATGGAGGCGCTGTACGTCCAGCTCACGGAGGCCAACCGTTTGTACTATGTGGAGGACGCCCCCACCATGCCGGACTTTGAGTATGACCGGCTGCTCCGGGAGCTGGAGGAGCTGGAGCAGGCCCATCCCGAGCTGGCCCGGGCGGATTCCCCCACTCAACGGGTGGGGGGCGAGGCTCTGAGCAAATTTGAGAAGGTGACCCACGCGGTGCCGCTGATGAGCCTTCAGGATGTGTTTTCCATGGAGGAGCTGGGGGATTTTCTGGGGAGAATGGAGGACCTCCGGGAGGGAATGGCCTTCTCCGTGGAGCCCAAGATCGATGGGCTTTCCGTGGCGTTGGAATACGAGAACGGAGCCTTCGTCCGGGGGGCTACCCGGGGCGACGGCGTGGTGGGGGAGGATGTGACGGAGAATCTGAAAACCATCCGCTCCCTGCCCATGAAGATTTCCGGTGCGCCCGCCAGGCTGATCCTCCGGGGAGAGGTGTTTTTGTCTAAGAAACGGTTCGCCGCTCTTAACGCCCGGCAGGAGGCGGAGGGGAAACCCCTGTTCGCCAATCCCCGGAACGCCGCCGCCGGTTCCCTGCGGCAGCTGGATCCCAAGATCGCCTCCAAAAGGGGACTTGACATCTACCTGTTCAACGTGCAGCTGGCGGAGGGAATGGAATTTTCCAGCCACACCGAATCTCTGGAATATCTGGGGAGTCTGGGTTTTCCGGTGCTCCCTTTTGTCCGGCTGATCAGCCGGAGGGATGTGGAGGAGCAGATCCGCGCCATCGACCGGAACCGAGATCAATTGATTTGCGACATCGATGGAGCGGTGGTAAAGGTGGATGACCTGGCCCTCCGGGAAGAGCTGGGAAGCACCGCCAAATTCCCCCGCTGGGCGGTGGCCTACAAGTACCCGCCTGAGATCAAGGAGACGGTGGTGGAGGAGATCCTGGTGCAGGTAGGACGCACCGGCGTGCTGACCCCCAAGGCTGCTGTGTCCCCAGTGATCCTGGCGGGAACCAGGGTCACCAGCGCCACCCTCCACAATCAGGACTTCATCTCCCAGCGGGACATCCGGGTGGGAGACACGGTGCGTATCCGCAAGGCCGGGGAGATCATCCCGGAAATTTTGGACGTGGTGAAGGAAAAGCGGCCGGAGGGGGCCAAGCCCTATTTTCTTCCCGACCGGTGCCCCATCTGCGGGGCCGCCACCCAAAAGGACGAGGATGGGGCGTTTTTGCGCTGCACCGGGGTGGAGTGCCCGGCCCAGCTCTCCCGGAACATCGCCCACTTTGTCAGCCGGGACGCCATGGACATCGAGGGCCTGGGAGAGAGCATTGTGGACAAGCTCATTGAAAAGGGCTGTCTCCGCTCCCCGGCGGATATTTACTATCTGACGCTGGAGGACCTGAAGAGTCTGTGGAAGAGCGGGGAGGTGGCCGCCAAGAAGCTGCTCGCCGCCATCGAGGACAGCAAGGCCCAAGATCTGGGGCGGCTAATCTACGCCCTGGGGATCCGCCAGGTGGGGGCCAAGACCGGAAAGGTGCTGGCCCAAGCATTTGGCAGCCTGGACGCGCTGATGGCGGCGGACCTGGCGGCCCTGGTGGAGACCCCGGACGTGGGGGAGATCACCGCCGGGTCTATCGCGGCCTGGTTCGCCCAGCCCCAGTCCAGGCACATGGTGGAGCGGCTCCGGGCCGCCGGGGTGAATTTCCAAAACTTGCGGAAGGTGGCCGACGCCCGGCTGGCGGGGAAGACCATTGTTCTCACAGGGGCCCTGAGCGCCATGACCCGGGAGGAGGCCACGGAGAAAATCGAGCTGCTGGGTGGCAAGGCCGCCGGGTCGGTGTCTAAAAAAACCAGCTTTGTGGTGGCGGGGGAGAACGCCGGTTCCAAGGAGCGGAAGGCCCGAGAGCTGGGGATCCCCATTTTGACGGAAGCGGAATTTATCAAGATGATCGAAGAATAAAACGGCCCGCCCTCTGCAAAAAAGCAGAGGGCGGGATTGCGTCTTAATGGACGATGTCTTCTCGCGCGCGGAAGCGCAGGAATGGACGCCTTGCTATTAAAGGGAAAAGTCCTCCTCGCCGTACCTGTCGGGATCCAGGGCCTTTGGCTTGGGCGGGATCCGTTTCAAGGGGTCATAGCGGAAGCGCCGGCAGGGATCGTCCCCCTGGCGGAGGCCCTTCTTGACGCAGAGAACCGTTCCGTCCTCCAGCTGGGTCCCACGGGCACAGTACAGGCAGGAGCGGGGCTGTTTGTTCCAATAGCGCATAGCTTGGCCTCCTTTGTCTTTTCCCCATTATACACCCAATGCCTTGGAATTTCCACTGCTTTTTTCAGGTTTGACTAAAAATCGGGGAACGAGGAGTACCGCCGCCAAAATCAGAAGGCTCACCGGCAGAGGAAGGGCCGCCTCCTCCGGGTATAGGAAGGGCAGGGCGATCTGGGCCAGCAGGATACTGAATAGCGTTTGCAGCCCTTTGCCGGGAAGATACCATCCCAGGCCCAGGGAACCGGTGACGGAAACCGTCTGCATTCCCACACAGAGCCCGCCCAAGGCCAGCAGCCCGGAAAGGATCAGGAACCGAAGACCCTCCCTGGGGATCTCTGTCAGGGCGCAGCAGCCCCCCACCAGTTCCAGCACCCCAGCCAAAGCCACCTGGGCCGACGCCGGGAGAAGCCAGAGGCACCAACGGCGGAGGATTGCCAGAATGACCCGGAACAAAATCACCCAACCGCAGACGGACGCCATGGCGGAAAGCGCCCGGTTTAGGGCCTGCCGCGGGGAGACGGGCGCGCCGGGGGCCAGGGCCGTCCGGCCCCGCCGCTTCCCGGGCAGAAGAATTGCTGTGAGCAGGGCGGCGGCGATGTGGATCCCCCAGAGGACCCAGGGGGCGGCGGGGGTGGAAAAGCATCCCGCCGTCAGGCCGAAGAGGAAGGCGGGCCCGGCGTTACTGCAAAAGCCCAGCATCCTTTCGGCATCCCGCCGGTTCAAGCGGCCGGACTGATACGCCTGGGCCACGCAGGCGGCGCCGGTGGGGTAACCGCCCAGAAATCCCACTGCCAGCAGAGACTCCGCCCCCTCCGGCACCCCGCAGAGCCGCCCCAGGGGCCGGAGGGGCGGCAGAGCGGACCCGGCCAGCGTTCCTGTGAGCAGGGCGGACAGAAAGAAAAAGGGAAACAGAGAGGGGATCGCCGCTTGCAGACACAGGGCCAGGCCCTCCCGGGCGCCGGAAAGGGCGGTTTTCGCGTCCAGGATCAGCAAGGCCATGGCACAGGCGGCGAAGGCGGCGGCAAGTACGCTTCTTTTTTCCTTCAAGGATCATCACCTCGGAAGAATCTATGGCCCGACCGGGAAAAAAATCCCAATTTGGGCATATGCTTCTGCTAGGGAGGTGGGGCCATTGCCGGGAAGACAGCTTTTACGGCGGCTTACCGAGGGCATCGATCTGCCCGGAGAACCCCTGCCGGGGCAGCCGCTGGTGGAATTGGCGGGAGATCAACGGGTCTTGATCGAGAATCATATGGGCGTCACGGAATACGGCGCGGATCAGATCCGGGTGCAGGTGCGCTACGGACAGATCCGCGTCTGCGGCGAAGGAATGGAGCTGGCCCGGATGACCAAGGAGCAGCTGGTCATTGCCGGAAGGATCGACAGCGTGACGCTGATCAGGAGGCGGGGATAATGGGGATTTTTCGTTCGCTGGCAGGATGCTTGCGGCTGCGGATCACCAGCGCCGATCTGGCGGGGAGCCTTTCGGCGCTGACAAATCTGGGTTCGCCGGTGTATCAGGTGGAGCAGACCGGCCCGCTGACCTTCGAGCTGACCGTTGCCCGGCGGGATTATTCCCGGGTGGCAAAGCTCCTGGAGCGGCGGGGGGAGAAATTGGAGGTCCTCCGCCGCCAGGGGGCGTTCTGGGCCTTGGAGGGGCTGAAAAGGAGGCCCGTGCTGGTGGGAGGGCTGGCCGCGCTGCTGGCGCTGGCGGTGTTCCTGCCCACCCGGGTGCTGTTCATTCAGGTCCAGGGGAACGAGACCGTGCCCACCCGGCTGATCATCGAGCAGGCCCGGGACTGCGGCATCGGCTTTGGGGCCTCTCGCCGAGAGGTGCGCAGCGAGCGGGTCAAAAACCGACTGCTGGAGGCGATCCCGGAGTTACAGTGGGCCGGGGTGAATACGGCGGGCTGCGTGGCGGTGATCTCCGTCCGGGAGCGGACCCAGGCGGCGCAGGCGGAAAAGCCCTCCATGGGCGTCAGCAGCATCGTGGCGGCCCGGGACGGGGTCATTTCCTCCTGCACGGTACTCCGTGGGAACCAGCTGTGCAAGGTGGGCCAGGCGGTGCGGACGGGGGAGGTGCTGGTCTCCGGCTATATCGACACCGGCCTGTTCCTCCGGGCGACCCAGGCGGAGGCGGAGGTTTTTGCTCAGACCCAGCGAAAGCTGGAGGCCGTCACCCCCGAAAACTGCCTCCAAAAGGGGGAGGTGGTCCGGGTGGAGAAAAAATACAGCTTGATTTTTGGAAAAAAACAGATAAATTTCTATAATGACAGTGGAATTTTCAGTGGTAGTTGTGATAAAATGTATGCACAGTATCCGCTGACCCTGCCGGGGGGCTTTCAGCTTCCGGTGGCGCTGGCGGTGGAGACCCTGTACTACCGGGAAGCCCGGACCGGGCCGGTGGCGCCCGAGGACGCCCGGGCGCTGCTGGACGCCTTCGCCGGGAACTATCTGCGGGGGCAGATGGTGGCGGGCAGCATCCTGGACCGCCGGGACGATCTAATTCAAGAGGGAGGCGTTTTTCTCCTGACGGGGGAATACGCCTGCCAGGAGATGATCGGCAGGGTACGCAGCGAGGAGATGATCGAAAGTGGGGAAAATCACTGAAAGAACCGTCAACGCCGAGCGGGTGGAGGATATCATCGCCGTGTTCGGTTCCCTGGACGAGAACCTGCACCGCATCGAGTCCGCCCTGGGCGTGACCATTGGGAACCGGGGCGGAGATCTGAAGGTCTCCGGCGAGGAGGAGGCGGTGGATAAAGCCGTGCGGACGCTGGAAGGGCTGCTGGCCCTGGCCTCCAAGGGAGAGACCATCGACGAGCAGCGGGTGCGCTATCTGATCACCCTGGTCCAGGAGGGAAACGAGGACCAAGTGAACCAGATGGTCCGGGACGTGGTGTGCATTACCGCCAAGGGCAAGCCCATCAAGGCCAAGACGGTGGGCCAGCAGAATTATATGAAGGCCATTGGAAAAAACACCGTCACCATCGGCGTGGGCCCCGCCGGCACCGGCAAGACCTACCTGGCGGTGGCGGCGGCGGTGGCCGCCTTCCGGGACCGGACCGTGAACCGGATCATCCTCACCCGACCGGCGGTGGAGGCGGGGGAGCGGCTGGGCTTCCTGCCCGGGGATCTGCAAAATAAGGTGGACCCCTATCTTCGGCCGCTGTACGACGCCCTGTATGATATGCTGGGGGCGGAGACCTTCCAGAAGTACCAGGAGCGGGGCTCCATCGAAGTGGCTCCCCTGGCCTATATGCGGGGCCGGACCCTGGACGACAGCTTCATCATTTTGGACGAGGCCCAGAACACCACCCGGGAGCAGATGAAAATGTTTCTGACCCGGCTGGGCTTCGGGTCGAAGATCGTCATCACCGGGGACGTGACCCAGATCGATCTGCCGGGGGACAAGGTGTCCGGGCTGAAGGACGCCGTTCGGGTGCTGGAGGGGGTCCGGGATATCGCCATCTGCCGCCTGACCTCCGCCGACGTGGTGCGCCACGCCCTGGTCCAGGAGATCATCAACGCTTATGAGCGGGCGGACAAGCCCCAGGAGCCCAAAAAAGAGAAAAAACAGGTCAGAGGCAGGAGGAAAACGACATGAATCAGGTAAATATCCAGTTCGATGTGTTCACCCTGCGCAAGCCTCTGGTGGAAGGGATCATCCGCTCCTGTGTGGACGCGGTCCTCAGTGCCGAGGGGGTGCCGGTCGACTGTGAGATCAATGTGCTGGTGACCGATGAAAAGGGCATCCAGGCGGTGAACAAGGCGGGTCGGAATGTAGACGCCCCTACGGATGTGCTGAGCTTTCCTATGTTCGCCTTGATGCCCGGGGCGCTGCCGGAGAGCTGGGAGGAATATCTGGACCCGGACACCGGGATGTGCCCCCTGGGGGATATGTGTCTGTGTCTGAGCCGGGCGGCAAGCCAGGCCAAGGAGTACGGCCACAGCCTCCGCCGGGAGGTGGGGTATCTGACCATCCACTCCATGCTCCATCTGCTGGGGTATGACCATCTAGACGAGGGGCCGGAAAAGGCCAGGATGCGCGCCCGGGAGGAGGCCATCGCCGCCACCCTCCGGGGTATGGGACGTACATAGAGAAAGGAGATCGCTATGGGACTGAAATTTCGGAAGAGCATCAACCTGGGGCCCCTGCGGATCAATTTCAGCAAGTCCGGGGTGGGTTTCAGCTTGGGCGTGAAGGGCTTCCGGGTGGGCCGCAGCGCCACTGGGAAGACCAAGGCCACCGTGAGCCTGCCGGGAACGGGCCTGTCCTACGAGCAGGATCTGACGGAGCTTGTGGAGCCGGATAAGAAGAAAAAGACGACCAAAAAGAAAAAGTCCGAATCGTGACGAGGTAATGTTATGTCAACTAAAATCGCGCTGATCACCCTCTCCGGCCGACCCAACGTGGGCAAGTCCACACTGCTCAACGCCCTGGTGGGGGAGAAGATCGCCATTGTGTCCAACAAGCCCCAGACCACCCGGAACAGGATCCGGGGGGTGCTGACCAGGGGAGATACCCAGTATGTGTTTCTGGACACGCCGGGCTTCCACCGGCCCAGGACTAAGCTGGGAAACTACATGGTGTCCGTGGCCAGGGAGTCCATCGCGGATGTGGACGCCGCATTCCTGGTGGTGGAGCCGGTGGCCCATGTGGGTCCCCAGGAAGAGGGACTTCTGGCTCAGATTAAGGCCAGCGGCTGCCCCGCCGTGCTGGTGATCAACAAGATCGACACCGTGGAGAAGGACAAGCTGCTGGAGGTGATGGCGGTCTATGCCCAGGCGGCGAATTTCGACGCCATCATCCCCATCTCCGCCAAAACCGGGGACGGTTTGGAGGAGCTGCTGGTCCAGTGCGAAAAATACGCCCAGGAGAGTCCGTTCCTCTTTCCCGCAGACGCCACCACCGATCAGCCCGAGCGGCAGGTGATGGCGGAGATCATCCGGGAAAAGCTGCTCTGGTGCCTGGATAAGGAGATCCCCCACGGGACGGCGGTGGAGATCGAGCGGTTTTCCCAGCGGGACAACGGCATTATCGATATCGACGCCACCATCTACTGCGAAAAGGCCAGCCACAAGGGGATCATCATCGGCAAGCAGGGGGCCATGCTGAAAAAAATTTCCACCCTGGCCCGGGCGGACTGCGAAAAATTCATGGGCGAGCGGGTCTATTTGACCACCTGGGTGAAGGTCAAGGAGAACTGGCGGGAAAGCGAACGCCTGGTGCGGGGCTTCGGCTACACCGACAAGGATTGAAGGTAAGCTTTTTTTTCCAGGACTAATTCCCTCCGCACTGCGAAAGCTATTCCCGGAGGGATGAACATGAACGCACAGGAGCTTTGGCAACTGTTTTGGGAGACCGGCGCGCCGGAGGCGTACCTGATGTACCATCAGGCCAAACGCAGGGAGGAAGACCATGTATTTGACCATCCGGGGACTGGTCCTGCGGATCACGGATTACAATGACCGGGACGCGCTGCTGACCCTGCTCACCGGCAGCCACGGAAAGCTGACGGTGAAGGCTAGGGGACTGCGCCGCCGGAACAGTCCTCTGGCAGGTGTTTGCCAGCTGCTGACCCTGGGAGAGTTTACCCTGTTTGAATATAAGGGGATGTACACCATCAACGAGGCGGTCCCGGTGGAGCCCTTTCTGGGGCTGCGGAAGGATCTGGAAAGATTAGCGCTGGGGACCTATTTTGCCCAGGCGGCGGAGGTCATGTCCCAGGAGGACCTGCCCAACCCGGAGCTGCTGAGTCTGACGCTGAACTGCCTCCACGCGCTGACGGCCCTTTCCCTGCCGGAGACCATGGTGAAGGCGGTGTTTGAGCTCCGGGGGGCCTGCCTGGCGGGGTATACGCCGGATCTGACGGGCTGCCATGTCTGCGGAAGGCCCGATGCCGGCCGGTTCGACCTGTCTGCCGGGCGCTTGGAGTGCGCCGGATGCCGGGACGACCGTTCCGGCGGGCTGCGGATGCCCGTCACCCCCGGGGAGCTGGCGGCCATGCGGTATCTATGTTCCTGCCCGGCGAAAAAGATCTTTTCCTTCCGCATGCCGGAGGAGCGCTGCAAGGGCTTGGCCCGGGTGACGGAGGCGTATCTGGCTACCCAGCTGGAACGGGGCTTTTCCACCCTGGATTTTTACAAATCACTACTTATGGAAGGTATCGGAGATAACCATGTCTGAATTATATCAGCGTTCGCTGCTGAAATTGGAGCTGGACCAGGTTTTGGA
>CANQFY010000030.1 GCA_947600025.1 uncultured Oscillospiraceae bacterium
GGCGTCTTTTATTTCATAGATCATACGTTATCTCCTCAAACTCCTGAATCAGCTATAAAATCTTTCGGTCGTTCCTCCCTGTATGCAGATAAAGGCTTTCTTGATTTTACTGTTTTACGGACACCTGCCTTTCTCACGCCGGTCCTTTTTCCTCCTGCCAAAACTGAACGCGAGGGAACAGGCTGCCCTGTTCCCCCGCTTTTTTATAGAATCAGTCCAAAATCTCCATCAGTCTGCCGCAGCAGAAGGGGATGGGCTCCCCGGCCTTGACGTGCTGGGTTTTGTTGCAGATCACGCAGTACACGTCGGTGTCGTAGGGAGCGCGGATGACGGGAATGGCCTCCGCTTCCTCCTTGCTCAGACCCTCGATGTGGAAGGTGGCGGTCTTGTTCTGGCTGGGCTCATACACGCCGATGGGGGCCAGGTACTTGTTGCCGCCCACGCAGTTGCCCATCTTCACCCAGAGGGCCTCCAGCTCGGCGGCCTCGGCGGCGTGCTCGGGGGTAAACTCCACAATGTCCTTGTTGATCCGAATCTTCATGGCGCTGCCCTTCCTTACTTGAAGTACCGCTCCAGCAGGCCCTTGAGCGCCTTGCCATGTCGGGCCTCGTCCTTGGCCATTTCATGGACGGTGTCGTGAATGGCGTCCAGGCCGTTCTTCTTGGCGCAGGCGGCCAGGTCGAACTTGCCCTGGGTGGCGCCGAACTCGCAGTCCACCCGCCAGGCCAGGTTCTTCTTGGTGGAGGCGGTCATGTTGGGCTCCAGAGTGCTGCCCAGGATCTCGGCGAACTTAGCGGCGTGCTCGGCCTCCTCGTAGGCGGCCTTCTCCCAGTACAGCCCGATCTCGGGATAGCCCTCCCGATGGGCGATCCGGGCCATGCACAGGTACATGCCCACTTCGCCGCACTCGCCCTGGAAGTTGGCCTTCAGCTGCTCCAGGATATAGGCCTTGTCCTCGGCGGAGATATCGGGGTTGTCCCGGACGGTCTTCTCGTAGATGCCAAACTCATGCTCGGCGGCCAGCTTGCCGCTGTCCTCCATCACCTTGAACTTGGAGCCATCCACCTTGCACACCGGGCACTTGAAGCCCTCGGGGATGGACTCGCCTTCGTACACATAGCCGCAGACGGGGCAGACAAACTTTTTCATAATGTGATCCTCCTATTATCAATAAATTTAGGGTTGCTCTTCAAACTCATCCTTGCCGGCGCCGCAGAGCGGGCACGCGAAATCCTCAGGCAGGTCCTCCCACTTGGTTCCGGGGGCAATGCCGGCTTCGGGGCTGCCCTCTTCCTCGTTGTACTCCCACCCGCAGATGGCGCAAACGTATGTCATTTCCCTTCACCTCCTCGCTGGGAATGTTGACATTCGGGGCAGACGCCGGTAAACGTCAGCCGGAAACCGGACACCTGCCCGCCGGAGATCGCCTCCGCCGCCTGGGTCAGCGCCGCCGGGAGCACCGGCTGGGGCAGATCCCGGATGCCGCCGCAGACCTGGCAGACGAAGTGGGCGTGGGGCGTGGGGTCGCCGTCGAAGCGCTCGATCCCCGCCACCGTCCCCAGGCTGGCGATCCGCCCCTGGCGCTTGAACAATGCCAGGTTGCGGTACACCGTCCCTAAGGACAGGTCCGGGAATTCCTCCCGCAGCTGCCGGTACACCCACTCGGCGGAGGGGTGGCTCCGGGTAGAGCGGAGGCAGGCAAGGATCGCCTCCCGCTTGCGAAACCGCTTTTCCATTTCGCGCCGCCCCCTTCGGATGCGAATCATTCCGATTGATACCCAGAGTATAGCATATCCCCAGGACTTTGTAAAGGGGCGGCAAATTTTTTTCTTTTTTTGAAAAAAACCTATTGACAAATCCGATTTACCTGTGTATACTAACTGTACTAACACTGCTAATACAGTTAGCATGGTTAGTACACTTCATACAAGGAGGAACGCCTATGATCCATTTGGACTACCGGGACGCCCGGCCGATCTACAGCCAGATCATCGATGGGCTCCGGGAGCAGGTGATCGCCGGGATCCTGCGGGAAGGCGACAAGCTCCCCAGCGTCCGGGAGCTGGCGGGGGAGCTGGCCATCAATCCCAATACCATCCAGCGGGCCTACCGGGAGCTGGAAGCGGCGGGATGGATCGCCTCCGTGCCTGGGAAGGGCAGCTTTATCTGCGGGATCCCGAAAAGCACCGGCCAGGTTGCCAGCCTGCTGGAGACCTTTGACAAGACCGTGTCGGCGCTGCTGCTGCTGGGCGTGACCCGGCAGGAGCTGTCGGCCCGGGTACTAGGGAGGGAATCGGAATGTTTGAACTGAAAAATGTCACCAAGACCTTCGGCGGCTTCACCGCCCTGGACGATCTGAATATGACCGTCCCCAACGGCACGGTGTACGGCCTGGTGGGCCCCAACGGCGCCGGCAAGACCACGGTGATCCGCCATATGCTGGGGGTCTATCGCCCCGACCGGGGCACCATCCAGCTGGACGGGCAGGATGTTTACGAAAATGTGGCGGTGAAGGCCCGGATCGGCTCCATCCCCGACGACATTTTCTACTTCCCCTCCGCCACTCTGGAGGAAATGCGGAAATTCTACCGGGGGATCTATCCCCAATTCGACGACCAGCTTTTTGAGAAGCTGAAGGAGATCTTCCAGTTGCCCCACGGCCCCATCCGGCGCTTTTCCAAGGGCATGCAGAAGCAGGCAGCCTTCCACCTGACGGTCTGCACCCGGCCGGAGGTGCTGATCCTGGACGAGCCGGTGGACGGGCTGGACCCGGTGATGCGCCGGCAGGTATGGAGCCTGCTGCTGTCCGACGTGGCCCAGCGGGGCACCACCGTGCTGATCTCCTCCCACAACCTGCGGGAGCTGGAGGACATCTGCGACCATGTGGGCATCATGGACCACGGGAAAATGCTCATCGAGCGGAGCCTGGCGGATATGCAGGGCAGCACCGTGAAGGTCCAGCTGGTGGGGGAGCCCCCCAAGGGCCTGAACATCCTCCACGAAAGTGTCTCCGGCCGGCTGAAGACCCTGGTGATCCGGGGGGAGGCCCAGGCGGTGGAGGCCGCCGTGGCCGCGGAAAATCCCGCCTATTTTGACGTGCTGCCTCTTTCCCTGGAGGAGATCTTCATCTACGAGCTGGGAGGTGTGAACTATGAAGTCAAGAACATCGTTCTTTAGTCCCACGGTGTTCCGCAAGGACCTGACCCGCTTCGCGCCCGTTTGGGTCCTGTACGGCGTGGGCCTGCTGCTGGCCCTGCTGGTGATCCGGGGGCGGCTGGCTGTCAGCCTTGCCGAGTCTATGGGCGTCATGGCCGCTGTGGAGTTGTGCTACGCCCTGGTGGTGGGCCAGGTGCTCTTCGGCGACCTGTTCCAGAGCTGGATGTGCAACGCCCTCCACGCTATGCCCCTGCGCCGGGACTGCTGGTTCCTCACCCATATGGTGGCGGGCCTGTTCTTCTTCCTGGTCCCCACGGGATCGATGGCGGCGCTGGCGGCGGTGCAGATGGGAAAGCACGCCTGGGTCGCCGGGATGTGGCTGCTGGGCTGCCTGCTGGAGTACCTGTGCTTTTTCGGCATCAGCGTGTTCAGCGCCCTGTCCTCCGGCAACCGGGTGGGCATGGCTCTGATCTACGCCCTGATCAATTTCGTGTCCCTGATCGCCCAGTGGCTGTCCGTATACCTGCTGGACCCCCTGTTCTATGGGCTTTCCGTTCCCATTGGGCCCTTCCGGCGCTTCTGCCCGGTGTGGAGCCTGATCGACCGGGGCTTCTTCAAAACCGCCGGCGGGTATTACAGCGATTTTCAAGACGCGAAGATCGGGCTGGTCTCCGAAGGCTGGATCTACGTCGGCGTCTACGCCGCGGTGGGCCTGGCGCTGATTGGCCTGGCGCTGTACCTGTACCGCCGGCGGAAGCTGGAGTGCGCCGGGGACCTGATCGTGGTCAAGGCGCTGGTGCCCGTGTTCCTCACGGTGTACACCCTGTCCGCCGGGGTGCTGTTCACCACGTTCTTCATGATCTTCGGCACGGTGGAGATCTATTCCGTTCTGGGCATGACGCTGCTGGCGGTGGGCCTGGCGGTGGGCTACTACACCGGCCGGATGCTGCTCCGGCGCACGGTGAAGGTGTTCCAGCCCAAGTCGCTGCTGGGCCTGGCGGGCATCGCGGCGGGGCTGGCGGTGATCATGGTGGCCGTCTACCTGGACCCCATGCGGGTCACCTACCGGGTCCCGGAGCGGGAGGAGATCCAGGCCGTCTCCATCGGGGACTATTCCCTGACAAGCGAGGACTTCCTCTCCGAGGAGGACGCCATTTCCGCCGCCCTGAAGCTGCACCGCAGCGCCCTGGAGTACCGGGCGCCGGAGCGCGCCTATCCCCTGGCGGAGCGGTACTCCTTCACCCTGACCTATCGGCTGAAGGACGGGTCTATTCTGAGCCGGTCCTACGCGGTGCCCGTGAGCGATCCGGCGGTGAAGGGGCTGAAGAAGCCCTGGAGCGACTGCCAAGTGGTCCTGGGCATGAGCAAGGAGGAGATCGACGCCGGCAGCTACCCCGCTTTGAGGATTTATATCAATGGCACCTACATTGAAGATCCCCAGCAGGTCCATGAAGTTCTGGAGGCCCTGGCCCAGGACTGCCAGGAGGGGAATCTGTGCCAGCTGGGCTTTGTAGCGAGGTGGGACAGCTCCCTCTATATGGAGATCGAAGAGCAGGACTACAATCAGACCTATTTCTACCACCATATCGCGGCCAGTCCCGACGCCCAGCATATCATCGGCTGTCTCATTGCCAACGGCTGGCGGTATGAGGACGGACGGCTGGTGACGCCGGAGGGCCAAGAAGCCTACGGGAAATAGCCTGCGGAAAGGAGGAGCCCGCCATGAAAAAAGAAGTGCTTGCCTGCCAGCTGGGAGTGCTGGCCTTGTGCGGGGCCCTGATCCTGGCCATGTGCCTGAGCCGGGGGAAACCCCTGCGGCTCCCCACCGTCTGGCATGACGGGGTCCCCGCCGCCATTCAAATCCAACAACCATATTTTACGGAAAGGAATGATCTTTATGTTTATTATTGAATCTATTCTTCGGTTTTTGTCCAGGATTTTGTCCGGCTCCATGCTTGAAACAATCCTGTTCTATTCCGCGCCGGTGGTGACGGGACTCCTGCTGGTCACCGGCTTGATCCTCTACCGCTTCGCCAAGCAGAAGTATCAGGCGGACCCGGCGCGGGTCTCCGCCGGGCGCGTCAAGGGGCTGAGAATCTTTATGATCGTCAGCGCCGTGCTATTTGGGTTGACCACCCTGGCGGTGGGGGCCTTCACCTTCATCACCTATACGGTCATGACCTCGATGTGAGGCAGGCGGCCCGGAGGCCGCCTCCGGGCCATTCCGCCAAGTGAAATATAAAGGAGGAGCATTCATGGATTACTTGTTTCGCTTTTTAGCGGATTTTGTACCGGCCAACGCCATGCTTTACGCCATTCCCCTGGGGCTGGGCATCCTGTTCGCCATCAGCTGTTTTCTCTGCCGCTCCGCCATGCGGAAGCGGCGGGAGGACCCCCAGAGCGTTTCCGCCGGGAAAATGAAAGCCCTGAAAGCCCTGAAAATCGTCAGCGGCGTGCTGTTTGCCGTGACGGTTGGGGTCGTGCTGGCCTACACCGTTCTGGTGTACGGGATCATGATTTCCATGTGAGGTGTTTTTTATGAAGGATCGTACATTTTACCGGGTTTTGGCGGCGGTGGTCGCCCTCTGCACCGCTTTGACCCTGGCCCATGTGGGCTACGGGGCCTGGGCCTATCAGAACAGCTCCATCGTCCAGTTTATCGCAAAGGAGCCGTGGTAATATGAAGCTTGTCAAGCAGCTTGCCGCCCTTCTGGCGGTGGTGATGGTGTTCGCCCTGTTCAATTTCAGCATGTACCGGGTATTCACCGGGCGGCTGGGCAACAATTTCAGCGGCGCCAGCCAGCTGAAAATGATAGAACTGGAAAAATATCTGCCCTTCCAGCCGGAGTCGGACCTGGCCCGGGTGGACGCATCTGTGAAGCTCTCCGGGGACCTGCCCGTTCTGGACGGGGCCTCCGCCCTGGTGCCGGTGTACGCCTCCGTCATCGAGAATCTGTACCCCCAGGACTCCGTGACCTACGAAGGCGGAACCTTCTCCGACGACAATTACTATGGCGAGAATTTCGCCTCCGACAGCGTTATGCAGTATTATAACACCGTCCGGGGCTACAAGGCCATCGTGGACGGGGACACAGATCTTTTCTTCAGCGGAGGACCGTCGGAGGAGCAGAAAAAATACGCCCAGGAGCAGGGGGTGGAGCTGGTCTACGTCCCCATCGGGCGGGAGGCCTTCGTGTTCTTTGTCAACCAGGCCAACCCGGTGGACGGCCTCACCGCCGACCAAATTCGGGACATCTACGCCGGGGACTGCACCAATTGGAAGGATGTGGGCGGCCCCAACCGGGCCATCAACCCCGTCACCCGGATCGCGGGCAGCGGCAGCCAGACCCGCATGGAAAAATTCATGGGCGACCGGCCCTTCGGCCTCAAATCCCCCTTCGCCATCACCGGCGGCTCCCTGGGCTATTCCTTCCGGTTCTACCTGGAGGGCATGGTGCAGGATAACAGCGTCAAGCTCCTGGCGCTAAACGGGGTCTACCCCAGTATGGAGAATATCCAGAGCGGCGCCTATCCCCTGGTTTCGGAGTTTTACGCCATCTACCGGGCGGACAACGACAATGAAAATATCCAAATCCTTCTCGACTGGCTCCTCTCCCCGGAGGGCCAGGAGATGATGGCCGCCACGGGCTATATTCCCCTCGCTAAAGAATAAACGCGCCCCGCCGCCGAGGAATCGGCGGCGGGGCAGCTTTTTGAAATTCAAAGGACGATGTTTTCCTGCCCGCCCGCCAGCCAGGCCGCCAGATTGGAAAACACGATCTCGGCCCGCCGGGCCATGGACTGCTCCGTAGCGAAGGCCATGTGGGGGGTCAGCAGGGCGTTCTTGCAGCGCAGCAGCGGCTCCCACTCCGGCAGCGGCGGCTCGGAATCGAACACGTCGATCCCCGCTCCGGCGATCACGCCCTGATCCAGCGCCTCCGCCAGGTCCCGGGCCACCACCACCGGCCCCCGGGCCACGTTGATCAGCAGGGCGGTGGGCTTCATCTGAGCTAGGGCCGCCCGGTCGATCATCCCCCGGGTGTCGGGCGTCAGGGGGCAGTGGAGCACCACCACGTCGGACTGCGCCAGCAGCTCCTCCCGGCTTACCTGCCGGATGTAGCCGGGCAGCTCGGGATGGGGCCTCCGGTTGTGGGCCAGAATTTCCGCGCCGAAGGCGTGGAGCAGCGCCCCGGTGCGCCGGCCGATTCGGCCGCAGCCCAGGATGCCCACGGTCTTGCTCCCCAGCTCCCAGCCCACCAGGCCGTCCTTAACCCCGCCGTTTCGGCACCGGTCCTCCGCCTGCCGCAGATTCCGGGCCAGGGACAGGATCATTCCTACCGCCAGCTCCGCCACCGCCTGATCGGAATACCCGGAGGCGTTGCTCACCCGGATGCCCCGCGCCCTCGCGGCGGCCAGATCCACATGGTCCGTCCCGGTGAAGGCGACGTCGAGGAACCGGAGCTTTTCCGCGGCCCGAATGGCTGCCCCAGGCAGGGGCATATTGGCCAAAATCGCCGCGTCCGCGTCCCGGAGCCGCGCCGCCAGAAGCTCCACGTCTTTGGTGGCGGAATAGTGTTCAAAGGCGTGCCCTTGTTCAATAAAGGGCGCCTCCAGCCGTTCCAGGGCCTCCTTTGGGATGCCCAGGGACTCTAAAATCACGATTTTACTCATGGCCGGTCCTTTCCTCTCCCTCCGGGAGATCAAAAATTGCAAAAATACGACGTTTGTGCTATAATAGCCCCATCCGAATCTTGTGGGAGGCTCACCATGGCACAGATCGTTTCCATCCAGGATCTCAGCGCCCCGGAGCTGGCGGCCTATTCCCAGCTGACCAACGCCCAGCTGCGCAGCCGGCTGGAGCCGGAGAAGGGGATCTTCATCGCCGAGAGCGCCAAGGTCATTTCCACGGCCCTGGACGCCGGGTACCGGCCCATCAGCCTGCTGATGGAGCGGCAAAAGCTGGAGGGCCCCGCCGCAGTGCTGCTGGACCGGGTGGGGGAGGCGAAGGTGTTTGTGGGGGAACGGGCGCTTCTGTCGTCCCTCACCGGCTACCCTCTGACCCGGGGGATCCTCTGCGCCATGGCCCGCCCGGTTTTGCCCGCCCCGGAGGAGATTTTGAAGTCTGCCCGGCGGGTGGCGGTGCTGGAGGGCATTGTGGACGCCACCAATATCGGCGCCATTTTCCGCTCCGCGGCGGCCCTGAATATGGACGCCGTGCTGCTCACCCCCACCTGCTGCGACCCCCTCAACCGCCGGGCGGTGCGGGTCAGCATGGGGACGGTGTTCCAGGTGCCCTGGGCCTGCCTGGAGGGGTCCTGGGCCTGGCCCGGAGCGGGGCTTGCCCGGCTGAAGGAGCTGGGCTTCGTCACCGCCGCTATGGCCCTGGGGGACGGGGCCCTGCCGCTGGACAGTCCCCGGCTGCAAAACCTGGAAAAGCTGGCCCTGGTGCTGGGCGCCGAGGGAGACGGCCTGTCCCAGGCAACCATCGCTCGGTGCGATCACACGGTCCGCATCCCCATGGCCCACGGGGTGGACTCCCTCAACGTGGCCGCCGCCAGCGCCGTGGCCTTCTGGCAGTTCCGGGTCCGGGCGGCGGAAACGGCAGAAAATTAGCGCCCTGAGCTTTTTCTTCATTTTACCCCGCCCCGGGTCCACTGTCAAGGGGAAGGACGCCCCAGATCGTTGCCCCCGTTCCCGCCTGGCGGGAACGGGGGTTGAAGCGAAAGGGCGGGAAAATCTGCCGAATCGTCCTCCGCTTCAAAAAACCGGTACAAAAGCGGAACCGCCCCGGCGCTTTCACGCCGGGGCGGTCATTTAGGATTCATATCCGTTGGGGTTTTGCTTTTGCCAGTTCCAGCTGTCCCGGCACATATCCATGAGGCCCAGCTCCGCCTGCCAGCCCAGCACCTCCCGGCTTTTGGCGGGGTCGGCGTAGCAGGTGGGCAGGTCCCCGGCCCGGCGGGGGGCAATCTCATAGGGAATTTGGACCCCGTTGGCCTCCTCAAAGGCGTGGACCATGTCCAGCACGCTGTATCCTTGCCCGGTACCCAGGTTGAACACCTCAGTGCCGGTGTGGGCCAGCAGATACCGGATGGCGGCCACATGGCCCTTGGCCAGATCCACCACATGGATATAGTCCCGGACGCCGGTGCCGTCGGGGGTGGGGTAGTCGTTGCCGAAGACGTTCAGATGGTCCCGCTTGCCCACGGCGGTCTGGGTGATATAGGGCATCAGGTTGTTGGGGATGCCGTTTGGATGCTCCCCGATCCGCCCGCTTTTGTGAGCCCCCACCGGGTTAAAGTAGCGCAGCAGCACCACGGACCACTCCGGGTCGCTGCGGGCGGCGTCCCGAAGGATCTGCTCGCCGAAGTATTTGGTCCAGCCGTAGGGGTTGGTGCAGTTGCCGGTGCGGGAGGTCTCCTTTAGGGGCATTTCGTTATCCCCGGAATATACCGTGGCGGAGGAGGAGAAGATGATGGCCTTCACCTTGTGGCGGGCCATGACCTTGCACAGGGAAATGGTGGCCCCCAGGTTGTTCTCGTAATAGGCCAGGGGGATCTGGACCGATTCTCCCACGGCTTTCAGGCCCGCGAAATGAATGGCGCAGGTGATGGTATGCTCCGTAAAGATCTGATCCAGCAGTTCTTCGTCCCGCACGTCCCCGGGATAGAAGGGGATCTTCGCCCCGGTGAGCTGCTCCACTCGGGCCAGGCTCTCCGCGCTGGAATTGCACAGATTGTCGATGACCACGGGCTCCATCCCCGCCTCGATCAGTTCCAGGCAGGTGTGACTTCCGATATACCCGGCTCCGCCGGTGACAAGTACCTTCATATAAAAAAGCTCCTTTTCATCCGTTCCGTTCCCGCCGCCTACGGCGCGGGCAGATAATAATAGTGTAATCATTTTTTGAAAAAAAGCAAGACCAAAACCTGTTTTTCCGAAAAAAAGATACCCCATCCGTCCGCCTCTACGAAACATTTTATCCATGCCTGCCCGCAATTCACGGACGAAAAGAGGCGGCCTGTACACATTGCCGGAAAACCGGGAAAAATGGGGCAGGATTTCTTGGCATTGTGGAAATTGACAAATCCGTGTAAAAAAATTATACTATTTACACAATACTACATGCCCATTGGGGAGGCCGAAATATGATCAAAGTTTGGGATGTTACCATCCCTCAGCTGTCCGGAGACGAGATCCGGCGGGCCTATGTGTATCTGCCCAAGTCCTACGAAAAGCACCCGGAGAAGCGGTATCCGGTGATGTACATGTTCGACGGGCACAACGTGTTTTACGACGACCACGCCACCTACGGCAAGTCCTGGGGCATGGGCGACTATCTGGACAAAACCGGCAAGGAGCTGATCGTGGCGGCGGTGGAATGTACCCACCAGGGGAACAACCGCCTCAGCGAGTACTCCCCGGTGAGCTTTGCAAATGAGGTTCTGGGGAAGGTCCGGGGCCGGGGCCGGGAGTACATGACCTGGATGCTGGGCGAATTCAAGCCGAAGATCGACCGGGAGTACCGGACCCTTCCCGACCGGCGGAACACCCTGATCTGCGGCTCCTCCATGGGCGGGCTCATGGCCCTGTACGCGGCGGTCAATTATAATAATGTATTTCAGCGGGCGGCCTGCCTGTCTCCCAGCTTGTGGGTGGACACGGGGAAGGTCCTCTCTCTGATTGCCCGGGGCCGAATGAAAACGGATACCTGCATCTACATGGACTACGGCAGCCGGGAGCTGTTCAATCACAACGCCAACACCGATGCCCTGGTCTCCGCGGCCCAGCTGCTGCTGATCAAGCAGGTGAACCTGACCCTGCGCATCGCCCCCGGCGGGGACCATTCCGAGGCATCCTGGGAACGGCAGATCCCCGTTTTCATGGATTGCCTGGGCATTTAGGAGGAAGCACATGGAAATTCAGTATTACCGCCACTATTCCGGCTGCCTGGGCCGGGACATGGAATTTAAGGTCTACGGCCACGCCGGAAAGCCGGTGATGTTCATTCCCTGTCAGGGGGGCCGGTTCTTCGACTTCGAGAACTTCCACATGACCGACTACTGGGCCAAGTGGATCGAGGAAGGCCGGTGCATGGTCTACTCCGTGGACACGGTGGATAACGAGACCTACGCCGACCTGGGCGGCGACCCCCGGCGGCGGATCGAGCGGCATGAGCAGTGGTATCACTACATTGTGGACGAAATGGTGCCCACCATCCGGCACCTCAGCGGTCTGCGGAACGGCTACGACCAGGGGATCATGCCCTTCGGCTGCTCCATGGGGGCCATGCACGCGGCCAACCTGTTCTTCCGCCGGCCGGACCTGTTCGACAAGGTCTTCGCCATTTCCGGCCTCTACGACTCCCGGCTGTTCTTCGGGGACTACATGGACGATCTGCTCTACCAGAACACCCCGGTGGCGTACCTGGCCAATATGCCCCAGGATCACCCCTATATCGAGATGTACAACCAGCGGGAGATCCTGATCGTGGTGGGCCAGGGAGCCTGGGAGGATGAGCTTTTGAGCAGCACCCGGTGGTTGGACACGGTGCTGGCCCAGAAGGGAATCCGGGCCCGGTTTGAATATTGGGGCTACGATGTGAATCACGACTGGCCCTGGTGGTATAAAATGGTGGACTACTATGTTCCCCAGCTACTGTGAGAAAAGGAGAGAAACAGCATGAAAAACTTCATCTTTATTTCCCCCAATTTCCCGGTGACCTACTGGAAGTTCTGCGCCGAGCTGAAAAATAACGGCATGCGGGTCCTGGGCATCGGCGACTGCCCCTATGACCAGCTGACCCAGCAGCTGCGGGATTCCCTCCATGAGTACTACAAGGTGTCCAGCCTGGAAAACTATGACGAGGTCTTCCGGGCCGTGGCTTTCTTCACCTACAAGTACGGCAAAATCGACTGGCTGGAGTCCAACAACGAGTACTGGCTGGAGCGGGACGCCCGGCTGCGCACCGAGTTCAACATCACCAGCGGCTTCAAGAACGAGGACATGGAGCGGGTGAAGCGGAAGTCCGCCATGAAAGAGTACTATGCTCAGGCCGGCATCCCCACCGCCCGGTATCACCTGGTGGAGGGCTATGACGACGCCGCCGAGTTTGCCCACATGGTGGGCTATCCCGTCATCGTCAAGCCGGACAACGGCGTGGGGGCCAACAACACCTACCGCCTCGCCAGCGACGACGACCTGCGCTTCTTCATCGATACCAAGGACGACAACGTGTATATCATGGAGGAGTTCATCAACGGCTACGTCCGCAGCTACGACGCCATTATCGACTCCCACGGCGATCCCATCTTTGAGTCCGGCAACATCACCCCCAATTCTCTGATGGACATTGTGAACACCCAGAGCAACTGCCTGTACTACCTGGTGCCCTACCTTCCCGAGGACTTCCGGCAGATCGGCCTGCGGACAGTGAAGGCTTTCAATGTCCGCAGCCGCTTCATCCACCTGGAGTACTTCGTCCTCAACGCCGACCAGGAGGGCCTGGGCAAGAAGGGGGACGTGATCGGTCTGGAGGTCAATATGCGCCCCGCCGGCGGCTATACCCCCGATATGTACGACTACTCCGCCGAGACCGACGTGTACAAAATGTGGGCGGATATGGTTGCCTTTGACCGCTGCACCCTGCCTCAGGACAAGCCCCGGCACTTCTGCGCCTTCTGCGGCCGCCGGGATGGGAAGAATTTCTACCTGGATCACAATGCCATCATGACCAAATACGCTCCCAATATGCGGATGTGGGGCCGGATTCCGGATGCCCTCTCCGGTGCCATGGCCAACCAGATGTATGTGGCCGTGTTTGACACCGAGGAGGAAATGTGGCGCTACTACAATGACTTGCTGTCCTGCAAGGACGAATAATAAATTCGCCGCGCCCAGCGCGGCGGATTTTTTGCCCCCTGTTTCGGAAAAAAGGATTGCGCATTTCGGCAAAAAGGGATATAATAGAGGCGAAAAGTGGACGTGATAGGAGGGAAGCCCATGGAACCCGTGCCGGAAAAGGAAACGTTGTCCCAGATCGCGGAGCTGTTCAAGGGCTTCAGCGACGCCACCCGGGTGGAGATCCTGGCCCTGCTGGTGGGCCGGGAGCTGTGCGTCAACGACATTGCCCAGGCGGTGGACATGAGCCAGAGCGCCGTAAGCCATCAGCTGGGGATCCTCAAGCGGATGCACCTTGTGAAAAACCGCCGGGAGGGAAAGAGCCTGCTCTATTCCCTGGCGGACGACCATGTGCTGACCATCCTCAAAACCGGATTGGAACACGTTTTGGAGTAAAAATCTCCCCGAATGGCGGAACCATTCGGGGAGATTTTTTACAGTGCCTGCTCCTTTAAAAGCGCAATCAGGTCCTTCCCCCAGGGAAGCGCCGAAAGTCGCCGGGAAAGATCGTCCTCTGCCAGGCGGCACCCTGCCAAGGCGGCCTCGGCCCGGGGGGAGAGGGAGACGTCCATGGCGTCGGTGTAGACCTTGGCCTCCAGAATGATGCCCTGCTCCACCCGGAGCAGCACCTGGACCTGTCCCCAGGGGAACCGGCCCCGGCAGTCCAGGGAGAAGGGCCGCTCCTGGCCGTAGTTCCATTCCCAGCTGGCCTGACGGGCCCGGAGAAGGGCCACCTGCGCCGGGTCTGGGTCCGGGGCCGGTGCGGGCGACCCTTCGTAGATCTGGGCGAAGGCCCGGCACAGGGCCCGCCCTAGGGCCTCCACGGTCAGGCCGGGCCGCAGCTGGGCCAAATTCACCACCCGGCTGCGGACGGAGCTAACGCCCTTGGCGGCCAGCTTGGCCTTGGCGGGGCTTAAATACCGGGTCATTTTTTCCAGGTCCACGTTTACCAGTAGGGTGCCATGATGGTAGGCGGCGGAAGACCCCCGGTAAAAGGCGTTTCCCGAGAATTTCCGCCCCTGGCAGTGCAGATCGTTCCGCCCGGAGATCTCCGCCGGGATCCCCAGGGCGGCCAGGGCGGTCTGGATGACCATCAGCTGGCGGCCAATGTCAAATTCCCCGTGGGGCGCCAGGAAGGTGAAGTTCAGATTCCCCAGGTCGTGGAACACCGCTCCGCCGCCGCTCTGGCGGCGGGCCAGGCGGCCCCCCTCCCGCTCCAGCAGGGTGGTGCGGCACTCCAGCCAGGGGTTCTGATTCCGGCCAATGACCACCGTGTTTTCATTTTGCCAGAGGTAGAGGATCACCGCTCCCTCCCCGGCGGTGGAAAGCAGGGCGCTCTCCACCGCTAGGTTGGTATACGGATCGGTTCCCGTTCCAAAGTAGAGATAATGGGCTACTCCGGTTGACATAATATTGGGTTTCGGGCTGCCCGGACCTCATCCGGCCGGCGGATTTGGGCGTGATGGGGCGCTTCGTGCATATACGCTGGGTCCTCGTGGGCCAGATCCCAGAGCTTTAAGAAGACCTCCGCCGCCTGGTCCAGGGTCTGCTTACTCTCCGTCTCCGTGGGCTCCAGCATCAGCGCCTCGTGGACGATCAGGGGGAAGTACATGGTGGGCGGGTGCATCCCGTAGTCGATAAGGGTCTTGGCCAGATCCAGGGCGGAGACGCCGGTCTCCTTTTTGAGTTCGCTCAGATCCAGCACAAATTCGTGCATGCACAGCCCCTCATAGGCGGGCGTGTACCGCTCTTTCAGCCGGGCGAGGAGATAATTGGCGTTCAGAACGGCGTTTTCCGCCGCCTGGGGAACGCCCTCCTTGCCCAGCGTCAGCAGGTAGGCCAGGGCTTTGACCACCACCAGGAAGTTCCCGGCGAAGGAGCGCACCTGGATCCCATCGCCCCCGTCCATCAGCCGGGACTTGGGCAGATACGCCTTCAAAAATTCCTTGCAGCCCACCGCCCCACCGCCGGGACCGCCGCCGCCGTGGGGGGTGGCGAAGGTCTTGTGCAGGTTCAGGTGGACGCAGTCAAAGCCCATGTCCCCCGGGCGGGCCAGGCCCATAACGGCGTTGAGATTGGCCCCGTCGTAGTAGCACAGGCCCCCCGCGCCGTGGACCAGCCGGGTGATCTCCAGGATGTTCCGGTCGAAAAGGCCCAGGGTGTTGGGATTGGTCAGCATCAGCCCGGCGGTGTCCTCTCCCAGGGCGGCTTTCAGGGCCTCCAGGTCCACGCAGCCGTCAGGCCCGGAGGGGATGTTCACGATCTGATAGCCGCACATGGCGGCGGTGGCCGGGTTGGTGCCGTGGGCGGAGTCGGGGACCAGGATCTTGCACCGCTTGCGGTCGCCCCGGGCGTCGTGGTACTGCTTGATGAGCAGCACGCCGGTAAATTCCCCGTGGGCTCCGGCGGCGGGCTGGAAGGTCATGTCCGCCATGCCGGTTATTTCGCACAGTAGCTTTTTTGCTGTGGAAAGCACCTCCCGGCAGCCCTGGGTGGCCGCCTCCGGCGCCAGAGGATGGATGCCGGTGAAGCCCGGCAGGGCGGCCATCTCCTCGTCGATCCGGGGGTTGTATTTCATGGTGCAGGAGCCCAGGGGGTAGAAGCCGCAGTTGACTCCGTACACCCGCTGGCACAGCTGGGTATAGTGGCGGCTCACGTCGGTTTCACTGAGCTCCGGCAGCTTGGGGGGCGCTTTTCGGCCCAGCCCCTCCGGAAGGGAGACCTCCGGTACGTCGCACGCCGGCAGGTATTCCGTCCCTCGGCCGGGGACGCTTTTTTCAAAAATCAATTGCATCTACCCAGCACCTCCTTCACGATCTCCACGGCCCTGTCCAATTCAGACTTGGGGACCTTCTCCGTGGCGCACCACAGCACGCCGCCGGCGATAGGCAGGCCGCCCAGGATCCCCGCCTCCTCTAGGGCGGAGAGCACCTCCGCCCTGTGGGGAAGGGTGGTGACAAATTCATGGAAAAACGGGCCGCTGTGGACCAGCTCCACGCCGGGAAGGGCGCGGAGCTTTTCCGCCAGATAGTGGGCCTTGGCCATGGACTGCTTCGCGGCCTTTGCCATGCCCTCCGGCCCCATGGCCGCCATGTACAGCCCGGCGGTGAGGGCGCACAGCGCCTCATTGGAGCAGATGTTGGAGCTGGCCTTCTCCCGGCGGATGTGCTGCTCCCGAGCCTGGAGGGACAATACATAGGCCCGCGCTCCGGCGGCGTCCACAGTCTGGCCCACGATCCGGCCGGGGAGCTTGCGCATATATTTGGCAGTCGTGGCCATGAAGCCCAGGTAGGGCCCGCCGTAGCTCAGGGGCATGCCCAGGGGCTGACCCTCGCCCACGGCGATGTCCGCCCCGGCCTCCCGGGGCGTTTGCAGGATCGCCAGGGCGATGGGATTGCAGCCCATGATGTACATGGCCCCCGCCTGATGGACGGTCTCCCCGATTTTCCCGACGTCCTCCAGCTGGCCGTAGAAATTGGGCTGCTGGATGTACACCGAGGCCACCTCGGGGGTCAGCATGGCCTCCAGGGCCGCCAGATCGGTCTTGCCGTCCTTCTCCGGGATCACCTCCACCGCCTCCCCGGCGGCGTAGCAGTAGGTTTTCACGGTCTGGATGGTGTCCGGGTGGGCGGCGGCGGAGATCAGGGTCACCCGCCGCTTCCGGTCCCGGCACATGGCGGCGGCCTCCGCCGTGGCGGTGGCCCCGTCGTAGACCGAGGCGTTGGACACGTCCATGCCCGTCAGACGGCAGATCATGGTCTGATACTCAAAAATCGACTGCAAAATGCCCTGGCTCATCTCCGCCTGGTAGGGGGTGTAGGCCGTGAGAAATTCCTCCTTGGCGGGGATGTACTTGACAATGCTGGGGATGTAGTGGTCATAGGCCCCCGCGCCCCGAAGCACCGTGGGGAATACCCGGTTTTTCTCCGCTAGGGCGGTTAGAATTCGGGAAACCTCCAGCTCGCTCTTGCCTTCGGGCAGGTCCAGGTCGGGCCGGTACATTTCCTCCGGCACGTCCCGGTACAGCTCCCGGAAGGAGGACACCCCCACGGCGGAGAGCATTTCCCGCCGCTCCGCCAGGGTGGAGGGAATGTAGCTTCCCATCTCAGCCCTCCTGCTCGCAGAACGCCTGGTAGTCCTCCGCGTTCATCAGGTCCTCGCAGTCGGTCACGTCCTCCACCTGAATGATCCAGGCGCCGTAGGGGTCCTCGTTGAGGCTCTCGGGGGCGTCTTCCAGGGCGGTGTTCACCTGGCATACCACCCCGGTGACGGGGCTGATGAGATCGGAGACCGCCTTGACGGATTCCACATCCCCGAAGCTCTCCCCGGCGATGACGGTGTCGCCCACGGCGGGCAGGTTCACGAAGACCACATCCCCCAGGGCGTCTTGGGCGTAGTCCGAGATGCCGACAATCGCCACGTCTCCATCATCCCGGAGCCATTCATGGGAGCGGGTGTACTTGTAATCCACGGGATAGTTCATTTTTAAATCCTCCTTTTTATTTCAGCAGTTCCACCCGGCCATAGGGGGGCAGATCCTGGCGCATATGACGTTTGACAAGCTCCCCGCGGAGCAGCTTTCCCCGGACGTTGACCTGAACGGCGTCCCCGGGGCCCAGGCGGCTGTCCACATAGGCAAAGCCGATGGAGCGGCGGCCGGTGGCCTCCGTGGGCTGACCCTGCTCGTCCAGGACCCAGTAGGGCACCATGGTGCCGCTGGTCACCCAGCCCACGGCCTGGCCGTTTTGAAACACCTCCATGCCGCCCCGGAGCACTCCCCGGTCGGTCAGGGTGATGGGAACGATTTTCTTTTCCGTCCCGGCCCGCTGGGCCTCCAGCGCCGCTCGGCCCACAAAATCGCCCTTCTCCGGGGCAAAGCTGACGGCGAACCGGGCTAGGGATACGGCGAAAATGGGGATCTCGGTTCCGTCGGGGGCCGTTCCCAGTTCATGGCCGTAGAGGGGAAGCCCCGCCTCCAGCCGGAGGGTGTCCCGGGCACCCAGGCCCGTGGGCTGGGCCCCTCGGTTGATCAGCAGGTTCCACAGCCACACCGCGTCCTTGGCGTCGATGAACACCTCATAGCCGATGGGGTCGCCGGTGTAGCCGGTTTTGGACACCCGGACGGGCTTGCCCTGAATGGTGATCTGCCCCAGGTCGTTTTTCTTCGGCCCGGTGATGGTTTCCACCCCGGACAGCTCCTTCAAAATCGCCTCCGCCTCCGGCCCCTGGACGGCAATGGAGGAATAGCTGTCCGTGATGTTGGTGACGCGGCAGTCGTAGTCCGGCAGATACCGGGCGAAGTGGGCCAGATCCTTTTCCGTGTTGGCGGCGTTGACGATGAGCATGTAGTTTTCAGGCTCATACATATAAAGGTATGCGTCGTCCACCGCCCCGCCGGTCTCGGTGGGGATCATGCAGTACTGGGCCCGGCCGGGGACCAGGGCGGCGGCGTTACCGGAGAGTACCTTCTGCAGGAAGGCCAGCCGGTCAGGCCCCTCCACCAGCAGACGCCCCATATGGGACACGTCGAAAATGCCGCATTTCCGCCGGTCGTACAGGTGCTCCGCCACAATGCCGGTGGGGTACTGGACGGGCATTTCCCACCCGCCGAAATCCACCAGGGCGGCGCCCGCCGCCAGGTGGGCCGGGTACAGGGAAGTTCGTTTCAGTTCGCTCATGGGCTTCCTCCTATTCTTGTTGAATATCAATTCCAGCCTGCGCCAGCAGACCGGGAATGTACTTTTCGCCGCCGATGGCCATGATGTGGATCCCGGCGCAGAGCTTTTCCCCCTGAAGGCGGGCCGCCAGCTCCGCCGCCATTCGAATCCCCAGCCGGGCGGGACTGCCGCCGGCGGCCTTCTCCGCCGCCAGGGCGTCGATCTGCTCCTGGGGCACCGCGATGCCGGGGACGTGGTCGTTCATAAATTTGGCCATCCCGGCGGACTTCAAGGGAATGATCCCCGCCAGCACCGGGATGTGGATCCCCGCCCGGTCCAAGCCCTCCAGGAAGGGCAGCAGGCTCTCCGCCGTAAAGACCGCCTGGGTCTGAATAAACCGGGCTCCGGCATCCACCTTGCGTCGGACCTTGGCGATCTGCAGGGGCAGGGGATCGTAGACGGGGGTGGCGGAAGCGCCGCCAAAAAACTTGGGCGCTGGGCCGGTCAGGGGGTTCCCACCGCAGTCCCGGCCGGCTTGCAGTTCGGTCAGCAGCTCCAGGATTCCCACGCTGTCCAGATCATAGACCGGCTTGGCGTCCCGGCAGTCCCCCACCGCCGGATGGTCCCCGGTGAGGGCCAGGACGGTGTCGATGCCGAAGGCGGCGGCGGTGAGCAGATCGGCGGCCAAAGCCATCCGGTTCCGGTCCCGGCCTGTCATCTGTAAAATGGGCTCGAATCCCGCCTGCTTCAGGGCAATACACAGCCCCAGGCTGGAGGATTTTAGGCAGGCGGACTGCATATCCGTCACATTGAGCCCATGGACCTTCCCCCGGAGGGCCCGGGCCGTCTCCAGGGCGGGGGTCAGGTCCGCCCCCTTGGGGGGCGCCACCTCGGCGGTGACGGCAAATTGGCCGGCCCTGAGGGCCTTTTCCAGCTGGCTCATTTGGCTCCCTCCCGCAAATTCAGATGGGCCGGATGGGCATATTCATGCCGCTGCCCCGCCGGGGCAAGGAGGCTGTCCAGCTTCCCCAGCCGCTCCAGGCGGCGGTA
The DNA here is from genome assembly GCA_947600025.1 of uncultured Oscillospiraceae bacterium. GTDB lineage: Bacteria > Bacillota > Clostridia > Oscillospirales > Oscillospiraceae > Faecousia. Next base: position 19,764 of record CANQFY010000030.1, read on the forward strand.
GATCAGGATCCAGGCGCAGTCATTTTCCGGGTTTACCTCGCACTTGCCGTTCTTCTGGCCGCCGCAGGGGCCGTTCACCAGGCCCTTGGCGCAGCGGGTCACGGGGCAGATGCCCCCGGTGGCGCCGAGAACGCAGTCCCCGCACATCCGGCAGTACTCGTGGAAGATCCCCACCCGCTCCACCTGACCGAGAAACAAGGTGTCATTGGCAGGGTACACCGGCAGCGCTACATTGTCCGCCACGGTCTGGACTCCGTCGCCGCAGGCCAGGCACACCACCGCGTCCAGCTCCAGGCCCCGCAGGGCCTTGAGGTCCCGCTTCACCAGCATTTTGTGGCAGCACTCCTCCGGCAGGACGGTGGCCAGCACCTGGATGCCATGGGCCTCCAAAAAGGCCTTTGTTTCCTCCAGCTCCTTTTCCCCGCCGGTCTGGCAGGCGGCGGCGCAGCTGGCGCAGCCCACCAGGGCCGCCCGCCGGACCCCCCGGAGCATGGCGAGCAGGTCCGCCCGCTCCTTTTTTCGGGTGATGATCATCTCCGTTCTCCTCGTATAATAAGATTTGCAGATGATTTAAGTGTATCTGCTTAGTCCACTTGAAAAATATCAGCAGGCTTTT
>CANQFY010000031.1 GCA_947600025.1 uncultured Oscillospiraceae bacterium
CTTGCCGATTTTTGGTGGGGGAAGGTGGATTCGAACCACCGAAGCTATAAGCAGCAGATTTACAGTCTGTCCCCTTTGGCCACTCGGGAATTCCCCCGTTGCGTGCCTGCTGAGAAGCGTGGAGCCGGTAGACGGACTCGAACCCCCGACCTACTGATTACAAATCAGTTGCTCTACCGGCTGAGCTATACCGGCATCTCAACAGAACACGCCTATTATACCGGGAAGGGGTCAAATTGTCAAGCCCTTTTTTCTTAATTTTCGCCCAGGCGCCCCCTTTCTCCCCATTTCCGCCAGCTTCAACAAGATATGGTATTTTTCTTGGAAAAGTTACTCCCACATCTTGTGTTTCGACAGATTTCGCAGCTTTTTTGTGCTATGATTTTCCCATGGAAACGGCGCTGAGCCGGACCGCCGCCACCGTGGCGTCGTCCGCCCCCGTGCCGCCTCCCAGCTCCAGGAACCGGGCCGCCACCTCCCCAGGCGGCTCCCCCGGAGTCGCCGCGCAGCAACGCAGGGCATCCTCTCCGCCCACGCCGTCGCTGACCAGAACCAGCGTCTCTCCCCGACGCAGGGACAGCCGGTCCACCCGCTCCCGCCCGTCCGCGACAGACAGGCCCGGAGGCGGGCCGGCTGTCCCAATTTTTTCCGTTCCCACGGCGCTGATCAGGTAGGACGGCGCCGCTCCCCATTTATAAAGGGTGGTCCTGCCGCTGCTCAGCTGGATCTCCGCCAGGTCCACCGTCACCGCCCCCGCCCGGCCCCGAAGGGCGCAGAGGCTGTTGAGACTGCGCAGGGCGTGCTCCGGGGGAAAGCCCGCCGTCAGCAGGCGGCGCAGCAGGTTCCCGGCGGTACGGCCCTCGTCCAGGGCCCCCAGGCCGGTGCCCATGCCGTCGCAGAGCAACACATAATACCTGCACTCCGGCCCGGCAAACCACAGGCACCGGTCCCCGTTGTCCGGGCCCGGACGGTTGGCGCAGGTGGCCACCTGGGGGGTAAACCGGGCCTCGGGACACTGGCCCCGGCGGGACAGGCCGTCGGACAACTCCTGCAGATATTCCGCCAAAAACTGGTACTGCTGGATCACCGCCTCCCGACACTCCCGCACCTGCTCCCGCTCCCCCCGGAGGACCCGCAGCCGCTCCTGGCTGCGGGTCAGCTCGCTCAGGAGCCGCCCACCCTTCCGGCAGTTCATCCCCAGATCCTCCGGGGATGTCAGGGTCTTGTGGAGCAGCTCCTTGGGAAGCTGGGCGGCGGCGGTCTGGTGGGGGCAGCTCTTCCGGCAGGGGCAGCCGCCGCAGGCCCGGGCGGCTGCCTGGGAAATCAGAGCCTCCTCGTCCAGCGCCGGGTCCTCCGCCTCCAGCAAAAGACGCTGGGTCTGGGCCAGCACCCCGGCGGTCATTTCCAGCCGCACCTGGGCGGAAGACACCTCCCCCCGTTTGGGCTCTGTCCGGGGAAGTCCCGGCAGGCTTGTCCCCAGCAGGCCCCCCAGAAGCAGCCCCGGCAGAGGCAGCAGGTCCCATCGGCCGGCCAGGGCCGTGATCATCAGATACGCCGCCCCGGGGGCCAGGGCCGCCGTCCACCGGCGGTTTCCGGGGAGGAGCCGGGCCAGATGAGCCAAGCACAGCACCCCCGTCATGGGGACGGCGGTGACCTGGGCCAGATCCAGGGCCAGTCCCGCCAGCGCGGCGGCGGGCAGCTCCCCCGCCGCCGCCACAGTCCCCGCCGCCAGGAACCCCAGTCCCAGCCAGGGCAGCGGGGCCACTTGGGCCAAGGCCAGAACCGCCGCCCCCCAGGTCAGCCAGCCGCAGACCGGGCTTTCCCGGGCCTGGGCGAATATCCAGGCGGTGCCCGCCCCCATCGCCACCCGCAGCAGATACACCGGAATGGTGGTGGTGTCCGCCATCCAAAACTGAAACGCCACGCCGGAGGCGGACACGATCAGCGCCGCCAGGGCCGGCAGCAGCAGGGGGGTCTGCCGCGCCATGCGTCCCCGGCCCAGGGTCAGGGCGGCGGCCAGGCCCAGCGCTGTCCACAGCAGGCCCTGCTGTCCCGCCGCCCCCCAGAAAAACAGATACCCGGCGCATCCCCCAAGGGCCAGGAACACCGCCGGGACCCCGGTGACGGCGCAGAGCAATCCCAGCACCATGGGCTGGGGCGCGGCGGCCAGGCTGGCGGCGGAGAGCAGGAAGCCCGCTAATGCCCCGCCGCCCCAGCGGAGCAGGGTGTGGACCCGGGGATCCAGGGCCAGACGGTGGAGGGTGTGCCGGCTTTGGCGGACGTAAGAGCGAATGGTGGTCATCATTGGTAGCACAGCCTTTCCTTTCAGATTCAGGAAAAGCCTATCACAAACCGAAAAATTTTCCTGTCGGAACCGGTTCGCCGGGAAAGTTTCTTGCATCCGGGGTCCCGGCGGTGTATAATAGGGTCAAAATTCCGACGAAAGGGGCCTGGGCCATGGAGATCGAATGGAAATTTTCCGCCTCGCCGGAGGCGCTGGCGGCGATGGAGGCCGCCTTCCCCGGCCCCTGGGAGCGGGTCGAGATGCGCACCGTCTACCTGGACACGGCGGAGGGCGCCCTCGCCGGGGAGAAACGCACCCTCCGGGTGCGCTGGGAAAACAGCGTGGCGGTGAGTACCTATAAGACCCCCGACCTGGGCATGGGCCGGGGGGAGTGGGAGGCGCCAGGGGAGGATCCCCAGGCGGCCATGGCGGCGGCGGGGGCGCCGGTTCCCGGACCCCTGATCCCCGTCTGCGGGGCCCGGTTCCTCCGCAAGAGGCGGCTGGTCCCCACGGATGACGGCTGGGCGGAGGTGGCCCTGGATGAAGGGGCGCTGACCGCCGGGGACCGGGAGACGCCTCTTTGCGAGGCGGAGATCGAGCTGAAATCCGGCAGCCGGGAGGCGGCGGAGGCGCTGGCACGGGCCATCGCCGGAAAATTCGGCCTCACGGAGGAGCCCCGGAGCAAATTTCGCCGGGCCTTGGACCTGGCAGGAGGGTGAACATGGAAAAACTGCTGACAAAATACGACCGCCTTCTGATCCTGGACACGGAGACCACCGGCCTGCTGTGCAGCCGGGATGAGATCATCGAATTTGCCGCCGCGGTGGTGGAGCTGCGGGACGGGAAGGCCGCCGTGGTTCAAAAATACGACCAGCTGGTGACTCTGAGCCCCGGAGGCTTCGTCCCGGCAAAGATCCAGCAGCTCACGGGCATCTCCACCCAGGATCTGCGGGAGCGGGGCCTGCCCAAGACCCGGGTCTGTCGGGACATTGCCGAGCTGGTGGCGGGCAACACCCTGCTGGCAGCCTACAACGCCCACTTCGATCTGAGCTTTCTATACTATCTGCTGCTGCGCAGCGGGGACCCGGCCATTCTAAAGGCCAAGGACAAGCTGGATCTGCTCACCGTGTTCCGGGACCGGCACGACTATCCCCACCGGCTGACCCACGCCATTGAGGCCTACGGCCTCCAGGACCGGGTGGCCAACACCCACCGGGCCATCGACGACGTGCTGGCCACCGTGGCGGTGATGGAGGCCATGGCGGCGGAGCGGGACGATCTGGAACAGTATATCAATCTCTTTGGCTACAACGCCAAATACGGCGTGGAGGGCAAGCCCATTGCCTCGGTGACCTATAAGCCCCAGAGCTTCGCCAGGACCTGCCGACTGTACGAGAAGCAGGAGGCAAGCGTATGAAGAAGCTGCTTATCCTGGCGCTGTGCGCCCTGCTGCTGACCGGGTGCTTCCCGGCGGGCCCCGCCCCCACGGAAACGACCCAGGCTCCAACCCCCGCCGGGACCACCGCCGATCCGCCCACGGAGGCCATCCCGGGGACGACGCTGCCGGCGGACCCGGTCCAGGTCCTGATGGAGGGCATGACCATCCGGGAGCTGGTGGGGCAGCTGTTCATGGTCTGCCCCGAGGATCTGGTACCCTACGACGGCAGCGTGCTCTACGCCACAGAGGTTATGGCCCAGGGGTTGGAGCAGTACCCCGTGGGGGGCGTGATCCTCTTTGGGGACAATATCCAGGACCCCGAACAGCTCCGGTCCCTCACCGGCGGGCTGTGGAAAATGGGGAAAATTCCCCTATTTTTGGGGGTGGACGAGGAGGGCGGCGATGTTGCCCGGCTGGCGAACAAGTACGGCTTCGACCTGCCCAAATATGAAAGCGCCGCCGCGGTGGGCCTTGGCGTCCCGGAGGACGCCTACGAAATGGGCCGGACCATCGGGGGCTATCTCAAGGACTACGGCTTCAACCTGGACTTCGCCCCGGTGGCGGATGTGAACACCAATCCGGACAACCCGGTGATCGGCAGCCGGGCCTTTTCCTCCGACCCGGCGGTTGCCGCCCAGATGGCCGCCGCCTTCGCCCGGGGACTGCGGGAGGCGGGGGTCCTGCCCACCTTCAAGCACTTCCCCGGCCACGGGGACACCGGGGAGGACAGCCACTCCGGCATGGCGGTGACGAACCGCGCCCGGGAGGAGATGCGCGCCTGCGAATGGCTCCCCTTCGCCATGGCGGGGGCGGGGGATCTGGTGATGGTGGGCCACATCAGCGCCCCGGCCCTCACGGGGGACGATACCCCCGCCACCATGTCCCGAACGGTGGTCACGGACATTCTCCGGGGGGAGCTGGGCTTTTCCGGCCTGGTGGTGACGGATTCCCTGGCCATGGGGGCCATTACCCAGTACTACACCCCCGAGGAGGCGGCAGTGGCCGCCCTGGAGGCCGGGTGCGACCTGCTGCTGATGCCGGAGGATCTGCCCCGGGCCATGGAGGGGGTCCTCTCCGCCCTGGATTCCGGGCGGCTGACCCTGGACCGAATCCGGGAAAGCGTGGAACGAATTCTGAACTACAAAATCCAACTGGGCATCCTGCCCGTGTGAAAAGGAGAACGCCATGATCAACGAAACATCCTACTCCCTGGGGGCCACCCGCTCCGTGATCCGGGACCTATTTGAGTACGGCCGGGCCCGGGCGGCGGTGGTGGGCCCGGAGCGGGTCTACGATTACAGCCTGGGCAACCCCTCCATCCCCTCCCCGCCGGAGGTGAACCGGGCCATCCGGGAGATTTTGGAGGACACCTCCAGTCTGGAGGTCCACGGCTATACCTCCGCCGTGGGGGATCTGGCCGCCCGGGAGGCCATTGCCGCCGATCTCAACGCCCGGTTCCAGGCGGGGGCTCGGGCGGAGGATCTGTTTTTGGGCTGTGGCGCCGCCCCGGAGCTGGCGGCGGTGGCCCGGGCCCTGGCCTGCCCCGGAGAGGAGATTTTGGCCATCGCCCCCTATTTCCCCGAGTACAAGGTGTTTGTGGAAGGGGCCGGGGCAGTATTCCGGGCGGTGCCCCCGGCGCTTCCGGGGTTCCAGATCGATCTGGAGGCTTTGGACGCGATGCTGAGCCCCAACACCGCCGCCGTCATCGTCAACTCCCCCAATAACCCCGCCGGCACCGTCTATTCCAGGGAGACGCTGGAAGCTCTGGCCGCCCTGCTGACCCGGAAGGCCGGGCGGTTCGGCCACCCCATCTACCTGATCTCCGACGAGCCCTACCGGGAGCTGGTCTACGACGGGGCGGAGGTTTCCTTCCTGCCCAAGCTGTACCGGGACACGGTGGTGTGCTACTCCTATTCCAAGTCCCTGTCTCTGCCGGGGGAGCGGATCGGCTATGTCTACGTCCCGGCGGCGGCTGCGGATCACGATCGGCTCTACGCCGCCGTGGCCGGGGCCTCCCGGGCCATCGGCCACGTCTGCGCCCCCAGCCTGATCCAGAAGGTCATCGCCCGGTGCGCCCATCTGCGGCCGGATCTTCAGGCTTACGACCATCTTCGCCGGGCGCTGGCCGGTGGCCTGGCGGAGATGGGCTATGAGATGGCGGATCCCCAGGGGGCCTTCTATCTCTTCGTCAAGGCCCCGGGGGGCGACGCCCAGGCCTTCTCTGACCGGGCCAAGGCAAAGGACCTGCTGGTGGTGCCCGGGGACGGGTTCGGCTGCTCGGGCTATTTCCGGCTGTGCTACTGCGTTCCCATGGAGCAAATCACCGGAAGCCTGCCGGTGTTTCGGCAGCTGATCGAGGAAACGGCCCATGACTGATTACTTTTCCCTGTCCCTGTCCCGGCGGGAGGTGGACGCCATCTCCAATCTGGGCCTGGCCCACATGGGGGACGGGGTCTACGAGCTGCTGTGCCGGGCCTACCTCTGCGCCCAGGGGGACAAGACGGCGCGCCGCCTCCACGACGATTCGGTTTCTCTGGTGAAGGCCCCGGCCCAGGCCCGGTTCGCCCAGGCCATTTTGCCCCTGCTGACCGAGGAGGAGGCGGATTTCCTCCGCCGGGGGAAGAATACCCACACCCACGCCGCCCCCAAGTCCGCCACAGCCCAGGAGTATGCTCTGGCCACGGGCCTGGAGACCCTGTTCGGGGCTTTGTTCCTCCTGGGCAGGACCGGGCGGCTCAACGAGCTGTTCGCCGCGGGAATGGAGGCGGGCCATGGGGTTTGACGCCGGATTTCTCGCCGCCCTGGTGGCGGAAATGGAGCCGAAAATCGTGGGCAGCCGGGTGGATAAGATTCACCAGCCCACCCGGGACGTGTTCGTGCTGCATTTGAAGGGCGCCACCCGGGAAAAGCTGCTCATCGCCGCCGACCCCGCCGCCCCCCGGCTCCATCTGACGGAACGCACTCCGGAAAATCCCGAAAAGCCCCCCATGCTGTGCATGCTGCTGCGCAAGCACCTTTTGGGGGCCAAATTGGCAAAGCTCCGGCAGCTTCCCATGGAGCGGGCGGTGGAGCTGACCTTCGACTGCACCGACGAAATGGGGTTCCCTGTGGAAAAGAAGCTGGTGGCGGAGCTGATGGGCCGGACCTGCAACCTCTACCTCCTGGGGCCCGACGGGCGAATTTTGGACTGCTTGCGCCGGGTGGGGCTGGACGCCGCCGCCAAGCGGCAGGCCCTGCCGGGGCTCTACTACCAGCCCCCGGAGCCGGTGGAAAAATTAGACCCCGCCCAAATGACGGGGGAAGATTTTGACGCCTTGCTTCAAAGTCCCGGGCCGGACCGGCTGGCGGACCGGCTGATGGACCGCCTGGGCGGCGTGTCCCCCCTGGTGTGCCGGGAGGCGGCGCTGGCGGCGGCGGGGGACGTAGACGCCCGGCTCTCCGGCGTGGCCGGGGATGGCTTAGGGGAGGGGCTGGCCGCCTTCTTCCGCCAGGCCCCCGGGCCCTGGTACACCCTCCGGCCCGACGGAAGCGTGGGGCAGTTCTCCTGGCTGCCCCTCCGGCAGTACGGCCCGGCCCAAAAGGCGGAGAGCTTCTCGACCCTGCTGGACCTAGCCTACGGGGAGCGGGGCGCGCGGGACGCCATGCAGCAGAAGAGCCAGGCGGTGCGCAAGACCGTGACCAATCTGTGCCAGCGGCTGACCCGGAAGCTGGCCGTTCAGGAAAAGGAGCTGGCGGAGGCAAAGGATCGGGAGCGGCTCCGGCAGCTGGGGGACATTGTCACCGCCAACCTCCACCGGGCGGTGAAGGGGCAGAAGGTTTTGGAGGCGGAAGACTTCTATGACGAAAAGATGCCGGTCATCTCCATTCCCCTTTCCCCCCTGCTCAGTCCCCAGCAGAACGCGGCCAAATTCTACAAGGACTACGCCCGGAAGAAAAACGCCGAAAAGGAGCTGACCCATCAGCTGGCCCTGGGGCGGGAGGAGCTTCACTATCTGCAAAGCGTCCTGGAGGAGCTCAGCCGGGCCCAGACGGAGCAAGAGCTGGAGGAAATCCGCCAGGAGCTCCGCGTCGGCGGGTATCTGCGGCAGGAGGCCGGGAAAAAGCGGCTCCGCCAGAAGCCCACGGCGCCATTGCGGTTCGTCACAGCGGAGGGCTATGCCGTGTATGTGGGCCGGAACAACCGGCAGAACGACGAGCTGACCTTCCGGCTGGCCCGGAAGGACGATCTGTGGCTCCACGCCCAGAAGGTGCCGGGGAGCCATGTGATCCTGGTGTGCGCCGGGGCGGAGCCGCCGGATGAGGCGATTACCCAGGCGGCGGAGCTGGCGGCGGGGCACTCCCAGGCCGCCCAGGGGCAGAACGTGCCGGTGGATGTCACCCGGGTCAAGGCCATTAAAAAACCGGCCTCCGGCCGGCCGGGGATGGTGATTTATCACACCTACCGGACGGTGTTCGTCAACCCCAAAACGTCGATTTGAAGCTTTTCTCTCTTCGAGAGACTGGACCTTCTTGTTTCGGTGCGTCCCGCACCGGAGGTGCTCCTCCAACCCCTGCCGGGGGCCTTACTTTCTTGCTCCTGCAAGAAAGTAAGCAAAGAACAGGCTTAAGGGGGGCGCTTCGAGCAAAGGCGCCCCCCTTAAGAATCCCCCCGCCGCTCCCCGATAGTTCAGATAAACGGAGAACATATGTGGACTTACGATTTTTAAACGTAGATATGTGAAAATTACAGTGCAGCGTGCAAAATAGTGCGTTGCGTTGATAGCTGTACTGGCAAAAGATGGGAGCTGCACCAAAATAGAAGTAGAAGACTTTCTAGTTTTCCACAGTACCGATTAAGAAACTCCGCTAGTAAAACCCATCAATCAGCGCTTGGCAGGATTTGGAACGCTGCATAGTAGGTTTTGCAAATTCACGGTAGACGGGCCGGAGGCCGCCACCGAATTCCCCCCAGCGCCTCTGGCGAGGCGGCGGGGGAATCCAAGGGGGGCGCCTTTGCTCGAAGCGCCCCCTTGGTCGGCTTCTTTGCTTACTTTCTTGCCGAAACAAGAAAGTAAGGCTCCCGGCAGGGGTAGGGGGAGCACCCACAGCGTGGGATGCACCAAAATAAAAAGGTAGGCAGGAGGGATCCTCCTGCCTTTAGGTTTAATTAGGCTTTTCGGTCGAATTTTTCGCCGCACTTGGTGCAAGTGATGGTGACCTTGCCGGAGCCCCGGGGCACCCGCATGATCTGCCGGCACTTAGGGCACTTGAAATGCCGGTTCTTCCGGTCCTTCAGCCGGTCCAAAAGCTGGCAGAACCACTGGTTTTCCCGATACCGCCGGTAGGTGTCCCGGGACAATGTACGGTAAACCGCCAGAACCATCAGCGCATAGGAAATCAGCGTCAGCACCGCGTTCCAGGTGGGGCTCCAGGCGCCGAACAGCTGCACCAGCACCCCTACCAGGCTCAACGCCGCGCCAACGCACAATATCGCCAGCGTCAGCCGGTCCGTTCCGTGCCGCCCCTCCATAAACCGCCGGAGGCCGTCCCGCAGCCGGGCGGCGATCCTCCGGAACCAGCCGCCTTGCCCGTCCATGCAATACCACCTTACCCATCGGAATACCTCCATTATATTGCAAATCCTCGGAAATTCAACACAAACCTCCAAAGATTCACATATTGTTCACAGGCCCAGCCCCGCAATCCAAAGAAATTCCCGGATTTTGGAAAAAAGCGGTTGCGTTTTCCGGGGATTATGGTATGATGTTCCGGGAACGGGGACATTCCCCTTCCAAGACTGAAAGTATGAGGTAATTTCCATGGATTACGCGAAAGAGTCCCTAAAGCTCCACTACGCCCTCCGGGGCAAGCTGGAGGTCACCCCCCGGGCGGCGGTGGATTCCAAGGAGGCCCTGAGCCTGGCCTACACCCCCGGCGTGGCCGCGCCCTGCCTGGAAATTCAGAAGGACCCCAGTCTCAGCTTTGCCCTGACCCGGCGGTGGAACACCGTGGCCGTGGTCACCGACGGCACCGCCGTGCTGGGCCTGGGGGACATCGGCCCCGAGGCCGGGATGCCGGTGATGGAGGGCAAGTGCGTCCTCTTTAAAGCCTTCGGAGATGTGGACGCCATCCCCCTGTGCGTCCGGTCCAAGGATGTGGATGAAATCGTGAACACCGTGGCGCTGCTTGCCGGCAGCTTCGGCGGGGTGAATCTGGAGGACATCTCCGCTCCCCGGTGCTTTGAGATCGAACGGAAGCTGAAGCAGCGCTGCGACATCCCCATTTTTCACGACGACCAGCACGGCACCGCCGTCATCACCCTGGCGGGGCTGATGAACGCCCTGAAGCTGGTGGGCAAGCGCCTGGAGGAGGTCAAGATCGTCACCTCCGGAGCCGGGGCGGCGGGGATCGCCATTATCCGGCTGCTGCTGTCCCTGGGGCTGAAAAACGTGGTGATGACGGACCGGCAGGGAGCCATTTACGCCGGCCGCCCGGGCCTGAACCCGGTGAAGGCGGAAATGGCGGCGCTGACCAACCGGGCCCAGGAGCGGGGCACGCTGGCGGAGGTGATCCGGGGGGCGGATGTGTTCATCGGCGTCTCCGCGCCGGGGACCCTCACCGGGGAGATGGTGCGTACCATGGCCAAGGACCCCATCGTCTTCGCCTGCGCCAACCCCACCCCGGAGATCTTCCCGGAGGAGGCCAAGGCCGCCGGGGCGGCGGTGGTGTCCACCGGCCGGTCGGACTACCCCAACCAGGTCAACAACGTGCTGTGCTTCCCCGGCATTTTCCGGGGGGCCCTGGACGTCCGGGCCTCGGACATCAACGACGAGATGAAGCTGGCCGCCGCCCGGGCCATCGCCGGGATCGTGTCCGACCAGGAGCTCTCCCCGGACTATATCCTCCCTGCCGCCTTCGACCCGAGAGTGAAGGACGCCGTGGCCGCCGCCGTCCGGCAGGCCGCCATGGATTCTGGCGTGGCCCGGGGCGCAATTGGGGGTTGACCTGTGGGGTTTTTTCGGTTATAATAGTTTAGTATGGCTCTATCTTAGGGGCTTTTTTGGAAATTGCTGCGGCCTTTTGGCTGTTGAGCATATTGTATTTCTATGGTAAGGAGGTGTATACATGAAGCGTACCTATCAGCCCAGCCAGCGTCACCGTTCCAAGGTCCACGGCTTCCGGAAGAGAATGGCGACCTCCAACGGGCGCAAGGTGCTGGCCCGCCGCCGCGCCAAGGGCCGCCAGGTTCTGACCGCCTAAACGACCTGAGCTGTCCGATATCGCGCAAGCGCGAAATGGGAGTCCATGCGGGGCGAACGGCATTTTCGCCCCGCTCCCTTTTTCTAACGGGAGGCGCCGCCATGCAATTTTCCGCGTCCTTGAAGCAAAACCACATTTTCCGGCGGCTCTACGCCACCTCCGGCAAGGCCAATGGCCTGCTGGTGCTCTACGCCCGGCGCAACCACACCGACCGAAACCGGGTGGGCCTGACCGTCAGCAAAAAGCTGGGTCACGCCGTGGTGCGCAACCGGGTCCGCCGCCGCCTGCGGGAGATCTACCGGCTGAACGAGCGCCGGTTCCGCCGGGGCTTCGATATTGTGGTAGTGGCCCGGAGCCGGGCCGTGGAGGCGGATTTTTCCCAGCTGACGGCGGCTTACCTCTCCCTGGCGAAGAAGGCGGGCATTCTCCTGGAGGACTCCCGATGAAACAGCTGCTTCTCTGGCTCATCCGGTTTTACCGCCGGCATATTTCCCCCGGAAAGCCGCCGGCCTGCCGGTTCGTGCCCACCTGCTCCCAGTATGCCTATCTGGCCATTGAAAAATACGGCGCCTGGAAGGGCGGCCGCATGGCCCTGGCCCGGCTGCTGCGGTGCAATCCCTTCTACCGGGGCGATCTGTACGACCCTGTACCATGACCTCCTCGCAAAAGAGGAGAAGGAGGAATGTCCATGATTCTCGCCTTCCATATCGGGGATATCATCACCGTTCCCTTCGGCTATCTGCTGGACTGGATGTACCGGCTCTCCGGCAACTACGGCATGGCTATGCTGCTGTTCGCCATTCTGGTGAAGATCATCCTCATCCCCATCACCGCCAAGAGCAAGAAGACCTCCATGAAGCTCTCCCGGCTCAGCCCCCGGATCAAGGAGATCCAAGACAAATATACCGATCAACAGAAGCAGGGCGAGGCCCTGCAGGCCCTCTATAAGGAAGAGGGCGTCAGCATGGGCGGCGGCTGCCTTTGGAGCCTGGTCCCCCTGCTGATCCTGTTCCCCCTGCTGGCCGTGGTGCGCCAGCCCCTGGTGTACATGCTCCACGAAACCGCGGAGACGGCGGCGCAGATTGTCTCCGTCATGACGGAGCAGGCGCCCCAGTATTTTACCGGCAACACCTACTACGCCCAGGTCGCCGCCGCCCGGCACATCCATGAGTACGCCCAGGTCATCCGGGACGCCATCCCCGGCATCAGCGAGGCCACCCTGGCCGGCATGAATTTTGACTTTTTGGGCATTGACGTGGGCGCCATCCCCGAGTTCAACATCTTCGGCTGGAGCGCCTATGACTGGGCTCATATCGGGGCCTTCCTGATCCCGGTGTTCTCCGCCGGCAGCCAGGTGCTGAGTATGTTTATCATGACCAAGATGAACAACTCCGTCATCACCGACAAAAACGGCGTAAAGGACAAGGAGACCGCCGAAAATTCCCAGGCAAACCAGACCAACAAGACCATGATGATCATCTCGCCCCTGCTGTCGCTGTGGGTGGGCTTCACGGTGCCCGGGGCGCTGAGCCTGTACTGGTTCGTCCAGGGCATGGTATCCATTGCCATCGACGTGATCCTGACCCAGCACTACCGGAAGATCTACGACGCCGAGGACGCCATCCGGCTCCAGCAGGCCATGGAGCGGGACCGGATCGAGGCCGAAAAGGAACGGCAGCGGGCCGAGCGCCGGGCCGCCAATCCCGAAGGCATCACCGAAAATACCAGCAAAAAGAAATTGCAGCAGAAGCAGCAGCGGGAACAACTGGCCGCGAAGGCCGCCGCGGCCAAGGAGTACGCCGCCCGAAAGGGCGCCGTGGAGGAGGCCGAGGAAGCGGACGCCTCCGGCGCCCTCTCCGGGATCCCCAGCCGGCCCTACTGCAAGGGCCGGGCCTATGACCCCGACCGCTACGGCAACCATACGGAGGAATAAGACATGGAAAAAACCATTGTTGCCACCGGCAAGACCATCGATCTTGCCATTGAGAACGCGCTGAATCAGCTTGGTCTGGACCGGGACAGCGTTTCCGTCCAGGTGCTGGCCCAGGCCAAGGCGGGCTTTTTGGGCTTCGGCGCCGCCCCGGCCAAGGTCCAGGTGACCTACGAGGCGCCGGATTCCATTCCCGCGCCGGAGGCGGCGCCCAAGACCGCCCTGTCCTCCGCCTCCCGCTCCGCCAAGCCGCCCAAGCCTCCCAAGAAGGAGACCCCCAAGGAGGTCACCCCGGAGAACAAGCCCGAGATCCGCAAGGTGGACCAGGTGCCCAATTCCCTCAAGGCCCGGCCTGAGCGGCAGGACCGTCCCCGCAGGGACAAGCCCCAGCCCAAGGCCCCCAGGCAGCAGCCCGAGGAGAAGAAGGCCCCCGCCGCGCCCAAGGTCTACGCCCCCGCCGAACCCGGCAGCACGGAGGAGCGGATCGAGGTCTTCCTCAAGGGCCTTTTGGAGCACATGGGCTCCGACGCCGTGCCCCACGCCTGGAAGGTAGAGGAAAACTCCTACCGGGTGGATCTGGTGGGCGGGGATCTGGGCTATCTCATCGGCCGCCGGGGGGACACCCTGGACGCCATTCAGCACCTGTGCGGCAACGCGATGAACCGGGGCCAGTCCGGCCACATCCGGGTCAGCGTGGACGCCGAGGCCTACCGGGAGAAGCGGGAGGATTCCCTTCGCCGCTACGCCCGGAAGAAGGCCCAGCAGGTCCTGAAGCTCCGCCGGCGCACCACCCTGGAGCCCATGAACGCCTATGAGCGCCATGTGATCCACGCCACCCTCCAGGACATGGAGAACATCTCCACCTACTCCACCGGCACGGAACCCAACCGCCGGGTGGTCATCGAATACGTCAAATAAATTCGGGGCCCCGCAAGGGGCCCCAATTTAGTTACCGATATAAATGTGGGGGTTCTCTCCACATGGCGGGATCGATGCCGTCCGCCGTTCCGTCAGGGAGCGTCACAGTGCAGTTGATGATGTCGGTGTAAAACGCCTTGAAGTCGTAGTAGTCGTCCGGCTTGTAGCCCAGCGTTTCCCCACTGTCCACGATCGTGTCTCCGTTTTTGTTATAGCCTATGGGCTTGCCGCGCTTCTCGGACCAGCCCTCCATAAAGTGCAGGAACTCGTGGATGACGGGGCTGGCGGTCCAATAGTTTTCCTCGTCAAAGAAATACCCGGAAAAGGTTTCATAATTGTAGTTGTTGATAAACGCGTAGCCCGTCTCCTGAGAAAAGCGCGCCAAGGTGAGGCCCCAGTACCCGCAAGGCATATCGTCCAGGTCCGCGATGATCGTCACATGATCATAGGCGTTCAGGTCGATTTCCCTGCGCAGGAGAGACTCCGCCTCCTTCGTATCCAAATACGCACCGAAGCCGTCGCCGTCATCCTTTAAGAATGCCGTCGGTAGCGTCGCTTCCGCGACCTTGAAGGTCACGTGGGGGACGATCACACCGCCGCTCATGTCGGCAAGATCCCTCTCCACGGCTTTCGCGCACTTTTCATAGAGCTTCAGCTCTTCGTCAGGCATGGTGTAATCAACGGTTTTTTCCTGACCGTCCTCGTCCCTGTAGGTGCCCTTAACATTGCGGTAGACCAGGATAAGCAGGTTCCAGTCCATGTTTTTGGCCAGCGGTTCCCCTTCGGTGAAACCGCAGCGGGAACAGGTGGCCGGGGCCTCGGTGGTGGCTGGCAGCATTAAGTGTCCCAGGGCCTCGCCCTCCGTGGCGCCGCAAATGGCGCAGGTTCGGGGCTCGGTGCATGTGGCGTCTGTCCAGGTGTGGACGTGCTGCTCTGGGGCCTCGGAGGGTTCCGGCTCTGTGCTTTCCCCGCTCTGCGTCTGGATGGGGGCGGAGGAGGTGCCATCCGGTTCCTTGCCCGGCTCTCCGCTCCCGCAGGCCGCCAGAGAGAGGACCGCGGCCAGGACAAGCATAAGTACCAGCAGCTTTTTTACAGCGTTCATTTTTCAATTCCTCCTATCGTCAGGATCGTTTCCAGACTGTATTTTAGCACATTAAGGCAAAAACGCAAAAAGAGGGAAAAGAAAGCCGCATTTTTCAGGGAACTGCCGTAAACTTCCCGCAAAAGGTGCCAGGGAATTAAGCAAGTTTTACAAAAACAAACGGAAAATTGAGAACCCACCAGAGCAATGGGTCGTGTGATTGTCGGGCAAGCGGCGGCCCGCCGCCCACTACCCCTTCCGGGGACCCACTTTCTTGCCGCCGAGCAAGAAAGTGGGCAAAGAAGCCGACTAAAGGGGCGCTAGGAGCCACCGCTGCCGGGTGGGTGGGGGGAAAACCGCCCTTTTACCTTTTTATTTCGGTGCGTTCCTTGCCGGGAATGCTCCCCCTACCCCTTCCGGGGGACCTACTTTCTTGCTCCTGCAAGAAAGTAGGCAAAGAACAGGCTTAGGGGGCGCTTCGAGCAAAGGCGCCCCCCTAAGGACCCCCCGCCGCTCCCCAGTAATGCCAAGCTATGGAGAATATTTGTGGGCTTACGGGCTCTCTAACGTAGAGATGCAAGATTTTAGGTGCAGCGTGAAAAATGGTGCGCTGCGTTGACAGTTGCACTGCCAGTAAATGGCGTTGCACCCGAATAGAAGTAGAAGTGTTGCTTATTTCTAGGCACCGATTAAGAAACCCCGCTAGTAGAATCTATCAATCAGCGCTTAGCAGAATTTGGAACGCTGCACGAAAAGTTTCACAAATTCACGGTAGACGGGCCGTAGGCCCCTCTCGAATTCCCCCCCAGCGCCTCTGGCGAGGCGGCGGGGGAATCCAAGGGGGGCGCCTTTGCTCGAAGCGCCCCCTTGGTCGGCTTCTTTGCTTACTTTCTTGCCGAAACAAGAAAGTAAGGCCCCCCGCAGGGGTCGGGGGAGCACTCACAGCGTGGGACGCACCAAAATAAGAAGGTAGGCAGATAAAAAAGGAAAGGCCCCCGATTGGGGGCCTTTTGAGATCAGCCGCCGGGCTGAGAGCTGGACCGGAGAGTCACGTCGTGATAGCCGCCCTCCACAATGGAGGTGGCGGAGACCAGGGTCAGCTTGGCCTCCTTCTGAAGCGAAGCGATGGTGGTCACGCCGCAGTTGCACATGGTACTCTTGACCTTGTACAGGCTGTTCTCCACATTGGTGTGGAGCGGCCCGGCGTAGGACACATAGGAGTCCACGCCCTCCTCGAAGCTCAGCTTGCTATCGCCGCCCAGATCGTAGCGCTGCCAGTTCCGGGCCCGGTTGGAGCCCTCGCCCCAGTATTCCTTCATGTAGACCCCGTTGACCAGCACCTTGGGAGAGGGGGCCTCGTCGAACCGGGCAAAGTACCGGCCCAGCATCAGGAAATCCGCCCCCATGGCCAGCGCCAGGGTCATGTGATAGTCGTGAACGATGCCGCCGTCGGAGCAGATGGGGATGTAGATCCCGGTCTCCCGGAAGTACTCGTCCCGGGCCGCCGCCACCTCGATCAGTGCCGTGGCCTGGCCCCGGCCGATGCCCTTGGTCTCCCGGGTGATGCAGATGGAGCCGCCGCCGATGCCGACCTTCACAAAGTCCGCCCCGGCCTGGGCCAGGAACAAAAATCCGTCCCGGTCCACCACGTTCCCCGCGCCCACCTTCACGGTGTCGCCGTACTTCTCCCGGATCCAGGCGATGGTCTTCTGCTGCCAGCAGGTGTAGCCCTCGGAGGAGTCGATGCACAGCACGTCCGCCCCGGCCTCCAGCAGTGCCGGCACCCGCTGGGCATAGTCCCGGGTATTGATGCCCGCGCCCACCAGGTAGCGCTTCCGCTCGTCCAGCAGCTCCAGGGGATTGTCCTTGTGGGAGGCGTAGTCCTTCCTAAAGACGAAGTGGCACAGCCGCCCCTCCTTGTCCACAATGGGCAGGGCGTTGAGCTTGTGCTCCCAGATAATGTCGTTGGCCTCGCTGAGGGTGGTGCCGGCGGGGGCCGTCACCAGATGCTCCATGGGGGTCATAAAGTCTTTCACCTTGTCGGACTTGCTCATCCGGGAGAGCCGGTAGTCCCGGCTGGTCACCAGGCCCCGGAGGATGCCGTTGGCGGTGCCGTCGTGGGTGATGGCCACGGTGGAGAAGCCGTTTTGGGCCTTCAGGGCCAGAACGTCGCCTAAGGTGGCCTCGGGAGTCAGATTGGAGGCGGAGACCACGAACCCGGCCTTGTGGCTCTTGACCTTGGCCACCATGGCGGCCTGGGCCTGGATGGTCTGGGAGCCGTAGATAAAGCTCAGGCCCCCCTCCTTGGCCAGGGCGATGGCCAGGGAGTCGTTGGAAACGGACTGCATGATGGCGGATGTCAGGGGAATGTTCAGGCTGATGGCGGGCTCCTCAAAGCCCTTGCGGAACTTGGTCAGGGGGGTACGCAGGCTCACCCGGTCCGGAATACAGTCCTCCGAGGTGTATCCGGGGATGAGCAGGTACTCGCTGAAGGTGTGGCTGGGTTCCGGATAGTAGTAAGCCATGGTGATCCTCCTAATTTGTTTGTATTTGTAGAATTATACCGCTTTATCGTCCCCACTGTCAAGGAAATCTTTTTCGGGCCGGCCCTCGGGGTCTAAGTGCTTGAAGTTGCCCATGACCTCCCCCACCTGGGACACGGTGGCGAAGGTATTGGGGCTGTGGCGGATCATGTTCGCCACCACGGCGCTCTGGGTCTTGTTGACGATGCACACCAGGATATTGGTGGGCTTGCCGGAGTAGACGCCTTTGGCGGGGATCAGGGTGGCGCTGTGGTGGAGCTTCTGGATAATGTCCTGGGACAGCTGCTCCGGGTGCTCCGTGATGATCTCATAGCGTAGGGCGCTGCGGCCGCTTTTGATCAGCCGCTCGGAGACGGTGGAGGAGGTGAAGCTGTACATGATGCACAGCAGCACCGGCTCCATCTGGAAATCATAGACAAAGTAGGAGGCCACCGCCACCGCCACGTTCAGCAGGAAGATCTGGCCCATGATGGACTGCTCCGGGCGGCGCTTGTGGATGATGGCGGCGATAAAATCCGTGCCGCCGGAGAAGGCGCTGGCCCGCAGGAGCATGGAGTAGCAGTAGCCGTTGATGACGCCGGCCACCAGGGGGCCCAAAATGGTGCTGGTGCCGTTTTCCGTTTCGTAGGCGAACTGGGACAGGTCCAGCTGCCCCAGCACCAGCAGCGCCCCGGAGAACACCAGGACATAGGCCATGCTCCGCACCGCCAGGGCCTTGCTGACGTGACGGTAGACGATGATGGCCAGGGGGATATTGATGAGCAGACTCATATAGCCCACGCTGATGCCGGACAGGTACTGGATCATGGTGCAGATGCCGTT
Source organism: uncultured Oscillospiraceae bacterium (assembly GCA_947600025.1). Lineage (GTDB taxonomy): Bacteria > Bacillota > Clostridia > Oscillospirales > Oscillospiraceae > Faecousia. The sequence goes on from CANQFY010000031.1 coordinate 18,256, forward strand.
GAGCCCGGCGGGGGCGAACCGGTTGGGGAAGACGAAGAGCTGGTAATTCATCGCTCCCAACAGGGCCACACCCACGATCATCAGGTAGGTTATCGCCTTTTTACGCATATCGCGCCTCGCCTCCGGCGGCAGGACTGCGGATGTTTTCCCGCGGCCGCCGGAGATAGCGGCATAACTATAACACACCTTCTACTTTTGGTCAACCTTTTTCTGTTTTTTCCATTTATTTAGTAAAACCCCACAATTTTAGTTGCAAATGTTTTTACATTGTGCTATAATCACCGGCGGCAGGCGGACGGGGTCCGCCGCCAAAGCGCACGGGGCCCTCTGGGATCGCTGCCCGATTCCCTTTTGCCCGGTATCGGCGCCGCTACCGGAACCGATACACATATTATCAATTCCCGTTGAATTTTATATTAAGGAGATACAGCTATGTTACCTCAGGAGAAGCTCCGCAATATCGCCATCATCGCCCACGTGGATCACGGCAAGACCACCCTGGTGGATCAGATGCTCAAGCAGGGCGGCGTGTACCGGGAGAACCAGGCCACCGTGGAGCGGGTCATGGACTCCGGCGACCTGGAGCGGGAGCGGGGCATCACCATTCTGGCGAAAAATACCGCCGTCACCTACAATGGCTACAAGATCAATATTGTGGACACCCCGGGCCACGCCGACTTCGGCGGCGAGGTGGAGCGGATCCTGAAAATGGTCAACGGCGTTCTGCTGCTGGTGGACGCCGCCGAGGGCCCCATGCCTCAGACCCGGTTTGTCCTGCAAAAGGCCCTGGAGCTGGGCCACAAGGTCATCGTGGTGGTCAACAAGATCGACCGGCCCGACGCCCGGGTCCACGAGGTCATGGACGAGGTGCTGGAGCTGCTGCTGGACCTGAACGCCACCGACGAGCAGTTTGACTCCCCCACCGTCTTCTGCTCCGCCCGGCAGGGCGTGGCCTCTTATAGCCCCGACGAGACGGGCACCGACCTGGCCCCCCTGTTCGAGACCATCCTGCGCTACATTCCCGCCCCCTCCGGGGACGAAGAAGGCCCCTTGCAGTTGCTGGTATCCTCCATCGACTACAACGACTATGTGGGCCGGATCGCCATTGGCCGGATCGAGCGGGGCGTGATCCGAGTGAATCAGGAGGTCTCCATCTGCGACTACCACGACGGCGCCTTCCGGGAGCGGGGCAAGGTGGCGGCGCTCTACGAGTTCGACGGTCTGAGCCGGAAGCCCGTCCAGGAGGCTGCCGCCGGGGAGATCGTGGCGCTGTCCGGCATGGCGGACATCACCATTGGCCGGACCCTCTGCGCTCCCGATACGCCGGAGCCGCTGCCCTTTGTGAAGATCTCCGACCCCACCATTGAAATGACCTTCTCCGTCAACGACTCCCCCTTCGCCGGGCGGGAGGGCAAATTCGTCACCTCCCGGAACCTCCGGGACCGGCTGGAGCGGGAGCTTCTGAAGGATGTATCCCTTCATGTCACGGAGATGGGCACCGACGCCTTCAACGTGGCGGGCCGGGGGGAGATGCACCTGTCCATTTTGATGGAGACCATGCGCCGGGAGGGGTACGAATTTGCCGTGTCCACCCCCCGGGTACTGACCAAGGTCATTGACGGCCAGGTTTGCGAGCCCATCGAGCGGATGGTGGCCGACGTGCCGGAGGACAGCATGGGCGCGGTGATTGAGAAGCTGGGCCGCCGCCGGGGGGATCTGCTGTCCATGACCCCCATGGGCAGCCGCTACCGGCTGGAGTTTCTGGTGCCCTCCCGGGGGCTGTTTGGCTACCGCAGCGAATTTCTGACGGACACCCGGGGCGAGGGCGTGATGAGTTCCGTTCTGGA
>CANQFY010000032.1 GCA_947600025.1 uncultured Oscillospiraceae bacterium
TACAGCCGGTCCTTCGATGTGTCCGGCGTGGAGGCGGACAAGATCAAGGCCCAGTACGAAAACGGCGTTTTGAAGCTACGCCTTCCGAAAAAGCAGGTCCCCCAGCCCGAGACCCGCCGCCTGGCCATCGACTGATCAGGCAGAATCGCAGACTGACCCCGCTCCGGCGAGTAAAATCCGCCGGAGCGGGGAGTTTATGCAGTATGTAAATGACCATCAGTGAGATACCTTCCCGTTTGACAAGACGTTTCAAAACTCTTTTGGAACGAAAGGGCGCGCTTCTATACATAGTATTTGCACTCAGAAAGGGCCCTCTGACCACAAAAAACACGCCCGGTTTCCCGGGCGCGTTTTTTGATTCTTCTTACTTTGCGTATTCCACAGCCTTGGTCTCCCGGATCACGTTAATCTTGATCTGGCCGGGGTACTCCAGCTCCGCTTCGATCTTCTTGGCAATGTCCCGGGCCAGAAGGATCATATTGTCCTCCGTGACCTCCTCGGGCTTGACCATGATCCGCACCTCCCGGCCGGCCTGGATGGCGTAGGCCTTCTCCACGCCGGGATAGGAGCCGGTCAGCTCCTCCAGCTTTTGCAGCCGGCGGATATAGTTCTCCACATTCTCCCGCCGGGCGCCGGGCCGGGCCGCCGACACCGCGTCCGCCGCCTGGACCAGCACGGCGATCACCGTCTTGGGCTCCACGTCCCCGTGGTGGGCCTCGATGGCGTTGACCACCACCGGGTTCTCCTTGAACTTCCGGGCCAGGTCCGCGCCCAGCTGGACGTGGCTGCCCTCCACCTCATGGTCGATGGACTTGCCCAGGTCGTGGAGCAGGCCCGCCCGCTTGGCCAGGGCCACGTCCACGCCCAGCTCCGCCGCCATCAGTCCGGCGATATGGGCCACCTCGATGGAGTGGTTCAGCACGTTCTGGCCGTAGGAAGTGCGGTACTTCTGCCGGCCCAGAATCTTCACCAGCTCGGGGTTCAGATTGTGGACCCCGGTCTCATAGCAGGCCCGCTCGCCCTCCTCCCGGATGGTGCGGTCCACTTCCTTCTTGGCCTTCTCCACCATGTCCTCGATCCGGGTGGGGTGGATCCGCCCATCGGCGATCAGCTTCTCCAGGGCCAGACGGGCCACCTCCCGGCGGACCGGGTCGAAGCTGGAGACGGTGATGGCCTCCGGCGTATCGTCGATGATCAGGTCCACGCCGGTGATGGTCTCCAGGGTGCGGATGTTCCGGCCCTCCCGGCCGATGATCCGGCCCTTCATCTCATCGTTGGGCAGGGGCACCACGGAGACGGTGGTCTCCGCCGTGTGGTCCGCCGCGCAGCGCTGAATGGCGGTGGCGATGATCTCCCGGGCCTTCTCGTCGGCCTCCTCCTTGAGCTGGGACTCGACCTCCTTGATCTTCACTGCGGTCTCGTGGCGGACGTCCGCCTCCACGCTGTCCAGCAGGCACTGCTTGGCCTGTTCCTGGGTCAGCCCGGAGATCTCCTCCAGGGTGGTCAGGTGCTTCTGACGGACTGCCTCGGCCTCGGCCTTGACCTGATTGACCTCTTCCAGGCGGCGGGCAAGCTCGTCCTCCTTCCGCTCAAAGGCGTCGGTCTTCTTGTCCAGGGCCTCTTCCTTCTGCTGGAGCCGCCGCTCCTGCTTGCTCAGCTCGGCCCGGCGCTCCTTGACCTCTTTTTCGTACTCCGTGCGGTTTTTATGGATCTCGTCCTTGGCCTCCAGGAGCATCTCCTTCTTCCGGCTCTCGCCGCCCCGGATGGCCTCATTGATAATGCGGGTGGCCTCCTGCTCTGCGGAGCCGATCTCACGCTCCCCGACCTTCTTGCGGTAAACAATCCCCGCGACGAACGCCACGGCCACTAACACCACGCAGATCACAACGATCAAAAGAATTTCCAACGGTTTCATAATTGTTTAACAGCACCTCCTTTGAATAATTGGCCTGATCGGAGGTGGGCATACTGACCCCATGGGGAAACCGCCGGCAAGCGCCGGCTTCCTATCAAAACGCCATGAGGCGACATTCCCAAACTCCGGAAAAAGCCGGATTCATATGAAACGCCGGGGCAAATGCCCGCCGACGTACACCATACCAAAGATATTTTATCCATATTTCACTGGAATGTCAAGTAGATTGCGGGAAAAGTGCCCCGGATACGTTGACTTTTTTTCCGGGATTTGGTATGGTATTTGTATATTTCCCTAGGAGGCGCGAAAAATGGAACGGTATCTGTTCGTCATTGACTACCAGGTGGATTTTGTAGACGGCGCTTTGGGCTTTCCCGGGGCGGAAAAGCTGGACGGGCTCATCGCGGAAAAGATCCTCTCCTACGGGCCGGGACGGGTCTACTTCACCCGGGACACCCATTTTGAGGACTATCTTCAAACCCGGGAGGGCCGGAACCTGCCGGTGGTCCACTGCGTCCGGGGCACCCCCGGCTGGCAGGTCTACGGGCAGACCGCCCAGGCCCTGGCCCAGGTGGGGGCTGTGGCCATCGACAAGCTGTCCTTTGGCATGGACGTCAGCGACCCGGCCACGGCGGCGGTCCTGCCGGAGCGGGCGGATGAGATCGAGTTGGTGGGGCTGGTGAGCAACATCTGCGTGGTCAGCAACGCGGTGACCCTGCAAAGCAAATATCCCCAGGCTGCCATCATCGTGGACGCCGCCTGCACGGATTCCTTCGACAAGGGCCTCCACGAAAAGGTGCTGGACGTTCTGGAGGGCTTGCAGGTTAAGGTCCTAAATCGGTAAAAAATTTCATTGACATTGGGAGAAAAAGCGATATAATATAGACGAGGGCACTGTTACAGACGGTTAAGCCCTCACGAGGTTAATCAACAAATTGTTGACCGCTTGGGGGGTAAGCCGAGCGGTCAACACGCTTTTGGAGCTAGGAAACACATCATTGCCAGAATACCCAGCAGAATGACGCAGTTTACCAGAAAGCGAAGGAGATCCCATCGCCCATCCATCCGCATCACCCCCTTTCCGAAAAAGGGAGTGGCTGAACCGCCTTTTTATGTAACAGTGCCGTCGCTATCATAGCATTTCTGGGAAAATTTGTCAAGGACGCCCGGCGGGTCTTCCGCCGGGCGTCCTTCGTTGCTTATACCGCTTTTTCTTTGATGATCACATAGCCGTCCACCAGATTGGCCTGGGCCAGCTCGCCCTCGATGGCCATCTGGCGCTCCATCAGATCCGTCAGGATCACCACGCCGTCCTGGCACTCAATGCGCATCACGTTGCGCATTGCCACGGTCTCCGGCTGCATTTTGTTGCGGTAGGCAGTGGAAAGGCACATTCTTCCCGCCTCCTTATTTCACGTCCAGGCTGGCCAGTACGGCGGAGAGCCGCAGGTTGCCCTTCTCAAAATCCGACACGGCGGCCATGACCTGCTCATAGGCCATATGGTTGCCCGCCTTGTCCAGCTGGACCGCCAGATCCGCCAGCTCCTTGGCATGGGCGGCGTTGTGGCCCACCATATACTTCATCAGGGCGGTCAGCTCCTCCATGGGGGTATGCTCGCACTTGGTCTGGCAGGCATCGCAGCTCTGGGCGCAGTCGTGATGATGGTCGTGGTCGTGATCGTGGGTGTGGGGATGGGTATGGGTCACGCCGTCGGCGTGGGTATGCTCATGCTCATGGGGATGCTCATGGTCCATGGAAATCGCTCCTTTGTTTTTTCCTTATTATACCCAAACCGCCCCCCTTTTGCAAGGGGGGCGGGGGGTTATTTTGTGAACACCGATTGAAATTCGGTGATCTCCCCGGTGTTTTCGTCCAAAACGAAGGTCACGGTGGCCAGCCGGGTCAAGGCCGGGTCCTTGGACGCGGGGGACTTGGAATAGGCCCACAGATCGTCCATGGTCTTCTCCTCCCCGGCCAGGGTCTCCGGGTCCACCTGGTACACACCCACGGTGTAGGTGGTGATCTTGCTCAGGAAGGGGTGCATGGCGGACTCGATCACCGCCACGGTGTTCTCGTCGTTAAAGTCCCCGGTCTGGGTGCGGATATTTTCCAGCGCCTCCTGGTTCTTCACCGGCCGCTCCTGGGTGGAGTACCCGGCGCTGACGGAGGTGACGGAGTAGTGATAGTTGAGGTAGGCCAGAGTGGAGCCCAGACCCACCACAAACAGCACCGCCAGCAGCGCCACCTGCCGCTTGCCGAATTTCAGGCTCTCCTTCACGTCCTTGTTCCCGTAGGTCAGGCCCATTCGCGTGGTAATGGGGATCAGGACGGAGAGGAACAGCGTCAGCGCCACCGACTCCAGGGGGAACATGAACAGGTTCTTGATGATGGTGGGGATGGTGAGGATGTAGGTGCTATTCGGCGTGAACACGGCGTTGTACCAAATTTGCAGCGGCGTACCCAGCAGGATATTGACCCCCAGGCAGATGGCGAACCGGCTGAGCATCACTCGCACGGGGGTGATCTTGGCCCGGTAGAAGAACAGGGCGAAGATCACGGAGCCGGCCACCTCGGTCAGGATCATGGGCGGAAAATAAAAGCCCACGGGCTTGAGCATATAGCCCAAAATGTCCGTGATGACGGCGCAGATGGAGGCGACCACCGGCCCGAAGATCATGGCGCCGGCGGCGTTGGCTAAAAAGGCGGTGTTGATGTTCAGGCTGGGGGCCAGGGGAATGGCCAGAAAGGTCTTCATCACCAGCCGCACAGCGATCATCAGTGCCGCCACCACCAGCATCCGCAGGTCCGTCAGCTCCAGAACCGCGTCCCGCCAGTAGGCCTTGGAAAAGGGATGGGGGTACAATTTGTCGGATTTTTTCAGGTTTGCCATTATTTCCTCCTTATTTCGGCGCGCCGGGGGCCAAGGCTTTTCCTGCCGTCCTCCGTGCGCCCGCAAAAAATCCCCCGGCAGAAAGCCAGGGGAGTAGCGCACCGGGGGGAAGGACGGCAAAACAGCTTCCGGGACCGCCCGACCTTTTGTTTCGTTGCTACATAAAGGAGGATGCCCACCCATATGCAACAGCGGGTGCGGAAACCCCATCGCGGAGAAAACTCCTTCGTCCGCCCGACAACTCCCCATTTAGGCGGCACTTCACGCGGGACTTCCTACTCTGTTCGGAGTTATCATACACGAAATGGGGGAAATTGTAAAGATGATTTTTGGGCGTCGGGGCGATTCTTTCAAAATTCGGCGGATTTAACAGCTTTTTCCGCCGGAAAACTCACGGCGGCGGGCAATGCGCACAGAGCCGAGGCCGCGAAACGCCCGCCGGAGATCCGGCGGGCGCTTGTTTGGAAAAAAGACACTCAGTCCTCCGGGAACAGGAGGTTCTCGCAGTACTGGATGATGGCCCGGCGGGTGACGATGCCGATAAAGGTCTCCTTGTCGTCCACCACGGGGACAAAATTCTGGGCGCTGGCCCGCTCCACAAGCTCGTGCATGGTGGTGGTCACCTTCACGGGAATGTTGTCCCGCCGGCGGGCGACCTCGTGGACCCGGTGGGCCTCGGCCTGGCGCATATCCATGTAGCACAGATTCTTCAGGGCCCGCAGCAGATCGCCCTCCGTCAGCGTCCCCCGGTATTCCCCCCGGCGGTTCAGGATGGGCAGCGCGGAAAATCCGGCGGACTCCATTTTCTCCAGGGCCTGCCGCAGGGTATAGTCATCATAAAGGAAAGCGCAGAGCGCCTTCGGCGTGAGGAAAAATAGGATGTTGTTCATAGTGGCTCCTTTTCGAGCAGGGTATTGCCGGAGGGCTCCCCGTCCGGCTTGGGACTATTATAGCACATTCTCCCTGCGAAAACATGAACTCTTCTGAAATTTCCAGCCGCCGGAGCAACAAATTATTTCCGCCTATTTTGTGCAAATTTTACAAATTATATATCGAAATAAAAGGGAGTCTCGTCCAATGTGGCAAAATAATCCCGGGGCGTCTCCGCCCGCCGGATCTTCAGGAAGCTGCCGTCGGCCTTGAGCAGCACCTCCGCCGAGCGGAGCTTGCCGTTATAGTTGTAGCCCATGGAATAGCCGTGGGCGCCGGTGTCGTGGATGGCTAGGATGTCCCCGATCTCCACTTGAGGAAGGCTGCGCTCGATGGCGAACTTGTCGTTGTTCTCGCACAATCCGCCCACCACGTCGTATACATGGTCCAAAATGGCGTCCTCCTTGCCCAGCACCGTGATATGATGGTAGGCCCCGTAGATCGCCGGGCGCATCAGATCGGCGGCGCAGGCGTCCAGGCCCAGGTACTCCCGGTAGATATGCTTCTGGTGGATCACCGTGGACACCAGCATCCCGTGGGGGGCCAGCATGAACCGGCCCAGCTCGGTATAGATGGCCACGTTCCCCATCCCCGCCGGGACCAGGATCCGCTCATACTGGGCACGGACCCCCTGGCCGATGGCAAAGATGTCGCTCTTCGGCTGCTCCGGGCGGTAGTCCACCCCCACGCCGCCAGACAGGTTCACAAAGGCGATCTCCGCCCCGGAGGCGTTTCGCAGCCGGACCGCCAGCCGGAACAGATTCCCCGCCAGCTCCGGATAGTACTCGTTGCCCCAGGCGTTGGAGGCCAGCAGGGCGTGGATGCCAAACCGCTTCGCCCCCAGCTTTTGCAGCCGGGCGATGGCCCCGGCCATCTGGTCCTCGGTCATGCCGAATTTGGCGTCCCGAGGCATGTCCATAATGGTATTGCCCAGGCTGAAGGAGCCACCGGGATTGTAGCGCAGGCAGATCGTCTCCGGGATGCCCCCGTTTTGGGCCAAAAAGTCCACATGGGTGGCGTCGTCCAGATTGATACAGGCCCCCAGCTGCCGGGCCAGCCGGTAGTCCTCCGCCGGGGTGTCGTTGGAGGAAAACATGATCTCCTCGCCGTCCACCCCCGCCGCCTTGGCCAGCAGCAGCTCTGTGGCCGTGGCGCAGTCGCAGCCGCAGCCCTCCTGGTGGAGAATTTGCAGAATATAGGGATTGGGGGTCGCTTTCACGGCGAAATACTCCTTGAACCCCGGGTTCCAGGAAAAGGCCCGGTTCAGGTCCCGGGCGGTTTGGCGGATGCCCTTCTCGTCGTAAATGTGGAAGGGCGTGGGGATTTCCCGGGAAATTTCCCGGGCCTGCTCCAGGGAGAGAAAGGACGTCTTTTTCATATGCTACCTCCAAAATAAAAGCCCCGCGCGGTCGCGCGGGGCACATCCGTCCTGGAGCCCCACGGTCTGCGCTCCATCCGGAAGCCGGATGACAGTCCCGCACATCTTCTGTACGGGCCCAGAGCCCCCCGGTTGCGCCGGAAAGGCCCTTCGGCGGCGTGCCCTTTCCCTATCCCGGCAATTTGCCGATCCGGGGGGTACTGATGCAAGCCGCGACCTCAGCCATGGTCGATTGGTGGTATTTTATCGGAAAAACGGGGGTTTGTCAACCCTTTTTCTACTCTACCCTGGGTAGAATTTTCTCCTCTCTCCGAAAGAGAGGCTCTACCGGCGAAAGTAGGGGGCTTTTTCTCCGAAAATATGGTATGCTGGCATCGGATACCAAGAAAGGGGATCGAAAACATGAAACGTACCCGCCTCTGTGACCGCGCCCTTCCGTCCTACACCCAGGGCGAGGAAATAATGAACGCCGTGACCCACATTGCCGGCGCCGTGCTGGGCGTCCTGGCACTGTGTCTGTGTGTGAACCGGTCCGTCTGGAACGGCAACGTCTACGGCGTGGTCAGCTCCGCCATCTACGGCGCCTCTTTAATCACACTTTATACCATTTCCAGCGTCTACCACGGGTTAAAACCCAACACCGGGAAAAAGGTGCTGCAGATCCTGGATCACTGCACCATCTATTTTCTCATCGCCGGCAGCTATATGCCCGTGGCCCTCTCCGCCCTGCGGCCACTCTACCCCGCCCTGGGCTGGAGCCTGTTTGGGTTCCAGTGGGGCATGGCCGCCCTGGCCATCACCCTGACGGCCATCGACCTGCGGAAATACCGGGCCTTCTCCATGGTCTGCTATATCTGCATGGGCTGGGCCATTATTCCCTTCTTCCGCCAGACCATGGAGGCCCTCACCCCGGCGGGCTTCTACCTGCTCCTGGCGGGCGGGATCGCCTACACCCTGGGGGCCGTGCTCTACGGCATCGGGTCGAAAAAGCCCTGGTTCCACTCGGTGTTCCACATTTTCGTGGTGCTGGGCAGTATCCTCCAGTTCTTTGCCATCTACGGCTACGGGCTGTAAGGCGGCAAAAACGCCGCTTTTCCTGCCCTTTTGTTGTGTAAGATCAAGAAGGAAGCGCCCCGGGGCGCTTCCTCCTTTTCGTTCTATGGCTCATGCCGACTGCGGGAAGGACGCTGCCGGCTCCAAATCGTACACCCCGGTAAACTGCCCCTTCCGCTCCCTGGTCAGGTGGTGGCTGACCAAAATCAGCGTCAGCTCCGGGTTTGCCAGCAGGCTCTCCTCCACGATGCCGGCGTTCTTCTGGTCCAGGGCGCTGGTGCCCTCGTCCACCAGGAGAATGGAGCGGTCGTGGATCAGCGCCCGGGCGATAGCCACCCGCTGCTTCTGCCCGCCGGAGAGATTGCTGCCGTCCTCCCCCACCGGGGTGTCCAGGCCCTCCGGCATGGCGGCCAGATCGCCCAGAAGGGCGCTGCCCTCCAAAGCCTTCTCCATTTGCTCGTCGGAAAAGTCCTCGCCTAGGGTGATGTTGTCCCGAATCGTTGTGTTGAACAGAAACACGTTCTGCTCGATGTAGCTCATCCGCTGTTGAAGCTGCTCCGGGGTGAAGCCGTGGGCGTCCTGCCCGTCAAATTGGATGGACCCGCTGTAATCCGGCAGCCAGCCCAAAAGGAGCTTTAAAAGCGTGGACTTTCCGCACCCGGAGGGGCCGGTCAGAGCGTACTTGCCGCCCTTTTGGAAGGTCAGGGACAGATCCAGCAGGACGGGCTTTTCGTCATATTGGAAGGAAAGGTCCCGCACAGTGATGGCGCTGCCGATCTCGGGCAGGACGCCGCTTTCCTCGTCCCCCGCGCTGTCGCCGCGGACGGTGATTTTGTCAAAATAGGGCTTTGTGGCGGAGAAGGACAGCAGGTACTGAGCCAGGCTGCCAACGCTGTTGGAGAGACCTCCCACCAGATTTCCCCCACCCATCAGGGCGCCCTGGAGAATCACGCCCCGGATGGACAGCACGCCGATCAAAAGATTGATCAGCATTTGGCAGCCTATGTTTACGCAGCCAAATCCGGCGGTTATGAAAGCCTTCACATATCTCAACCGGAACCTGGGCTTTTCTATCTGTTCGCTGGCAGCCTCCGCGCCCTGGCAGAAGCGCGGTTCCCGGCCAAAGGAGCGCAGAACATCGAAGCCGGACAAAAGATCCTTCAGCTTTCCCGTGGCCTTGGCCTGCTCCGTCTCACAGGCTTCGCCCAGCTTCTCCATGCGCTTGGTGAAAAACTGCGGGGCAAGCAGCATAACTGCCGCGTTGACCAGCGCCGCCACCAGCAGCGACCAGTGGAGCGTCAGCAGAGCGACGACGCAGAAGATGGCGGTGGCCGCCAGATCCACACACTGATAGAAGGGCGTCCACGCCAGATCCTCCATCTGATTGACGTCGCTCACGAACCAGGACAGATATTCCCCCGTGTCTTTCCCGTGGAACTCCACATGGGACTTATGAAGCAGCGTCGCCGCCATGTCCCTTCGGACCGCGTTATTCATGGCCCTGATGGCACGGGCCTGGAAATAGTCCCGCAGACTGCCGATCCACAAAAGAAGGACCCAGGCGCCCGCCATCATCAGCTCCCAGAAGAGGAAGCCCCGCAGATCAAATTTGATGACGCTCTCAAAGACCCGCATCATCAGTAGATCGTTTCCGACCTGTAGGGCGCACACCACAAGCCCCGGCAGGATCGCCAAAAGATTGGCGATCCAATATTTTTTCAAATAATAGCTCATGTTGACCGCTCCTTTCAATCGTTCATGTTCCCATTTCTTGTCTCCGCCCACACCTCGTCCGGTTCCATGAGGGGCGAGGCGTCGCCAAGGCGGAAAAAGTTTGAATCATATTGCATCATGGTCCGGGCAAGCATCAAAAATGGGATGAGCTTCCAGGGCTCCACCACCTTGTAGACGGTGGTCGCGCCGTCCTCCAATTCCAGCTCCATGGAGGTCAGCATCCGCACTTCCGCCAGGTCCTCCAGCAGCTTTTCCACAGTCTCCTGGTCCATTCTGAAATGCTTCGTCACCACGCTTGCGGAAAACCAGGCCGTTTTCCAGCGGTAGATGAACTCCACAAGCTCCAGACACCCTGGCTTTGCCAAAACCCCGAAAAGCCGCCGGTAGTCCTCCTTGGGGGCCAGCCACCGGGCCCAGCCGCCCTGGGGCCGGGGCCAGAGGGTCACAAAGGTCAGGTCCTCGGCGTGGACGTCGAAGAGAAACCCGCCCTCCGCCACGATCTGGGAGAGCTGGAGCTCGACCATCTCATCGCCGTAGGCAAACTCGCAGGACCCGGGGTAGCCCGTATCCGGCAGAAGAAGCTCGCAGTCTCCCGGAGTGAAGTGTACCTTGGCCTCCCACACGAGCCTGCAGAACCGGTCCAGCCGCTCCTTGGAGGGGAACCCACGGAGCCACCGGCCCACGGCCTCCGCCGGGTCCTCGGGCTCCCTGCCCTCCATGCCGAAGAGGGCGTCGATGGTCACCCCCAGCTGCCGGGACAGGATCGGCAGCAGCTCAATATCCGGCGTGCCGCCCTTTTCCCATTTGCTCACCGCCTGGGCCGATACGCCCACCAGGCTTCCCAGCTGTTCCTGGGTGAGCCCTCGCTCCTTCCGCAGCGCGGCGATCTGTTCGCTAAGTTCATTTGCCACTCAAAGCACCGTCCTTTCATCGTTCTGGTTGAATTATAGCAAAAACAGCGGTTGAATACAATGGAGGCGCTTTTGCGTTATTTCAACTATTGGTTGTTTTTTCGTGTTTTGTCACGGGGTTCTCGCAAAAGCGCTGTCTTTAGCTTCCCTTGGCAGCCCTCACGCTGAATAAACGGCTGCCTGGGCTTTCCACAAGGCCGCGTAAAGGCCGCCCGATTTCAAGAGTTCTTCGTGTGTGCCGCTTTCCGCGATCCGCCCTTCCTGAAGGACCAGAATGCGATCCGCGAGCTTCACAGCGCCCAAACGGTGGGTCACAAGGATGCCGGTTTTGCCCTGAAGCTCCCTCTGAAAAGCGTCATAGATCGCCTTTTCCCGCAGCGGGTCGATGGCGGAAGTGGGCTCATCAAGGACCACAAAATCACTATCCTTATAAAACCCTCTCCCACAGGCAAGCTGCTGCCACTGGCCACCGGAAAGCTCCCGCCCGCCAAACTCCTTGCCCAGGGGCGTATCGGCCCGGACCTCTCCGTCCGGGAAAATTGCGGATAACCTCCGGTCGATCTCTTCCCTGCCCGGCTTTGAAAAATCGCCGATGGCGATGTTGTCCCCCGCCGTGAGCTTGTACCGGCAAAAGCTCTGGGGCACGGCGGACTGGCGAAGATGCAGGGCCGCTTCCTTCACGGTCAAAATATCCACGCCGTCATAGCATACGCGCCCGGCGGTGGGGCGGTAGAGGGCCAGGATCACCTGGGCAAGGGTAGACTTTCCCGCTCCGTTTTCCCCCACAATAGCGATGGTTTCCCCCTTGCGGATCGTCAGGTTGACGCCATCCAGCGCTTTTCCAATCTGGTTTGGATAGGTAAAGGACACATCTTGCAATGTGACCGTTTTCTCAAATGTGCATGTATCCGCTTCCCCACCTCTTTCTGGTAAATTCCAATACCGGAAATAAGGCTGGATCATGCGACGGAATTGGATCTCATTGCCCACGGTGCCGGTAAACCCTCTCAGGATCGCGGTCAGGGAGGAATAGGCCGCCACGCCGGCGGTAAAGGTGGGAAGAGCGATCTGCGCTGAACGGAACAGCAGGATCGAAACGACAAATCCACCCATGCTTCCGGCGCACTCCAGGATGCTGAGGGAATCTTTCAGAAGCAGCGTTTTCTTTGATTTGCCGTCTTCGATTGCGTCTCGTTTCATGCGGCTGTTTTTCCATTTCTTGATCAGCAGCGCGTTCGCCCCGGTCAGGCGGCTCTCCTTGCAGGCAATCTCGTCGATGACCGCCTTTTCATATTCCGCCTCCTCCCGCTGGCATTGGGTCACGGTTTCATAGCCACGTTTCCACAGCCGGGCGCTATACAGCATTTCCAGCAGCGTCGGGAGCGCGGCCAGGGGAAGAAACAGGAGAAATAGGCCATTAAACGATGAGATATACGCCGCCACCATTGCGGCCTGGATGATGGTCATCACCGCCTCCACGTAGATCTGACCGTAGCGGAAAAGATTCTGCCGGGCGTTATCCGCCTGGCGGATGAAAGCGTAGGCGTTGGGCGTCTCCAGATCCTCGTTGGAAATGTGCCGGCTTTTGGCATGGAGCATTCGGCGGGTGTTCTCCTCAAAATCCAGGATCGCGAAAAACTGAACATGGTATCGAATGTACCACACGGAGTACCCGGCGGAGAGGAGAAGGGCCGCCGCGTAAACGGCCAGGGAGGCGAAAAGCCCGGCATCGTACCCGGCTTGGAGCTGGGAAAAAACGCGCTCCGTCGCCCAAACGCTCAGAATGGACGCCCCGCCGTTCCCGAGCCCCATAAGCGCCATCAGTGCGAAGCTCCCGGGCGCCGCTCTGAAAATATAGAAAAGCGCCTTTCGTATACTTATTTGCTGATCGTTCATCACATATACATCCCTTTCTGCGTGTTGAACAGCTCCGCATAATAGGCGCACGTCTCCATGAGCTTTTCATGCTTGGCTTTCGCGATCAGCGCGCCGTCCTTTAAAACCAGAATCTCATCGGCCATACGCACAGACCCCAGGCGGTGAGAGATCAGAAGCGTCGTCCGCTGGTCCAAAAGCCGACGGTACGCCGTGTAAACCGAGGCCTCCGCCATCGGGTCCAGGGCGGCGTTCGGTTCATCCAAAATGGCGATTGGCGCTTTTGAGAGGATGCAGCGGGCCACCGCCATCTTCTGCCACTCGCCGCCTGACAGCCCGGCCCCGTCCTTAAAAAGGGGCATAAGATCGCGGTCATATCCCGCCTCGCCCATCGCCGCCATGGGATGAGCCCCAAGCCGGTCGAACACCCCATTTAGCGTCTTGTCATCCGCCTGGGTATCCATGCACAGCGACACATTTTCCCGGATGGTCAGGGGGTAGCGGTAGAAATCCTGAAAGACTACGGAATACAGCCTCCGGCGGCTGGCCGGGGAAAGTTCATGCGCCGGCCTGCCGTTGATCAGGATCTGCCCGCTGTCCGACCGGTATAGTCCCACAAAAAGCTTCACCAAAGTCGATTTTCCGCAGCCGTTTTCTCCCACCAAGGCGTAGTGGCGGCCGGGCTCTAAGTGGAAACTGATGTGCCGCAATACAGGATTCTTCATGCCGGGATAGGTGAAGGTAACATCGCGAAACTCCACGCTCCGAATTTGCGCATCCGGCCCAATGTCCTCCCGCCCTGTCTCCTCCTCCAGTGCCAGAAAGTCGAAAAGGCTGCCCATTTTCCCTGCGGCGCCTACAAGCTCATAAACCGCCGCGTAGATCTGTTTGCAGCTCTGCTCCAGCCCCACCGCGGCATAGAACGCGGATGTAAAGAGGCCCATGGTGATCCTTCCGCTGAGCAGGGGGCGTAGAAGCAGCAGCGCCACGATCACGGCGTAAAACGCGAAAAGGATCTGCATGACGGTTTCGATTTGAAAACGTTCTCGGCCCAGCTTCGCGTTTTCCCGCTTTGCCCGGGAGAAGGAGTCTCGATAACGGCGGTCGATCTCCTCGTCAAATGAAAAGATCTTCCGCTCCGCGGCGTATTCACGCTGCATAAGAAGTGATGAAAAATAATTGGCGCGCCGCATATTCTCCCGGTACTTGGCCCAAAACCCCTCCGTTTTTTGCGCCAGCTTTCTGTTCAGGAAAACACCCGCCGTCAGTAAAAGAATAATTCCCATTGCCGTCCAAGCATCCATGGACCACAGGACAAAAAGCGACAGCGCAAGCTTTACAAAAAGCTCCACAAGCGTTCCGACCGCCCTGAAAACCTGCGCTTCCAGCTCCGGGGCCTCCGCGGAACTTTGCCACAGCGCGTGAAAGCGCACGGACTCTGTAATTGGAAACGTGATTTTGGACGCCTTCTCCAACCGTGCGGCGTCCAGGCACGCGGATTGTTTGATTTTGTGCCGCTGCGATATGCGGTCAATAGACGCGGCGCTCACCGTTTGCAGCAGGGATAGCGCGATAATCAGTCCCAGAAGTAGAAAGGATCTGTGACTTCCGTCCGTCCCGCCGCTTAACGCCCCATCGATCAGATCGCCTCGAAGTCTGATGGACACGGCGGGAATCGTGCCGGCAACAGCGGCAATGAGAAGATAGGGCCCATATTCTTTCAAATGAAAGTACCGGCCGAAAGCTGCTCGAATCTTCATCCCATTTTCCCCTCCTTATTTTACAAGGTTCATTATAGCTGAAAATGGTCCTATTACCAGTCTTGTTCTTTATCGAATTTTCTGCTATAATAGATGTGGAAAATGAGGCGTTTTAGGGCCCTTTGAATGGAAAAAGCCGTCCTCTATACAAAAAACCGGCGAGGGGCTTTTTTCAAGCCCCTCGCTGGTTTTCAGTTCAGAAGATAGACCCCCAGGTTCAGGTATCCGGCGAAGGTGATCCAGGCCAGGTAAGGAAGCAGCAGCTTCCCGGCGGTCTCCCGGATGGCCAAAAAGGCGTGGAGCGTCAGCCAGACCAGCAGCCACAGCCCCGCCAGGAGAAAAAAGGCCGCCAGATAGTCCTTCCCGCCGAAAAACAGCAGGGGCCACAGGAAATTCACCGCCAGCTGGGCCCCATAGAGCAGCAGGGCCTGGCGGACCTGCCCGGTCTCCGCCCCGGAAGTCCACACCATATAGGAGGCCCAGCCCATCATCAGGTACAGCGCCGTCCACACCACGGGGAACACCCATCCGGGGGGCGACAGGGGCGGCTTTACCACCGAAGCGTAGTCCGCCATGCCGCCCATGGTCGGCCACGCCGCCAGTCCGCCCACCGCCAGGGGCAGGGCCAGACAGAGAATCAGTTTCTTCCATTGCAGATTTTTCATGGGAACCCTCCTTGCCTTTTGTGTTAGTCTATGCGCCTGAGGGGCCGAACATGCAAATAATGGTTGCAATTCCCGGGAAAGCCGGGTATAATATTGCTTGATAATAATGATCGGCTCTGCGGAAAGGAAGGATAACGATGCAGGCAAAGGTTTACTTTTCTCCCACCGTCACCCCGGAAAAGGTGCTGGAAATGTACCGTCTTCTGGGAAAGAAGCTCCCCGGCAAGGTGGCCATCAAGGTCCACTCCGGCGAGGAGGGCAACCAGAATTTCATCCGTCCGGCGTTCTGGAAGCCGGTGGTGGAGGAAGTGGGCGGCACGGTGGTGGAGTGCAACACCGCCTATGAAGGCTCCCGGGACGTGACCGAGCGCCATGTGGCCACCCTGAAGAAGCACGGCTGGAGCGGCATGTACACCGTGGACCTTCTGGACGCCACGGGCCCGGATCTGGTGCTGCCCATCCCCAACGGCAAGGTGATCCACCAGAATTTCGTGGGCAAGGATCTGAAGAATTACGACAGCCTGCTGGTGCTGTCCCATTTCAAGGGCCACCCCATGGGCGGCTACGGCGGGGCGCTGAAGCAGCTGTCCATCGGCATCGCCTCCTCCAAGGGCAAGCAGTATATCCACGGCGCCGGGGACATGGAGGCGTTCTGGTCTTCTGACCATGACTCCTTCCTGGAGTCCATGGCGGACGCCGCCAGCTCCGTGGTGGAGTTCTTCCACGGCAACGCGGTGTATGTCAACGTGATGATGAACCTGTCCGTGGACTGCGACTGCTGCGCGGTGGCGGAGGACCCCTGCATGAAGGACATCGGGGTGCTGATCTCCGACGATCCCGTGGCCATTGACCAGGCGTGTCTGGATCTGGTCTACGCCTCCGACGATCCGGGGAAAGCCCACTTCCTGGAGCGGGTGGAGAGCCGCAACGGCATCCACACCGTGGAAGCGGCGGAGGCCCTGGGCATCGGCAGCCGGCAGTACCAGCTGATCCGCGTGGATTAAAAACCCAAGCCCCCGGCTTCGCGCCGGGGGCCTTTATTCTGATTGATTATCGGCAGGAGCCATTCCTCCAATCGCTGTTGGCGGCGCAAGAGCCGCCCGGAAAGGATGACTTAATTTTTATGGGAACAAATACCTTAGGCGAGATCATTTATAACCTGCGGAAGAAAGCGGGGCTGACCCAGGAGGCGCTGGCGGACGGTATTTGCTCCCCCATCTCCATCTCACGCATTGAAAACGGGAATCAAATGCCGTCGAGCAAGGTTCTGGAAAAAATCCTGGAGCGCCTGGGTACGGGGACCTATCAGCTCTGCAACATCTATTATGAAAACGAACAGCAGGCTTCCTTGCGCCGTTCCTTGGATGCAATCTGCGCCCAAGTCTCATCCGGCGACCTGGATTCGGCCCGGGCGGCTTTGCGGGCGCTTCCCGGGAAGGAGATGGACCCAGACAGCCTTCAATACGCGAAAATGCTTTTCGCGGCCATCCGCATGAAAGACGGGACGGCCAATGAAACCATCGAAACGGAACTGGAAAAGGCTCTGCGCCTGACAAAACCCAACATCGACCTTCATGACTGCCGCGGAGAACTGTTTTCCCCCACAGAGGTCAATATTCTTGTCATGCTGACAAGCGCAAAATATTCGGACGGGAAAGTTTTAGAAGCCATTCGTCTGGGCGAAGAGGTTATGTTTGCATTGGACAGAAACCAAAGCCGTCTATCCGAATTTCAGGTTCTTCATATCAATCTGGCCCACAATTTAAGCCAATATCTGGTCGTAGAAAACCGCTATGAGGAGGCGCTTCTCTACGCGCGAAAGGCGGAGGAACTCAGCATCCGGGGGACGGAGCAGTTTATGCTGCCGGAGATCGAATTTGGCATCGCGCAGATCCTGAACGACATGGGAAAATCAGAGAAAAGCCGGGCGCGCGTCGAAGCCTTGATCCCTTATATGAGGTTGATCGGAAAGACCCAGATGGCGGATGTGGCCCAGGAATATCTGGACACGACGCTTCGATCAAGGGGCGACGCCCAGCCCTGCGAAAAGGAGCGCCACGAAAGCTTGATCTCGTTTTTTGAAAATCCGTGAAAACTTATCAAATGATGTAAGTTGAAATTATACATGGCGCGATATGGAAATGCCGCGTTTCTTCCGCTATACTTCACATCGTGAAGCAGGACGGATGGAACGCGGCATGACTATTTTTAAAAACCATCCAAATCAATAGAGGAGGAAACGCTATGAAGAGACGCAAATGGGACTATATCCCGCTGTTTGTTTTACAGCTTCTAACAAACGCGGCAACCGTGGGGGTCGCGGTTTTACTCAGCGCATTGATCGACGCGGCGGAGACGTCCATTGTCAGCAAAAATGCCGGCAGCCTGCGGGACGTTTTGATCGTCAGCGTCCTATACGCCGCCTGCACAGGCCTGCTGGTCTATTTCTCCGGGCGCTGCAAAGCGTACTTTATTCGGAAATCTCTGCTTCAAATGCGCGATGCTCTGGCGAAAGGTACTTTAGAGACCAGCATTGCCGACTACGAGAATACAGGCAGCGCAGCCTATGTCACAGCATTTAATCAGAACTTCTCTATTATTGAGGAAAAGGTCCTGGAAAACCGTCTTTCTCTGGCGGACTCCTTAATCAGCATCGTCTTTGCTGTCGCCGTGCTGATCTGGATGAACCCGGTGATCGCGGTGATCTCCATTGTGGCGATGGCGATTCCGAGCTTGTTGCCGAGCCTTTTCGCGAAGGCGCTGGGGAGTGCCACGGGGACGGTCCTAGAAGCGACCACGGCTTACAATGAGAAAGTCAGTGATTTGCTGAACGGCTTTGAAGTGATCAAGACCTACAATGCCGCCGGGGAAATGCTCCCGCAGTTTTCGGCAAGCGCTAAACGCCTAGAGCGGGGCAAGGAGCATCTCTCGTCGCTGATGGCGAAGGTGAACGGTCTGGCTACTTTCGCCTCTATCGCGGTACAGTTTTTGGTGATGGGTCTGGCCGGATTTTTCGCGGTCCAAGGATACATCACCATCGGCAGCATTGTGGCGGTCACCCAGCTTACAGGTCAGGTGATCTCCCCTGCCTTTGAGCTGTCGGCAAAAATCAGCGAATTACGATCCGCCAAACCTGTGCTGGAAACACTGCGCAAGTTTTCCGAGCCGAAAATACCTGAAAAAAGCGCGGTACGCCCGGTGAAGAACCGTATTTCCCTTCGGAATTTAGGCTTTCGATATGGGGATCGGGTGGTACTTAAAAATGTGTCGGCTGATTTTGAAAAGGGGAAAAAGTACGCGGTCATTGGGAAAAGCGGCAGCGGGAAAAGCACGCTGTTAAAGCTCCTCGCGGGGTACTATCCCCATTATGACGGCAAGATTTACATTGATGAAAGCGTGGCCCTGCCGGACGACGTCGCCATGATCCACCAAAACACGTTCCTTTTTAAGGACAGCATCCGCAATAACCTGACAATGTGGAAGCCCTATTCGGAGCGGGAGATCCTGGAGGCCGCAGACAAAGCGGGGTTGACGGAGCTGATCGCCCAGCTGCCCCAGGGGCTTGATACCCTTGTAGAGGAAAACGGAAGCAACTTTTCAGGCGGCGAATGCCAACGCATCGCCATTGCCCGGGCTTTGCTCAGCGGCAAGAATGTACTGCTGATGGACGAGGCGACCTCCGCCTTGGATGAGCAGACCGCCAGCGCGGTGGAGCGGGGCATTTTGGCTCTGGAAAATGTCACCTGTATCAGTGTCACGCACCATCTTACGCCTGAAGCTAGAAATCAATACGCGGCGGTCTTCACCATGGACGCGGGGCAGCTTCACACGGCAAACGGCCTGTAACGGAGCGCATCATTCTAAAAACGCGGCATAGCACCCCCCCGGCGGAACCGGGGGGTAGATTATTTCTATGCGGCGTTGGAAAACCGCACCCCCCGGCGGAGCCGGGGGTTATTTCTATGCCGCATTG
This sequence comes from uncultured Oscillospiraceae bacterium, assembly GCA_947600025.1. GTDB lineage: Bacteria > Bacillota > Clostridia > Oscillospirales > Oscillospiraceae > Faecousia. The sequence goes on from CANQFY010000032.1 coordinate 19,086, forward strand.
GAAAACCCGCCCTGGCATTTGAACTGCACCCCATTTGTTAGACGATGTGATATAATGTCTAACAAGTGGGGTGATTTATAATGCCAAAAGGAGTA
>CANQFY010000033.1 GCA_947600025.1 uncultured Oscillospiraceae bacterium
CTTTCTGTGCAGGTCATAATTGGATGCACACGGCCACAGCGGGATCAGGCATGGGGAGCTTCGGCTCCCCATGTTTTTGTGCCATTTCCTGTCTGGACCGCCGCCATAGAGACGGCGGCCCTGTTTTTTCGCCAAAAATTTTTCAGAAACTGGGTCAGGCCTCTTGAAACCTGGGGAAAAATCCGTTATAATATCCAGGACTATGTCCGGCGGCGCGGTTTTCGGCCGCCAATCCAATGAGAGGGTTTGATTCACATGAGCGCATCCGATAAGAAAAAACTGCGGAAAGAGCAGACTGCCGGGATGACCGAACGGCAGAAGCAGGCCCACAAGGAGGCCACGACCGTCAAGATCTACACCTGGATCTTTGTGACCGTGGTGATCCTAGCGGTGGTCATCGCCGCCGGCGTGCTGATCAACCGGTGGTTCCAGGGCTCCGGCATCCTGGAGCGGAATACCACGGCCGTGACCTTTGATGACGGAAAGAAGCTCTCCGTCGCCGATCTGAACTACTACTTTATTGACGCGGTGGTTGGGGACTACAACGACGCCTACAACACCAGCGGCGGGTACGCGGACGCTTACCTGTCATACCTGGGTCTGGACACCACCAAGCCTCTGGATCAGCAGGACTATATCACGGGGAATGAGACCTGGGCGGATCACTATACCAATTTGGCCATCAACAACGCCAAGCAGACCTACGCTATCTGCAAGGAAGCGGAGGCTCAGGGCTTCACCTTGCCGGAGGAAACAGCCACCGCCATTGACACCCAGATCAAGAATCTGGCGAACTCCCTGGCATACCTCAAGAGTTCTTACGGCCCCGGCACGACCATGGACTCCTTCCGCGCTTACCTGGAGGACCTGGCGCTGGCAAGCGCCTATCAGGCCCATTACAATGACAGCCTGACCTTTGACGCCGAGCGGATCGCCGCCTACGACGAGGAGAACGCCCAGGCCTTCAACTCCTACACCTACGCCTATTACACCGTGCCTGTTTCCAGCTTCCTGCCCAACGCCGATGTGGATACGGAGAGCGGCCAGGTCACCGTTACAGACGAGCAGCAGGCCGAGGCCGTGGCCGCCGCCGAGGAGGCAGCCCGGAAGCTGCTGGAGTCAAAGGATGAGGCCCTTCTGGACAAGGCCATTGCCACCATGGACATCAACAAGGACAACGAAAACGCCGCCTCCACCAAGGCCATCCGGTACTTCTCCACCCAAATCAGCTCCTCCGCCGTCTATCACGACTGGGTGCTGGACGACAGCCGTCAGCCTGGGGACATGGAGATATTTCCCGTCACCTCTACCTCCACGCAGGACGGAGAGGAAGTGACCACCACCACCGGCTACACCGTCGTGCTGTTCCAGGAGCGCTCCGACAATCGGATCCGCATGGCCGATGTGCGACACATCCTGATCCCCTTTGCCCATGAGGACAGCTCCGACACCAGCGATACCTACACCGACGAGGAAAAGCAGGCCGCCAAAGAAAAGGCCGAGGAGATCTACCAGCAGTGGAAGGACGGCGAGGCCACCGAGGACAGCTTCGCGGCGCTGGCAGCCACGGAATCCAGCGACAGCTCCGCCACCAACGGCGGCCTGATCACGGACATTTATGAAGGCATGACTGTGGAGCCCTTCAACGACTGGCTCTTTGACGAGAGCCGGCAGCCGGGAGACAACGGGATTGTGGAATCCGAATACGGCTACCATGTGATGTACTATGTGGCCGCCGGGGAGAATAACTACCGGGACTACATGATCATTGAAACTCTGCGCAGCACCGATATGAACGACTGGCTCAGCGGCCTAGTGGAAAAGGTCACCGTCACCGACGGCGACACCTCCCGCTTAAGCCGCGGCATGGTCCTTTCCAGCGGTCAGTAATCCAAAGCAGGTATAATTTCGCCTCCCAGGGCAAAAAATTCCCTGGGAGGCGATTTTTATGGACAAGAAACACACCCCACTTGGCCCGATTCTGGCAGGCGCGGCGGCGGGAGCGGTCAACGGCCTTTTCGGTGCTGGGGGTGGGATGGTACTGGTGCCCCTGCTGACCCTGCTCACCGATTTAAAGGAGGAGGAGGTCTTCCCCGCCTCGGTGTCTGTGATCCTTCCGGTCTGCCTGGTCTCCCTGGGCGCCATGGCCATGAATAGCTCCCTTCCCTGGGGACAGGCGCTTCCATACCTGGCGGGCAGCGTTTTGGGCGGGATCCTTACCGGCCTGCTAGGGAAAAAGATTCCCACACTTTGGCTTCACCGGGGCCTGGGACTGCTGATCCTCTGGGGCGGGGTGCGCTACCTATGCTGAGCGCCTGGTATGTGGCGGTGCCGGTGGGCGCGGCGCTGGGCTTTCTCTCCGGCCTGGGCGTAGGCGGCGGAAGTCTGCTGATCCTCTGGCTGACCCTGGTCCTGGGAATGGAGTCCCTGGCCGCCCGGGGGATCAATCTGATGTTTTTCGTACCTTCCGCTGTGATCGCCTGCCTGTTCAGGTGGAAGCAGGGAACTCTGCCTCTGAAAAAGATTCTCCCCGCCGCGGCGGCCGGCTGCGGCGCCGCGGTCCTGTTCGTCTGGGTGGGGACCTGGATGGATCCGGAGGGGCTGAAGCGGCTTTTCGGCGCCCTGCTGCTAGTCACCGGACTGCGGGAGCTGTTTTACCGGCCTCGGAAGGCCAAATAACCCTCCAAAATCAAGCTGGCCGCCACCGCGTCCACCGTGTTTTTCCGCTTCTTCCCATGATAATTATGCTGGGACAGAATATTGTGGGCCTCCACCGTGGTGCGCCGCTCGTCCCACATTGCCACAGGGATCCCCACCGCTTCCTCCAGCCGGGCCGCGAAGGCCCGGCATTTTTCCGCCCGGGGTCCCTCGGTGCCGTCCATATTCTTGGGAAGGCCCACCACGATCTGGCCCACCTCGCTTTCCCGGGCCAGGCGGCAGATCTCCGCCAGCGCTTTATCCTCGTTATAGCTGGGCACTACGGCGGTAGAGCCCGTGATGGAGCAAAGCAAATCGGAGATCGCCACCCCAGTACGGGCATCTCCCAGGTCGATGGCCATAATACGCATCATCAATCGCCCTTTCCTTTCTTCTTTGCCTCTATTATACGGGAAAAAACCGGAAAATGAAAGAAAAAATTTGTTGACTTGGAAGAAAGTTTATGATAGAATAATTTCACCTGTGAAAAGGGCTTTTTTTGTGCGCCCATTTTCGGCCCCGGGGCGGCGACGGTATTGGCCGCTTCCTAAATTTTCTACTAGCCGGGGCATACCAGGGAGGCAATTAAGGAGGTGCCGATATGCGCGTAAAAGTCACTATGAGATGCTCTGAGTGCAAGCAAAGAAACTACAATACCATGAAAAACAAGAAGAATGACCCTGACCGTCTCGAAATGAAGAAGTACTGTCCCTTCTGTAGGAAGCACACCGTACACAGCGAGACGAAGTAAGGAGGTCCAAAAATGGCTGAAACCAAGAAGGAAAACTGGTTCGTGCGCACCTGGGGCCGGATCCGCCGGTATTTCCGGGAGCTGCGCAGCGAGCTGAAAAAGGTCGTCTGGCCCACCTTCCCCCAGGTGATGAAGAACACCGGCATCGTGGCCGCCTGCGTCGTGTTTGTCGGCGCGTTCATTTGGGTGTTTGACTTTGTGGCCCAGGTGGGCATCGACGCCCTGATCGGACTGTTCCACTAAGGCGGCGGATCATGGCGGAAACTGCGAAATGGTATGTGGTCCATACCTATTCCGGCTATGAAAACACGGTAAAGGCCACCATTGAAAAGACGGTGGAGAGCCGCCAGCTCCAGGATCAGATCCTGGCCGTGTCCATTCCCCTGGAGACCGTTACGGAGATCACCGACGCCGGCGTCAGCAAGACCTACGACCGGAAGGTGTTCCCCGGCTATGTGCTGGTAAAGATGGTGTACAGCGACGACACCTGGCACATCATTCGGAATGTCCGGGGCGTCACCGGATTTGTGGGGACCTCCAACAACGACGCCATCCCTCTGACCGAGGATGAGGTCTACCAGATGGGCGTGGAGAAGAAGCAGATCGTGGTGAACTATAAGGTGGGCGACACCGTGCGGATCTTGGACGGGCCGCTGACCTCCTTTACCGGCACGGTGGAGACCGTGGAGCTGGAAAAGAACAGCGTCACCGTGATCGTCTCCATGTTCGGGCGGGAGACCCCCGTGGAATTTGAGCTGGATCAGGTGGAACCTGCCTCGGTCTGATGACTTTTGGGCCGGAGATCCGGCCGTGGGAGGGGCTTTGCCCCGAAATTTACCACTTTTATTCAGGAGGTGCTTATTATGGCACAGAAAGTTACTGGTATCATCAAATTACAAATCAACGCGGCCAAGGCCACCGCTTCTCCCCCTGTGGGCCCGGCTCTTGGCCAGCACGGCGTGAATATCGCCGCTTTTATCAAGGAGTTTAACGCCCGGACCAAGGATCAGGAAGGCTACAAGATCCCCGTGGTCATCACCGTTTACTCCGACCGCAGCTTCACCTTCATCACCAAAACGCCTCCGACTCCCCTGCTCATTTTGAAGACCCTCGGCTTGGACAAGGGCTCCGGCGTTCCCAATAAGACCAAGGTGGGCACCATCACCAAGGCGCAGATCACCGAGATCGCCAAGACCAAGCTGCCCGACCTGAACGTGACCTCTCTGGAGGCCGCCGAGAGCCAGGTCGCCGGTACCTGCCGGTCCATGGGCATCGTCGTCGCCGACTGATCGACCGCACGGGTTTTCCCGGAATTTGTGGGAGGATTTTTCCGCATTACCACGATAAGGAGGATAAAATAAGTGTTTAGAGGTAAAAAGTATAAGGAGAGCGCGAAGCTGATCGACCGCTCCGTTCAATATGATCCCAACGAGGCCCTGGGCCTGGTGATCCAGGGCGCCAAGGCCAAGTTTGACGAGACCGTGGAGATCCACATCAAGCTGGGTGTGGACTCCCGCCACGCCGACCAGCAGGTTCGTGGCGCCGTGGTCCTGCCCAACGGCACCGGCAAGACCCGCCGGGTCCTGGTGTTCACCAAGGACGCCCGGGTGGACGAGGCCAAGGAGGCCGGCGCCGACTATGTCGGCGGCATGGACCTGGTGGAGAAGATCACCAAGGAAAACTGGTTCGACTTTGATGTTGTGGTCGCCTCTCCCGACATGATGGGCATCGTGGGCCGTCTGGGCCGAATCCTGGGACCCAAGGGCTTGATGCCCTCCCCCAAGGCCGGCACCGTCACCCCCAACGTGGGCGCCGCCGTCAAGGAGATCAAAGCCGGTAAAGTGGAGTACCGTCTGGACAAGACCAACATCATCCACTGCCCCATCGGCAAGGTGTCCTTCGGCACCGAGAAGCTGGCGGAGAACATGGACACCCTGGTGCGGGCCGTCATCAAGGCCAAGCCCGCCGCCGCCAAGGGCCAGTATATCCGCTCCTGCGTCGTGGCCTCCACCATGGGCCCCGGCGTGAAGGTCAGCACGGCCAAGTACGCTTGATCGAATGTCTCCCGGAAGCGCCGCTTCCGGGAGATTCCTTTTGAGAGGTTCAACATGGATTTGACGGAAATGTACGGCTCCCTGGGGGTCTCCCCGGGCGTGTTGGCCTACGGTCAGGCCGCCCTGGAACGACTGAAAAACCGGTTCCAGGCCATCGATGAGATCGCGGAGTACAATCAGGGCAAGGTCCTCCACGCCATGCAGAAAAACCGGGTCAGCGCCGCCTGCTTCGCCGCCACCACCGGCTACGGCTACGACGACGTGGGCCGGGACACCCTGGAGCGGGTCTACGCCGACGTGTTCCACACCCAGGCCGCCCTGGTGCGGCCCCAGATCACCTGCGGCACCCACGCCCTGGCCCTGGCCCTGTCTGCCAACCTCCTGCCGGGAGACGAGCTGCTCTCCCCTGTCGGCGCGCCCTACGACACCTTGCAGGAGGTCATCGGCATTCGAGAGAGTCCCTGCTCCCTGGCGGAATACGGCGTGACCTACCGCCAAGTAGACCTCCTGCCGGACGGCGGCTTTGATTTTGACGGCATCCGGGCCGCCATTGGGGAGAAGACCAAGCTCGTCACCATCCAGCGGTCCAAGGGGTACGCCACCCGGCCCTCCTTCTCCGTGTCGCAGATCGGGGAGCTGATCGCCTTCGTCAAGGGGATCAAGAAGGATCTGATCTGCATGGTGGACAACTGCTACGGCGAATTTGTGGAGACCCTGGAGCCCTCCGACGTGGGGGCGGACATGGTGGTGGGCTCCCTGATCAAAAATCCCGGAGGCGGGCTAGCCCCCATCGGGGGGTACATCTGCGGCACGGAAGCCTGTATCCGCCGCTGCGCCTACCGGCTCTCCGCCCCGGGCCTGGGCCAGGAGGTGGGGGCCAATCTGGGATTGCTCCCGGCGCTGTACCAGGGCCTGTTCCTGGCGCCCACGGTGGTGGCCGGCGCGGAAAAGGGCGCAATCTTCGCCGCCAATCTCTACGAGCCCCTGGGCTTTCCCTGCGTCCCGAACGGGGCGGAACCCCGGCACGACATCATCCAGGCGGTGGAGCTGGGGAGCAAGGAGGCTATGGAAGCCTTCTGCAAGGGTATCCAGGCCGCCGCGCCGGTGGATTCCTTCGCCACCCCCCTGCCCTGGGATATGCCGGGATATGAGGATCAAGTCATCATGGCGGCGGGAGCCTTTGTCCAGGGCTCGTCTATTGAGCTGTCTGCCGACGGACCCATCCGCCCCCCCTACGCGGTGTACTTCCAGGGAGGCCTGACCTGGTATCACGCCAAGCTGGGCATCCTGCTGAGCCTGCAAAAGCTGGTGGAGGCGGGACTGGTTACCTTATAATAATATGTAATATGAAAAGCCGGAAGGGCCCTTCCCTTCCGGCTATTTTTGTCCGCACAGGGCAAACTTCTCCTCCCGGCTCAGGGCCTTCACCGCCAGCTCCCGGCGAAGAGCTTGGCTATGGGCACCGCACCGCTCGGTGTAGCGCAGGATCAGCGGCCCCCGGCCCCGGGTATACTTGGCGCCCTTGCCGGCCCGGTGGGCCTCCAGACGCCGTTCCACGTCCCGGGCAATGCCGGTGTAGAGCGTCCCGTCCCCGCACTCCAGGATATACAGATACCACTCATCCATCTTGCTTCTCGCCGGAGCCGGGGCGCTTGCCCTTTTCCATGTTCCGCGCCCGGCGCTCCAGCAGGGTCAGCAGGAAGTCCAGGAGGAAGAAGGTGATATTGCCCATTACCAGCAGAATGACCAGCATCCAAGCCCCCAGGCTCTCGTTTTCTCCGATCACCTCTTCCAGACCGGAGACATAGATCATCACCCCATACAGGGCGCAGACGCCAACATTGAACACCAGGAGCTTCCCCAGCCAGCCCAGCTTGGCGGCGTCCAGTCGGGGCTTCAAGATCGGGTAATATCCCAGCACCAGGAACACCCCCGCCGCCTCCTTGTTGGGCCCCAGCAGCAGCGACAGCACCGCCACGGCGGCATACCAGGCCCAGGTCACCCGGCTGCCGCACTGCCGGGATACCAGCCAACAGAGCAAAATGGCGATCCCGGGGCACAGATAGGTGGCGATGGGGATAAAGCCGCCCAAATATTGGATCATCACCGCCAGGGCCCCCAGCACGCCGCCGAAGGCCATGGAGGCCGCGCTTCCTTTCTTCATATTCATCCTTTTCCGTTGCTCTTCAGGAGTTGATCACGGATATCCCAGAGCTTTTGGGAGAGGTCAACATAATATGTCTGGGGGTTGTCGAACCGCTTGACCTCGTCCCAGAGCTTGTCCACCTGGGAAAGGCAGTAGGCCCGGATCTCCTCCAAGCTGGGGCACCGGTACACCAGCTTGCCGCCCTGGAAAATGGGCACCTGCAGCTCCTTGGCCTCAAAATTGTAGACGGTCTTCCGCTTCCAGGTGGCCTCCGGGTCAAAGATCTCCAGCTCGCCGGAATCATCCACCCGCTCGTCGTAGACGCAGAGGTAGTCGGCAATGGCCTTGCCGGTGTCCTTACCGAAGAACCGGTAGAGCTTCTTGAAATGGGGGTTCGTGATCTTGCCCACGTTTTCGGAGATCTTGATCTTGGGCACGATGGAGCCATCGGGCTTTTCCACCGCCGCCAGCTTGTAGACGCCGCCGAACACCGGCTCGCTGCGGGCGGTGATCAGCCGCTCGCCCACGCCGAACATGTCGATTTTCGCCCCCTGGCGGAGAATATCCTGGATGATATACTCGTCCAGAGAGTTGGAAACGGAGATCTTGCACTTGGTCCAGCCCGCTTCGTCCAGCATCTTCCGGGCCTGGCAGGTCAGATAGGTCATGTCCCCGGAGTCCAGCCGAATACCGCAGTCCTCAATGCCCAGGGGCTTTAAAACCTCATTAAACGCCCGGATGGCGTTGGGGACCCCGGAGCGGAGGGTGTTGTAGGTGTCCACCAGCAGGGTGGCGTTGTGGGGATAGAGCTGGCAGTAGGCCTTAAAGGCCTCGTACTCCGAGTCGAACATCTGGACCCAGGCGTGGGCCATGGTGCCCCCGGCATAGACCCCGTAGAGCTGGTCGGAGATGGTGCAGGCGGTGCCGTTGCAGCCGCCAATGTAAGCCGCCCGGGCGCCCAGAATGGCGGCGTCCGCCCCCTGGGCCCGGCGGGAGCCGAATTCCAGCACCGTCCGGCCCTGGGCCGCCCGGACCACCCGGTTGGCCTTGGTGGCGATCAGGCTCTGGTGGTTCACGGACAGCAGTAGGAAGGTCTCGATCAGCTGGGCCTCGATAGCCGGGGCCCGGACCGTGAGGATGGGCTCCTTGGGGAAGATGGGCGTGCCCTCGGGCACGGCCCAGATGTCGCCGGTAAAGTGAAAATCCGCCAGGTAGGCCAAAAAATCCTCAGAAAACAGCTTCCGGCCCCGGAGATATTCAATGTCCTCCGGTGTGAAGTGGAGATTCTGGATATAGTCCACGATCTGCTCCAGCCCGGCGGCGATGGCAAAGCCGCCTCCGTCGGGGCACTGGCGGAAGAACACGTCAAAGTAGCAGATCCGGTCGCCGTAGCCCTTTTCAAAGTAGCCGTTGCCCATGGTCAGCTCATAAAAATCGCAGAGCATGGTGAGATTGAGTTTTTGATCGTTTGCCATTGCAGGACACCTCGAATTTTGGCATTTTACCTATTATAAGTCAACCGATGAAAAATAGCAATCTTTTTTTCTTGACAGTCCTTTCCTTTTCGGCTATATTGAAAAGAAAATGAAAGGATAGCTGCCATGGACGCCCCTGTGGATGTGACAAAGGTTCATTTGGAAACGCCCAGGCTCCTCCTCCGGCCCTGGGAGGAGGAGGATCTGGAGGATTTTTTCGCCTACGCCAGCGTGGACGGCGTGGGCCAAATGGCGGGCTGGCGGCCCCATGAGAACCGGGAGGTAAGCAGGGCCGTTCTGAGGCGGTTTATTGACGAGAAAAAGACCTTCGCCCTGGTTTTGAAGGAGAACGGCCATGTGATCGGCTCCGTCGGCCTGGAGCGGCTGGAGCGGTCCGAGGATCCCGCGCCGGACCGGCTGGGCCGGGAAATCGGCTACGTCCTTGCAAAGGATTACTGGGGCCGGGGGCTGATGCCGGAGGCGGTGAACGCCGTCATCGACCACTGTTTTACCGTCTGGAATTATGATTTTCTCACCTGCGGGCACTTTCTCCGGAACAGCCGGAGCCGCCGGGTGGTGGAAAAATGCGGCTTTACCTTCTGGAAGGAGGTCGCCTACCGGACCCAGCTGGGGACAGTGGAGCAGACCCGGCTCTATATCCGCTACAATCCGAGAAAAAGAGAGGAACATCATGTTTGAACTGCTGAAAACCGAGGGCCGGGCCCGGCGGGGCGTGTTCACTTGCGCCCATGGAACGGTCCAGACCCCGGTCTTTATGAACGTGGGCACCCAGGGGGCCATCAAAGGCGCCCTCAGCGCCCGGGATTTGAAGGAGATCGGCTGCCAGGTAGAGCTGTCCAACACCTACCACCTTCATCTCCGGCCCGGAGACGAAAACGTGAAGGCCCTGGGGGGCCTCCACAAATTCATCACCTGGGACGGGCCCATTCTGACGGATTCCGGGGGCTTTCAGGTGTTTTCCCTGGCCGGGCTGCGGAAAATCAAAGAGGAGGGCGTCACCTTTGCCTCCCACATCGATGGGCATCGCATTTTTATGGGTCCGGAGGAGAGCATGCGGATCCAGTCGAATCTGGGCTCCGACATCTGCATGGCCCTGGACGAGTGCATCGAAAACCCGGCGCCCAAGGATTATGTAAAGCAGAGCGTGGACCGGACCTACCGCTGGCTGGTTCGCTGCAAGGCGGAGAACGCCCGCTTAAACGCTCTGCCGGGCACCGTCAACCCCCACCAGATGCTCTGGGGTATCAACCAGGGGGGCACCTACGCCGATCTGCGGGTAGAACATATGAAGCAAATCGCGGAACTGGACCTGCCCGGGTACGCCATCGGCGGCCTGGCGGTGGGTGAAAGCACCGAGACCATGTATGAAATCATCGAGGCGGTGGAGCCCCACATGCCAAAGGACCGGCCCCGCTACCTGATGGGGGTGGGGACTCCCAGCAATATTATTGAGGGCGTAGCCCGGGGCGTCGACTTTTTCGACTGCGTCATGCCCGCCCGGAACGCCCGCCACGCCCGGCTCTTCACCTGGGAGGGGGCCATCAACCTGAAAAACGCCAAGTACCAATTGGACAGCGGGCCGGTGGACCCCCAGTGCGACTGCCCTGTGTGCCGGAGGTATTCCCGGGCCTATCTGCGGCACCTGTTCATCGCCGAAGAAATGCTGGCCATGCGGCTGGGAGTGCTGCACAATCTCTATTTTTACAACAAGCTCCTGGAGAGAATCCGCCAGGCCCTGGACGAAGGCCGATTTGAGGCCTTCCGCCGGGAATATTCGGAAAAACTCAGCCGAAGAATCTAGATTTTCCTTGCATTTTTTCCAATCGATGGTATAATGAAAAAAGACTAACACGAAGGAGAGTTGCTATGCTGTATTTTCTGGAGGCCACCGGAGCCACGGTCGATCCCGGCGCGGGGATGATGAGCACCGTCATCATGCTGGTGCTAATGCTGGCCGTCTTCTACTTTATGCTGATCCGTCCGGAGAACAAGCGGAAGAAGGAAGCGGAGGAAATGCGCGCCGCCGTGAAGGTGGGCGACGAGATCACCACCATCGGCGGCATCGTGGGCAAGGTGGTCCATGTGAAGGAGGATAAGATCGTTCTGGAGACCGGCGCGGACCAGGTCCGCATTGAGTTTACCAAGTGGGCCATCTCCTCCAACGAGACCGCTGCCGCCGCCGCCAAGGAGGAGGCCAAGAAGGCCGAGGAAGCCAAGGCCAAAGCCAAAGCCGCCAAAAAGGCCGCCAAGGAAGCAAAGGAAAAATAATCGCCAGGCCCCGGCTCTTCGCCGGGGCCTGTTCGTTACTAAATATATTCACTGCCGCGCCTGGAAAATGGAAGTGCTGGTTTCGTCCAGAGGTTTACATAACGTGTAACAGTCGGTCCGCACTGTTCCATCCGTATAGGTCGCGGAGTCTTTGTAAATCCGAAAGCCGCAGGCCCGGTGGACCGCCAGGGAGGGGCCGTTGTCCTTGTCCACATGGGAATAGAGCTTTTTCCACCCCCGCGTCCCTGCCCACCGGGCGGCGGAGGCCAGCAGGGCCTTCCCATAGCCCCGGTTCCGCTGTTCCGGGGCCGTCTCCAGGGCCTCCACCAGCAGGCCGTCGGAAAAGGGCCAGAGCCGCAAAGCGGCGCGGTACCGCCCCGCCTCCTCCCAGACGGCATAGACCGCCTGGGGGCGGCGGAAGAAGTTCTCCCGGAGAAATTGGTAGAAATCCGCCTCCACCTGCAAAATTCCCTGATTTTCCGGCAGCTCGGGATAGAGGTCCCGGGCGTTTTCCTCGTTTCCCTCCCGGTACACCTCCATCAGCTCCCGGAAGGAGATTTGGGACAACCGGGTGTAGATTGTGAGCATTTTACCCCTCCTCATATTGGCTGCTGTAAAGCTGGTAGTAAAAGCCCTTCTTTTCCAGCAGCTCCTGATGGGTCCCCTCCTCGATGAGCCGCCCCTGGTCAATGACCAGGATCTTGTCCGCGTCCACGATGGTGCTGAGCCGGTGGGCGATGACGAAGCTGGTCCGGCCCTTCATCAGGGTATCCATGGCCCGCTGGATCAGAATTTCCGTCCGAGTGTCCACGTTGGAGGTGGCCTCGTCCAGAATCAGCAGGGGCCGGTCCGCCAGGAAGGCCCGGGCGATGGTCAGCAGCTGCTTCTGCCCGCCGGAGAGATTGGCGGAGTCCTCCCGGATGGGGGTGTCGTAGCCCTGGGGCATGGCGGTGATCAGCCGGTGGCAGTGGGTTCGGCGGCAGGCACGCTCAATTTCGGCCATGGTCGCGCCGGGACTGCCGTAGGCCACGTTTTCCCGGAGGGTGCCGGGGAACAGCCAGGTGTCCTGCAGCACCATGGCGAACCGGCCCCGCACCTGCTCCCGGTCAATTTGGGCGGTATCCTGGCCGTCCAGAAAAATGGCGCCGCTGTCCGGGTCGTAAAACCGCATCAGAAGGTTCACCAGAGTGGTCTTTCCCCCGCCGGTGGGGCCGACGATGGCGATCTTCTGCCCCGGCTCGGCCCGGAAGGAGATGTCCTTCAAAATGGGCTCGTCCTTCCGATAGCCGAAGGTCACGTTCTGAAATTCCACCGCGCCCCGGGTCTGTTCCGGCAGCGCCCCGGTCTGCACCGGCTCCTCCGGCAGGTCCAGGAAGCCATAGACCCGGTTGGCCGCGGCGACCACCCAGTGCAGATAGCTGATGTCGTCCCCCAGCATTTCCAGGGGAGAGGCGAACTGCTGGGCGTAGAGGATCACCGTCACCACGGTCCCTACGCCAATAGTCCCCCGCAAAATCAGCCAGCCTCCCAGCAGGGCGATGAGAATATAGGCGGCGGCGTTGGTCAGCCGCACCACGGGGGCCACCAAGCCGGCGGTAAAGTGGGCCCGGAAGGTGTTCTCCGATAGCGCATGGTTCTTCTTTTCGTGATTGTCCTGGGTAAAATCCTCCAGAGCGTAGGCCCGGGCGGTCTCAAAATTGGAGAAAGCCTCTTCCGTCACCCCGGTCAGCGCCTCCGACGAATCAAACATGGCGTCGAAATTTTTGGTGCAGACCCGGCTGACCTGGGTGGTCAGCCACAGAGAAAGGGGCGTCAGTACCACCACGAAGCAGGCCAGGGCGGGATTCTCCCGAAACATGGCCACCGCCACCGCCGCCAGCTGAAAGGCCCCCAGCACCAGGCCGTCGAACACCTGGTGGAGATAGCCCCCCAGATCCCCCACGTCACCGGTCATCCGACTCAGGACCTCCCCTACCGGGGTCTGGTCCACATAGCCCACCGGCAGGCGGCTCAGCTTTTCGGAGATCCGCACCCGGAAGCCGCAGGTGAAGTGGCTGGTCACCAGCCGGTTCATCAGGGCGATATTGCCATAGGACAGGACCTGGCTCCCGGCGTAGCAGGCCAGCAGCAGGGCCAGGGACGGCAGCAGCGCCCGGGGAAGCCCGGCCAGGGCCCCGGCGGCGGCCCCGTCGCAGACGCGCTGGATGATCTTGCCCAGCAACTGGGGCGCCGCCACGGCGCACAGCACCGAGGTCAGATTCATTCCGGCGGCCAGGGCCAGTCCCCACCCAATGGGCGCCGCCTCCCGGCCCAGTCGCAGCAGCACCCGGTAATTTTCTTTTTTCTTCTTATCCATGCTCCTTCCCTCCCGTCTGGGAGTCGTAGATCTCCCGATACACTTGACAGCTTTCCAGCAGCTGGCTGTGGGTCCCAGCGCCCACCAGATTTCCCCCATCCAGCACGAACACCAGGTCGCAGTGGGCGGCGGTGGAGATCCGCTGGGTGATGAGGATCTGGGTCTTCCCCGCCAGGCGCTTGGCCAGGGCGGAACGGAGGGCCGCCTCCGTCAGAAAATCCAGAGCGGAAAAGCTGTCGTCAAACAGATAGACCGGCGCGTTTTTCAGCAGCGCCCGGGCAATGCACAGCCGCTGCTTCTGCCCGCCGGACAGATTCTTGCCGGACTGCTTCACCGGATGGTCCAGCCCCAGCTCCCGGACAAATCCGGCCTGGGCAGCCTCCAGGGCGTCCCACAAATCCTCCTCCGATGCCTCGGGCCTGCCCATCCGCAGATTTTCCCGAATGGTGCCGGAATAGAGGGCGGCGCTTTGCAGCACCGGGCTGAACTGGTCCCGGAGGGTCCGGCGGTTGAGGGTAGAAATGTCCCGCCCGCCTAAGTAAATTTTCCCCTCCGCCGGGGGATAGAAGCCCAGCAGCAGCCGGGCCAGGGTGGTCTTCCCCGCCCCGGTGCCGCCAATGATGGCGGCCTTTTTCCCCGCCGGGATGGTCAAGCTGATGTGTTCCAACGCCGGGGCAGCGCCTCCGGGATAGGTGAAGGACACGTCCTCCAGCCGGATGCTGCCCTCCAGTGTCACCTCCTCCCGAGGGGCGGGCTCCTCTTGGATCGGGGCGCGCAGGGCCTGGCCGATCCGCTCCGCCGCCACCCGGGCGTGGGGCATTTCAATGATGACGAAGGCGGCGTTGATGACGCTGCCGCTGGTCAGGGCGATGTACTGCACGATGGCGAAGAGGTCCGGCCCTGTCAGGCCGGTGCCGCCCTCTAAGCGGAAGATCCCCAGATACACCACCAGCACCGCCGCGGCGTTCAGTAAAAAGGTGGTCACCGGGGCGATCAGGCTCTCGGCGTTGTTGGCGCTGATCATGGCCCGGGACATGACCCGGGTGGCGGAGGCCACCTGCTCATGGGCGTCTCCCTCCCGCTGGAAGGCCCGGATCACCCGGATGCCCCGGAGCCGCTGGCGGATCAGCTCATTCTGGCGGTCCACGCTGCCGTCGCTCTCCTCCCACAATGGGTTGATCCGCTTCCCGGTCCAGGTCACCAGCAGAAACACCAGAGGCAGAAAGGCCAGCATGGCCAGGGCCAACACCCAGTCCTTGGCCATGGTCAGCCCCACCCCGCCGAAAAACAGCACAGGGATGGTAATGATGGCGTCGGACAGGGCCACCGCCAGCCAGGACACGGTCTGCACGTCCCTGGTGGCCCGGGTCACCAGGGCGGCGGTGCCGATGGAACCGAAGGTCTCAAAATCCATGCGGTTGACCCGCCGGAACACCGCCCGGCGCAGGTCGGCGCAGTAGTTCGCCACCACCCGGGTGGAAAGCAAGCTGCCCAGCACCTGGCAGCCCACCCCCAGCAGGGTAAACAGCAGCATTTTTCCACAGCCCAGCAAAATCATCTGAAAGTCCTCGCCGTAGACCCCCTGATTGAGCAGGTCGCTCATCACGGTGGGCAGCAGCAGGTCGCATAGGCCCGACACGGTCACCGCCAGGCCGGAAAAGAGCATCCTTATCCAATAGGGCTTGAGATAGCCCAGCATCGTTTTCATTTTTTCCTCCCATTTTTCTAAAAATGGCCGCAAAAAAACGGCCCGAGCCGAAGCTCGCGCCGCAAGAAAACCAACACGCAATCAAAAATCTAGCGTGCGGCCAAACAGGAAGCGAGTTCCGGGCATAGTTGTACCATGATAACAAGCGCAAAGCTCTGAAAAGTCTTTTTGATCCGCACGGAAATCGCCTCCTTTCAAAAAATCTAGCCTTACTTTAGCACAGAGGATGGAATTTGTCAAGGATAAAAATGGAGATAAACCCAGGCCGTTTACAGAAGTCAGGTTCCATAACTGGGGAAAAACAGGAATATTCATTCGGTTATTCACAGATTCCACAGACTTTTGCACAGCCTGACGGAAAGAAAAATTTTGTCGAAATTGGCCGCTCCGGGAGGAAGCAGGGAAAAAATAAACAATTTTTCCG
Organism: uncultured Oscillospiraceae bacterium; assembly: GCA_947600025.1. Lineage (GTDB taxonomy): Bacteria > Bacillota > Clostridia > Oscillospirales > Oscillospiraceae > Faecousia. Next base: position 15,901 of record CANQFY010000033.1, read on the forward strand.
TTTTTTTTGGAAAATATCGGGTTTCCATAACTGCGTCAGAACCGTTTCCGCTGCATAATCCCGGCCTGCCCCGCTTTTACAGCCGTTCGCCGAAAAGGGAGCGGCTGGCGTAGGCGTTGAGGCCCATATCCGCCAAATTCCCGGACAAAAACTCGTAATACCCCTGAGCGCCGATCATGGCGGCGTTGTCCCCGCAGAGGGAAAGGGGCGGCAGGTACAGCTTCGCGCCCATCTCTCCCGCCAAGTCCTGAAGGGCCGCCCGGATGACGGAGTTGGCCGCCACGCCCCCCGCCGCGGCCAGTTTTTTCCGGCCGGTGCGCTCCAGGGCCTGCCGGGTGCGGCTCACCAGAATGTCCGCCACCGTCCGGGAAAACCCGGCGCAGAAGCTGGGCACGTCCAGAGCCTCCCCCACCTGCTCGGCGTGGTGGAGGACATTGAGAGCGGCGGTTTTCAGGCCGGAAAAGCTCACGTCCAGGGGATTCTCCCCATGCTTGGGCCGGGGCAGGACATATTTTTCCGGGTCCCCGCTCCTGGCGGCGGCGTCCAGCGCCGCACCGCCGGGATAGGGCATTCCCAGCACCCGGGCCACCTTGTCAAAGCACTCCCCTGCCGCGTCGTCCAGGGTGGTGCCGAGAAGGGTCATTTTTGTATAGTCCGCCACATCCACCAGCATGGTGTGCCCGCCGGACACCACCAGGCACAGAAACGGCGGCGCCAGGTCCGGGTCGGCCAGATAGTTGGCGGCAATATGGCCCCGGATATGATGCACCGGGATCAGGGGCTTGTCTAATGCCAGGGCCGCGGCCTTGGCAAAATTCACCCCCACCAGCAGGGCTCCAATCAGCCCCGGGGCGTAGGTGACGGCAATGGCGTCGATGTCTCCCCGGGTGATTTGTGCCTCTGCCAGGGCCCGCTCCGCCAGAGGGTAGATGGCCTCCATATGCTTCCGGGAGGCGATCTCCGGCACCACCCCGCCGTAGAGCCGGTGCAGCGCCACCTGGGAGGCGATCTGATCCGTCAGCACCCGGCGGCCGTCGGCCACCACGGCCACAGCGGTCTCGTCGCAGGAGGATTCGATGGCAAGAATATTCATGCGCGCAGCTCCTTTCGGTACAGTACCGCGTCCTCCCGGGGCCGGAGGTAGTAGCCCGGGCGGCGGGCGATGAGAACATATCCCAATTTTTCATAGAGGGCCCGGGCGGGAGTATTGGAGGCGCGAACCTCCAGGGTCAGCTTTCCCACTCCCCGGCCCGCCAATGCCGTCTCCAAAGCCCCCACCAGCGCCTGGGCGATCCCCTGCCGCCGACAGTCAGGCAAGACAGCCAGATTCATCATGTCCGCTTCCTCAAAGGAGATCTCGCTGCCCACATAGCCCAGCAGGGTCTCTCCCTCCGCTGCCGCCAGATACAGGGCATTCTCGTTGGACAGCTCGCTTAAAAGAGCGTTTTCACTCCACGGCAGGGAAAAGCAGGCCCGTTCCAGCGCCGCCGCTTGGGGGATCAACGCTTCGTTTAACGGCATAATTTCCATTATTTCGCCTCATACCAGCTCATGCCCCACTTGGCCTGGGCCTCCAACGGCACCGAGAGGTCGGCCACCTGCTCCATCTCCCGGCTGACCAGGGCAGCCACCCGCTCCGCCTGCTCCTGGGGGCACTCCACGATCAGCTCGTCATGCACCTGCAGCAGGAGCCGGGCCTGTGGATACTCCCTGGCCAGAGCCCTGTCCACACGGAGCATGGCCAGCTTGATCAGATCCGCCGCCGTACCCTGGATGGGGGTGTTCAAGGCGATCCGCTCCGCCCCCTGGCGGACGTTGTAGTTGCTACTTTTCAGCTCCGGGATATCCCGGCGGCGGCCGTAGAGGGTCTGGGTGTAGCCCCGCTCCCGGGCGTCCGCTACCACCTTCTTCATATACGCCCGCACCCCATGGTAGTTGGACAGATAGTTATCAATATACTGCCGGGCCTCGTAGCGGCTGACCCCGATATCCTCCGCCAGGGAAAACTCGGAAATGCCGTAGACAATGCCGAAGTTCACCGCCTTGGCGTGCCGCCGCTGGAGGGGCGTCACCTCCTCCGGGGAAATGCCAAAGACCTGGGCGGCGGTGGCGGTGTGGATATCCATGCCGCTGCGGAAAGCGGCGCTCATATTTTCATCCCCGGCAATGTGGGCCAGCACCCGCAGCTCGATCTGGCTATAGTCCGCGTCCACCAGGACGCAGCCGGGTTTGGGGACAAACATCTTTCGGATCTCCGCCCCCAGCTCCGTGCGGACGGGGATGTTTTGCAGGTTGGGGTCCGTGGAGGACAGCCGGCCCGTGGCCGTCACCAGATTCTGGAAGGTGGTGTGGACCCGGCCATCCGGGCCGATGCCCTTGAGCAGGCCGTCGGCATAGGTGGATTTCAGCTTGGTCAGCACCCGGTAGTCCATGATGGCGGGGACGATGGGGTGGATCAGTTTCAGCTTTTCCAGCACCTCCACATTGGTGGAGTAGCCCCGGCTGGTCTTTTTCCCCGAGGGCAGGCCTAGCTTTTCAAATAGGACCTCCCCCAGCTGTTTGGGCGAATTGATGTTAAAGGGCGCCCCGGCGTAGGAATAGATCAGCTCCTCGCAGGCCCCGATCCGCTGGGTCAGCATTTGCCCAAACTGCTCCAGCCGCTCCCGGTCGATGGCCACGCCTGCCCGCTCCATGCGGTACAGCACCGGGGCCAGGGGCAGCTCGATATCCCGGTACAGCTCCCCCATGCCCTTTTCCTCCAGCGCTTTGGCCAGGAGCGGCCCTAGGCGGTACACCGCCTGGGCGCAGGCGGCGGCATCGCCGTCCTCCACAGTGAGGCCCAGATCGTTCAGCGCCAGCTTGGACACAGGATAGTCGGACTGCGTGGGGTTCAGATCGTAGGCCGCCAGAGCGGTATCAAACTGCCAGCCGCCCAGGGTCATGCCCAGGCTGTCCAGCCGGTGGAGAGTCTCCTTGAGCATATGAACGGTGTGTCCCACCGGGGCGGCAAGGACAGAGGCCGCGGCGGGCGCCTCCATAGGCGTCAGGACGCAGCATCCGTTGGCCCAGGCAAGGCCCAAGCTGCCGTCGGGCGCCAGATACACGGCGCAGGCTGTCCCCGGAGCGGGCGGCGCGTCCTTCCGAGGAAGCTCCGGCGTCTTGATCTCCTCCGGCGGGGCCTCCTGCTCCGCGCCCCGGAGGCCGTACCGGTCGATGAGCCGCACAAATTCCAGCCGGGT
>CANQFY010000034.1 GCA_947600025.1 uncultured Oscillospiraceae bacterium
CGTTGGTCATTGCAATTCCTCCGTTCTTGTTATCGTTCAAAGTCGCGCGGGCGCTGCCGTTCCGGGCTTTCTTCCTCAGGCTCATCATCCAGCAGAGAGCGGTCCTTCTGATCCATGTTCAAAAGGATATTGAGTTCCTTTAGCCGCGCCTCCTTTGCCGTCAGTTCATCTTCCTTGGCAAATGGCGCAGAAAGTTCCTCACGGGCGCTGGCAAGCTGCTTTTCTGTGTCGGCCAGTTCCTCCCGCACAGCGGAGAGCTTTGTTTCAAAGCCCTCCAGCGCGTTATCCATAAACGGCTTTCGTCAAATGGTCGTTATGTAGTTTTGAAAGGGGAACAGCTTATAAACTATATTCCGTTGTGTCAGATTCGGTCAAATCAGCTCATCCCCATCAAATCATTTTTCAGAAAAAAACAAGCAGTGAGCAGGAATGAAACTGCCGTCCGAAAACGCTTCGATTTTCGCTCTTGGTTGCCCCATTTATTATCACATTAGGGGCGAAAAAAGGCTGGTTGCCCCATTATTATCACATAGAAACAGGGTCAAATTCGGTGGGATTCGGCGAAAATCAGTGAAACCGAATCAGCGGGAAAGATTATAGAAAAACCCCGAAAACGGCTTGTTTTCGGGGTTTTTGAATTGTTTTGATTGAATTTTCGCGTTTCGTTAACGCTTGCTGAACTGCGGAGCGCGACGGGCGGCTTTGAGGCCGTACTTCTTCCGTTCCTTCATTCTGGGGTCCCGGGTTAGGAATCCGGCGGCCTTCAGAGCGGGACGGAATTCGGGGTTCACGCCCAGCAGCGCCCGGGCGATGCCGTGCCGGATGGCGCCGGCCTGACCGGTGACGCCGCCGCCGGCCACAGTGACTACCACATCCACTTTCCCCAGGGTGTCGGTGACCATCAGGGGCTGACGGGCAATCAGCTTCAAAGTATCCAGGCCAAAATATTCCTCGATGTCCCGGCCATTGACGGTGATGCTGCCGGTGCCGTTTTCATACACCCGGACCCGGGCCACGGAGGACTTCCGGCGGCCGGTGCCGTAGCTATACTTCTGCTTGCTCTCGTACATCTTACATTACCTCCAAATCAGTCCAGGGTCCATGCTTCGGGCTTCTGGGCGGCATGGGGATGCTCGCCGCCCTTGTACAGATGCAGGCGGGTCAGGCAGCCGCGGCCCAGAGTGTTCTTGGGGAGCATGCCCTTGACCGCCAGCTCCATGGCGTGGTCGGAGCGGGTCTCCATCATGATGCGGGCCTTGGTCTCCTTCATGCCGCCGATCCAACCGGACACCCGGCGGTAGAGCTTCTGCTCGCTCTTGCGGCCGGTGAGAACGGCCTTGTCGGTGTTGATGATGATGACGTAGTCACCGCAGTCCACGTTGGGGGTGAAATCCACCTTGTGCTTGCCCCGCAGCAGCTTGGCGGCAACGACGGCGGTGCGGCCCAGGGGCTTCCCGGCGGCATCGAGGACGTACCACTTGCGCTCTACGGTCTCCTTCTTTGCGAGTGTACTGGACATATGCGTTCCTCCGATATCGGTAAAAATTTGACAAATCCAGGCTGAGGCGGTATAATCGCCCCAGACGCCTCCCTTTTATATCACAAAGGAAGAAATTTGTCAACTACTTTTTTCTAAAAAGCGGGATTCGCTCAAAAATACTTTATTTTTCGCTGAAATGCTCTTGAATACTCACTTTCTATTTTTCACTTTGGGGGAATGTGCCGTGCAAAAGCTGGTGGGGATGCTCCGCCGCTGCGTGGAGGATTATCACATGATCGACGCCGGGGACCGGATCGCCGTGGGCCTGTCCGGGGGGAAGGACTCCATGACGCTTCTGGTGCTGCTGCGGGAACTGCAAAAATACTATGACCGGCCCTTTTCCCTGGAGGCCATTACCATCGACATGGGGCTGGGCCTGGAGGACGAGGGCCTGCGGACATTGTGCCGGGAGCTGGAGGTGCCCTACGCCCGGGTGGAGACCCAGATCGGGCCGGTGATCTTCCAGTATAGAAAGGAAAAGAACCCCTGCTCCATGTGCGCCAAAATGCGCCGGGGGGCCCTGGACCAGGCGCTGCTGGACCATGGGTGCAACAAGCTGGCCCTGGGCCATCACTATGACGATGCCGTGGAGACCTTCCTCATGTCCCTGCTCTATGAGGGACGGATCAGCTGCTTCCAGCCGGTGACCCATCTGGACCGGACGGGAATCATCCAAATTCGCCCAATGCTCTATATCCATGAGCAGACCATTGCCCACTTTGCCGGGGAGCGGGGGCTGCCGGTGGCGAAAAACCACTGTCCTGTGGATAAGCACACCAAGCGGGAGGAGACCAAGGAGCTGATCTTCCAGCTGAGCCAGCGCTACCCGGAGTTAAAGGAGCGGATCTTCGGTGCCATGCAGCGCTATCCCTTGCCGGCCTGGGAGCCCCAGGGGCGGTACAAGCGGCCCAAGGAGCGGAATTAGAGGGCGCGTTTTTCCAAGGCAGGCCCCACATGGACGGCCGGTAAAAATTTTTGCAGCACTTTTCCCGCCCCGTTCGTTATCCAAGCAGAAGGGAGGGAAAGCCAATGTGGGAGGAGCTGTACCAAAGGCTCTATCCGGAGCTGGCAGCCTACTGCCGCCGGGCCTGGGGCGAGGAAGCGGACGATCTGGCCCAGGAGACCTTTTTGAAGGCCCTGCAGGCCGGGGACGGCTTCCTGGACCTGGGCCCCGCCCAGAAGCGGGCCTGGTTGTATCGGACGGTGAAGAACCTGGCCATCGACCGGCACCGGCGGCGGGTCCTGGAGGAAGCCAGCCTTCCTCTGGAGGAGGATGCCGCAGTCGAGGAGCCGGGCTACGGGGGAGTGGAGACCGAGCTGCTCCTGGCACGGCTGCCGGAGCCGGACCGTACGATGTTCCGCCTGCGGTATCTGGAGGGGTACACCGCCCGGGAGCTGGCGGAGCTGTACGGCCTCCCCGCCGGAACCGTCCGGGCCAAGCTGAGCCGGTCGGCCAAGGCACTCCGCAAATGGCTTGCCCCCGATTATCAAGGAGGATGCAAAAAATGGGAAAACAACTGAAAATCAACTGCGCGCTTTGCGACGCCCGGAACGTCTCCGAGGAGACACTGGCGGCGTATGAGAAAATCACGGTCAACGCCGCGTCCGTCCTGGTGTCGCCCCGGAGCCAGGCGCTGCTGGCGAAGTACCGGGTGGCGCTCAACACCGCCGGGGTGACGGTGGTGCCGGAAGATGTGGAGGCCCAGATCGTCAATGGGGAGGGGACCATCCGCCGGGACGGGCCCATTCCCAAGGAAAAGCGGTTCCTGCTGGTCAACGGATCTTTAGAGATCGAGGTGGGGACGGAGGAAATTCTGGAGCAGTATGTGGGGGGCACAGTCAACGGCTCCATCCGCTGCCCGGAGAGTATGGCGGGCTATCTGGGCCGGTTTCAGATCAACGGCTCGACCACCTGCTACCCCGACGGTGCCATCGTCCTAAAGCGGTCGGCGGTGATCGACCGGCCCTTTGTCCTTCGGGCCAAGAACGCCCTCTATTGGTCCGCCAAGCGGATGATCTTTGTGGACCCCAAGCTGGACCCGGCGGTGCTGGCCGCCAAGGGGGCCCGGTTCCAGACGGAGGAGGCGCTGGTGGCGGAGGGCCTGCTGGAGGCGCTGCTCCCCCTGATCGACGAGCGGGCGGAGCTGGTGCCGGTGCCCGACGGGACCAAGGTGGCGCTGGACGACCTGGCGCTGGACGAGGTGACGGAAAAGCGGTACGGGACTAAGCTCTACATCCTGGGGGACGTGGTGGTGAAGCCGGAGGGGAAGGCGTTCCTGCGAAACGCCGGATATCTTCACATCCGGGGAGATGTCCAGGTGCCGCCGGAGCTGCGGGATCTGCTGCTGGAAAAGGCGGAGATTGATGGGGATGTGAAGCTGCTACGCCCCAAGAAAGACCGGGGCCGGGTAATCGAGGACATGACCAAGGTACGGCTGACCCAGTGGTTGCTGGAGAACAGTCCCAATGGGCTGCGAATCGAGGACTGCGCGGAGGTGGTCATCGACCCGGATGTGGACAAGAAGCTGATTTTGGAGCGACTGCGGATCGAGGACTGCGCCGCGGTCCGGTGCGCCCCGGAGCAGGAGGACGCGGTGGCGGCGGTGTGCGAGGACGTGCCCCAGATCGGCCAGCAGTCCCAGCAGTCCGAGCCGGAGGGCCCGGATACGGACTGCATCAATGCGGCGAGCTATATTATGTAAATCTAAATCGAACTTTTGCCGGGCTTCGCTGGGAGTCCGGCAATTTTTCGGTATGAAAAGATTTCCAAGGGGGAATCCTATGGCCAAAAGGAGGCGGTCAGCATGGTCAAAGGGGTATCCCGGCAGGTGATCGTGGTACATTCTCCGGAGCCGGAGCTGTTTGAGCAGGCCATTTTCATTCTCAAGGACGAGGCCGTGGGCCGGGAGGGCGTCACCGACGAGGCGCTTTTGAAGGAAGCGAAGCGCCTTATCCGCGACCCGGCCCGGAAAAAGCGGCCGGTCCTCTGGGCCGGACCGGTGTGGGCCGTGGGAGGCGCCCTGGTGATGGGCGTCATTTGGCTTCTGACGGTTCTGATTTGACTTAGGCGCCAAGATGTGATAGAATACTCCCAAATGTTAGGGAGGGATGACCGGTGCGCCTGGGCGGATTTGAATTGGAAATGCCGCTGTTTTTGGCCCCCATGGCGGGGGTGACGGACTGGGCCTTCCGGCAGATCTGCCAGGAGTTGGGGGCCGACGGGACGGCGACGGAGATGGTCTCCTCCCGAGCCCTCAACTATCAGGACAAAAAGAGCGCGGCGTTGCTGAAAAAAACGCCGGCAGGGCTCTGCGGGGCCCAGATCTTCGGAAACGACCCGGAGATCATGGCCCGGGGGGCCCAGCTGGCCCTGGAAATTTCCGGCTGCGACTTTATCGATCTCAACATGGGCTGCCCCATGCCAAAGGTGGCGAACAATGGCGACGGCTGTGGCCTGATGAAGGACCCGGTTCTGGCGGGAAAAATCGTGGCGGCGGTGAAGGGGGCGGTAAAGGTCCCTGTGACGGTGAAGTGCCGCCTGGGCTGGGACCGGGGGAGCCTGAACGTGGTGGACTTTGCCCAGCGGATGGAGGACAGCGGCGCCGATCTGGTGACGGTCCACGGCCGAACCCGGGCCATGCTTTATTCCGGCCGGGCGGACTATGACCTGATCGGAAAGGTCAAGGCCCGGCTCTCCATTCCCGTGATCGCCAACGGCGATATTGTGGACGGGGAGACCGCTCTTCGGTGCCTGGCCCGCACCGGGGCCGACGGGCTGATGATCGGCCGGGCCTCCTTTGGGGACCCCTGGGTCTTCACGGAAATTCGGGCAACCCTGGCCGGGGAGCCGGTTTCCGCCCGGCCACCCCTGGCACAGCGGGTGGATACGGCGGTGCGGCAGTTTGAGCTTGCACGGACGGACAAGGGGGAGCGGATCGCCTGCCTGGAGGCCCGGAAGCACTTTGCCTGGTATCTCCGGGGCGTGGCCCACAGCGGGTATTACAAGGCCCAGATCTCCGACATTTCCTCCATGGAGGATATTTACCGGATCGCCAAGGGAATCCGGCAGGATCTTTCCTGATTTTACATGGAGTAACGGCTTCCGCCGCGGGATATTCTAAACCGAGAGGTGAGGGATATGCCGCGGCGGATTTTTTCTTTGCTGCTGGCGCTGATGCTAACGGCGGCGCCGGCCCAGGCCCAGGCCATCCGGTGGGTGGATTTTCAGCCGCCCTACGAGGCGCTGAAATACGCCATGGACCGGGACATCGAGACCTTTGATCAGGAAAAGCACCTGTCCTGGATCGACATTCTGGCCCTGGCGGCCTGCCGGACCGGGGGAAAATGCGGCCTGGCTTCCGTCAAACAGGCGGCGAAGGACTTAGAAGGAGACCGGTCCCCGGAGGAGCTGCTGGGGGCGCTTTATAAATACTACGACTATTACCACGCCGCCTACGACGCCGCCCTGGGAGGACTGCTGGGCAGCTTCGCCATCCAGGCAGGGGAGGAGTGGAAGCCCGCCTACGGGCTCAAGGCCTTTTCTCCCGTGGCCGCCGGGTACGGGTACAGCCACTGCGACGATTTCGGCGTCAGCCGGTCCTTCGGCTTTGCCCGGAAGCACCTAGGCAACGATTTAATGGGCGCCCTGGGCACCCCCATCGTGGCGGTGGAGGGGGGCATCGTGGAGGCCATGGGCTGGAACCGGTACGGCGGCTGGCGGGTGGGCATCCGCTCGGGGGACTCCCGGCGGTACTATTACTATGCCCATTTGCAGAAGGATCACCCCTTCGCCCCGGGGTTGCAGGTGGGGGACGTGGTCCAGGCGGGGGACCTGATCGGCTTCATGGGCCGCACCGGCTACTCCGACAAGGAAAACACCAACAATATCGAAACGGTCCACCTCCATTTTGGTTTGCAGCTGATTTTTGATGAAAAGCAGAAGGAGTGCAATTCCGAGATCTGGATTGACGTGTATGACCTGGTCCGGCTGCTGTCAAGCCACCGCAGCTCCATTCAGCGGACCGCCGACGGCTGGCAGCGGGTCTATCCCTTCCGGGATCTGGACGTGGAGGAGTTCCCTCGGTGAAAATATCCACAAAATTGAATACGCCCCGGGAGAGAATTGGGGTCAAAAGGGAAAAATGGCGAAAATGCCTCGGTTTGGCTTGACACCGAGGGATTGGTCTGTTAAAATTCTTGTGGATTTGCAAACCGTCCCATATTTTGACGGGATCGTGGGGCACCACTGTGGCGCGGAGGCAGCCACCGTCTGGGCACATTTACCATTGCGTGGTCAAGTGTGCCCTTTTTTCTTTGTCATATCTTATTTTGGAGGAACCGCATGAAGAAAATCGGCATCGTCATGGGCAGCGACAGCGACCTGCCCATCATCCGCAAGGCAACCGACACCTTGAAGGGCCTGGACATCCCCTTTGAGGTACATATCTATTCCGCCCACCGGACCCCGGAGGCCGCCGCGGCCTTTGCCAAGGGCGCCCGGGACAACGGCTTCGGGGCGATCATCGCCGCCGCCGGCATGGCGGCCCACCTGGCGGGGGCCCTGGCCGCCAACACCACCCTGCCCGTCATCGGCATTCCCTGCCGGGGCGCCAACCTGGACGGGCTGGACGCCCTCCTGTCCACCGTCCAGATGCCCACCGGTATCCCCGTGGCCACCGTGGCCATCGACGGCGGGGCCAACGCCGCCCTGCTGGCCGCCCAGATCCTGGCGGTGGAGGATGGGGCCTTGGCGGAAAAGCTGAACGAAAAGCGCCGCCTGGACGGGGAAAAGGTCCTTGCCAAGGATGCGTCCGTCTTAGAAAAGCTGTAAGGAGGCCGCCATGGGAGGATTTTTTGGCATCACATCCCGGAGTAGCTGCCTGATGGATGTGTTCTTCGGCGTGGACTACCACTCTCACCTGGGCACCCGGCGGGGCGGCATGGCCGCCTGGGATCCGGAGATCGGCTTGCAGCGGGAGATTCACAACATTGAAAACGCCCCCTTCCGCACCAAATTCGAGCGCATCGGCCAACGGATGAAGGGCACCGCCGCCATTGGCTGCATCAGCGACACCCATCCCCAGCCCATGATGATCCGCTCCCGGTTGGGGACCTACGCCATCTGCACCGTGGGGATCATCCACAACGCGGATGAACTGATCGACAAGTATCTGCTTTCCAGCGGCGGCCACTTCGACGCCATGACCGGCGGCCAGGTGAACACCACCGAGCTGGCCGCCGCCCTGATCAATCAGAAGGACAGCTTTGTGGAGGGCATTCTCTTTGCCCAGGAGCAGATCCAGGGCACCGCCTCCATTTTGATTCTCCGGGACGACGGCAGCATGATCGCCGCCCGGGACAAGCTGGGTCGTCTGCCGGTCCAGATCGGCCGGAACGAGGACGGTTACAGCGTGAGCATGGAGGACTTCGCTTTCCTGAAGCTGGGCTATGAGAAGGAGCGGGAGCTGGGCCCCGGGGAGATCGTGGAGCTGCGGCCCGAGGGGATCACCCAGCTGTCGCCCCCGGGGGACAAGATGCGCATCTGCGCCTTTTTGTGGAGCTACTATGGCTATCCCACCTCCTGCTACGAAGGGGTCAACGTGGAGATCATGCGTTACCGCAACGGCGAGATCATGGCCCAAAACGACCGGGAGACGGGAGCGGAGCCCCCGGTGGACTATGTGGGCGGCGTCCCGGATTCCGGCACGCCCCACGCCATTGGCTACGCCCAGGAAAGCGGGATTCCCTTTGCCCGGGCCTTCATCAAATACACCCCCACCTGGTCAAGGAGCTTTATGCCCGCCCATCAGTCCGAGCGGAACGAGATTGCCAAAATGAAGCAGATCCCGGTCCGGGAGCTGATCCAGGACAAGGAGCTGCTGTTCGTGGACGATTCCATCGTCCGGGGCACCCAGCTCAAGGAGACAGTGGATTTCCTCTACGCCAACGGCGCCAAGGCGGTGCATATGCGCTCCGCCTGCCCGCCCATCATGTATGGGTGCAAATACCTGAACTTCTCCCGGGCCACCAGCGACATGGAGCTGATCGCCCGCCGGGTGATGGTGGAGCTGGAAGGGGAGGAGGGCCTGAATCATATCGAGGAATACGCCGACGGCCGGACGGAGCGGGGCAAGAAGCTGCGCCAGGCCATTTGCGACAAATTCCACTTCGCTTCCCTGGAATTCCAGACCCTGGACGGCATCGTGGAGGCCATCGGGCTGGACAAATGCAAGCTGTGTACCTACTGCTGGGACGGAAAGGAGTAGTCTATGAACCTGGAATCGAGATCGGAGAGCTACGCCGCCGCCGGGGTGGACATCACCGCCGGCTACAAGGCTGTGGAGCTGATGAAATCCCACATTGCCCGGACCATGACCCCGGGGGTCTGCTCCGACGTGGGGGGCTTTGGGGGCCTGTTTGAGCCGCCCGCCGGGATGAAGCAGCCGGTGCTGGTCAGCGGCACCGACGGGGTGGGCACCAAGCTGAAGCTGGCCTTTTTGCTAAACAAGCATGACACCGTGGGTATCGACTGCGTGGCCATGTGCGTCAACGACATCATCTGCTGCGGAGCAAAGCCGTTATTTTTCCTGGACTACATTGCTTGCGGGCGGAACTTCCCGGAGAAAATCGCCGCCATCGTCGGCGGCGTGGCCGAGGGCTGCGTCCAGTCCGGCTGCGCCCTCATCGGCGGGGAGACGGCGGAGCATCCGGGCCTGATGCCTGAGGAGGAGTACGACCTGGCCGGCTTCGCCGTGGGCGTCGTGGACAAAGAAAACATCATCGACAATACCAAAATGGAGGCCGGGGATGTGGTCCTGGCTCTGCCGTCCTCCGGGGTCCACTCCAACGGCTTTTCCCTGGTGCGGAAGGTCCTGGACGTGGAGCGGGCGGACCTGAACGCCCCGGTCCCGGAGCTGGGCGGCAAGTCCCTGGGAGAAACGCTGCTTGCTCCCACCAAAATCTACGTCAAGCCGGTTTTGGCCCTGCTGGAGCAGGTGCGGGTGAAGGGGATTTCCCACATCACCGGCGGCGGCTTCTATGAGAACATCCCCAGAAGCATCCCCGACGGCCTGGGGGCCAAGATCGAGAAAAGCGCTGTCCGCACCCCGCCGATTTTCGACCTGGTCGCGAAACGGGGGAATATTCCCCAGCGGGAGATGTTCAACACCTTCAACATGGGCGTGGGCATGAGCGTTGTGGTGGCCAAGGAAGACCAGGAGCAGGCCCTGTCCATTCTCCGGCAGGCCGGCGTGGACGCCTATACGATGGGCGTCATCGTGCCTTCCCAGGACAAGCTGATCCTGGTGTAGGAGGCGGCCATGAGCGAGAAAAAAGCCCGGATCGCCGTGCTGGTCTCCGGCGGCGGCACCAATTTGCAGGCGCTGATCGGCGCCCAGAACCGGGGGCTGCTCCACAGCGGCGAAATTCAGCTGGTCATCTCCAACAACGCCGGGGCCTATGCCCTGGAGCGGGCGAAAAAGGCGGGAATCCCCACCCGGACCATCGTGAAAAAGGAGCTGGGGAGCCAGGCGGCCTTTGAGGCGGCGATCCGTGAGACCCTGGAGAAACAGGAGATCGATCTGGTGGTTCTGGCCGGGTTCCTGGCGATTTTGAGCGAGGATTTTACAAGCCGGTATCCCAAGCGAATCCTGAACATCCATCCCTCCCTGATCCCGTCCTTCTGCGGGGCGGGGTACTATGGGCTGCGGGTCCATGAGGAGGCGCTGAAAAAGGGTGTCAAGGTTACCGGCGCCACGGTCCACTATGTCAACGAGATCCCCGACGGGGGCGAAATTCTCATGCAGAAGGCGGTGTCCGTCCGGGAGAACGACACCCCGGAGACGCTGCAAAAACGGGTGATGCGGCTGGCGGAGTGGAAAATTCTCCCCGCCGCGGTGGAAATGGTGTGTCAAAAGCTGACAGAAAGGAACGAAGCATGAATATTTACGGCATCGAGACCATTCAGGAGCGGCTGGCGGGAAATACCTACCCCGGCCGGGGAATTCTCATCGGGAAGACGCCCAGCGGGCGGGCCTGCGCCGCCTATTTCATCATGGGCCGCAGCGCCAACAGCCGGAACCGCGTTTTTGCCGAGCGGGACGGGGCGGTGTTCACGGAGCCCTTTGACCCCAGCAAGGTGGAGGACCCCAGCCTCATCATCTACGCCGCCATCCGGCAGTATGAAAACAAGCTCATCGTCACCAACGGCGACCAGACCGACACCATCTACAAGGCCCTCCAGGCCGGAAAGTGCTTTACAAAAGCGCTGACGACCCGGCAGTTTGAACCGGACCCGCCCAATTTTACCCCCCGGATCAGCGGGATGCTGACCTTTGAAGACGGGGACTTCACCTACGAAATGAACATTCTCAAGAGCGCCGACCCGGAGGGCACCGCCTGCAACCGGTTTACCTATTCCTACGCCGCCCTGCCGGGCCTGGGGCATTTTCTCCACACCTACGTCCAGGACGGAAACCCCATCCCCACCTTCCAGGGGGAGCCGGAGCGGGTGGCCGTCCCGGAGGACATCGACGAGTTTACCCGCCAGATCTGGGACGCCCTGGATGAAAACAACCGCATTTCCCTGTATGTTCGGTATCTCGACCCCAAGACCATGGAGGCCCAAAACCGCATGGTGAACAAAAACCGGTAAGGAGGATGCAAAGTTATGACAGAATTAGAGCTCAAATATGGATGCAACCCCAACCAAAAACCCGCGAAAATCTATATGGAAAACGGGGGGGAGCTGCCCATCCAGGTCCTCTCCGGCCGTCCGGGCTACATCAACTTCCTGGACGCCTTCAACAGCTACCAGCTGGTGAAGGAGCTGCGGGAGGCCATGCTGGATCTTGGCCTGGACCGGCCCGCCGCCGCGTCCTTTAAGCACGTCTCGCCCACCTCCGCCGCCGTGGGGCTGCAAATGCCCCTGCCTCTGAAGCGTGCCTGCTTTGTAGACGATCTGCCGGAGCTGGACAGCAGTCCTCTGGCGCGGGCCTACGCCATGGCCCGGGGCACCGACCGGCTCAGCTCCTTCGGCGACTGGGCGGCCCTGTCCGACGTCTGCGACGCCGCTACCGCCAAGGTCCTCCAGCGGGAGGTCTCCGACGGCGTCATCGCCCCAGGCTACACCCCGGAGGCCCTGGAGATTTTAAAGACCAAGCGGAAGGGCAACTACAACATCGTCCAGATCGACCCGAACTACGTCCCCGACCCCATAGAGCGCAAGCAGGTCTACGGCGTCACCTTCCAGCAGGGCCGGAACAACTTCAAAATTCACAAGGGCCTGCTGGAAAACATCGTCACCAAGAACAAGGAGATGCCCGTTACCGCCGTCCGGGACCTGCTCGTTGCCCTGATCACTCTGAAATACACCCAGTCCAACTCCGTGGCCTACGCCTTCAACGGACAGGCCATCGGCGTGGGGGCGGGGCAGCAGTCCCGGATCCACTGCACCCGCCTGGCGGGGAACAAGGCCGACACCTTCCTGCTGCGCCAGCATCCCAAGGTCCTGGATCTGCCGTACCTGCCCACCATCAGCCGTCCGGAGCGGGACAATTTGGTGGACGGTTATATCAACGGCAACGAGGAGGATGTCTGCGCCGAGGAGAACTGGCCCAAATACTTTACCCATCGTCCCGAGCCCCTGACGCCCGAGGAGAAACGGGAGTGGCTGGCGGGCTTCCTGGATGTTTCCCTGGCCTCCGACGCCTTCTTCCCCTTTGCGGACAACGTCCAACGGGCCTGCCGCAGCGGTGTGCGCTACATCGCCCAGCCCGGCGGCTCCATCCGGGATGATCTGGTCATCGACTGCTGCAACCGGAACGGGGTCGTCATGGCCTTCACCGGCATGCGGCTGTTCCACCACTAAGGAGGGCGCCATGAAGCTGCTGGTTGTGGGCGGCGGCGGCCGGGAGCACGCCATCGTCAAGAGTCTGAAGAAAAATCCCCAGGTGGAGGAAATTTACGTCCTGCCCGGCAACGCCGGAATGGAAAAGGATGCCGTCTGCGTGAACATTAGCGCCAAGGACATCCCCGCCATTGTGGACTTTGCCGTGAAAACGAAGATCGACTACGCCGTGGTGGCCCCGGACGATCCGCTGGTGCTGGGGGCGGTGGACGCTTTAGAAGAGCAGGGGATCCCCTGCTTCGGCCCTAGGGCGGGCGCTGCCATCATTGAGGGCAGCAAGGTCTTTGCCAAAGAGCTGATGAAAAAATACGGCATCCCCACCGCCCGGTATGAGACCTTCTCCGATCTGGAGTCCGCCCTGGCCTACGTCCGCACCGCGCCGCTGCCCACGGTGGTGAAGGCCGACGGCCTGGCCCTGGGCAAGGGCGTGATCATCGCCCAGAACCGGCAAGAGGCGGAGGAGGCTGTCCGCTCCATGATGGCGGATAAGGTCTTCGGCAAAAGCGGGGAGCACATTGTCATCGAGGAATTTCTCACCGGGCCGGAGGTGTCCGTCCTGGCCTTTACCGACGGCAAGACCGTTAAGCCCATGATCTCCTCCATGGACCACAAGCGGGCCCTGGACGGGGACCTGGGCCCCAACACCGGGGGCATGGGCACCGTGGCCCCCAATCCCTACTACACCCCTGCCGTGGCGGAGCGGTGCATGAAGGAGATCTTCCTGCCCACCATTCAGGCCATGAACGTCGAAGGCCGGACCTTCCGGGGCTGCCTGTACTTCGGGCTGATGATCACCCCCGACGGGCCCAAGGTTATTGAGTACAACTGCCGCTTCGGCGACCCGGAGACCCAGGTGGTGCTACCCCTGCTGGAAAGCGACCTGCTCACCGTCATGCTCGCCACCACCTACGGCCGCCTGGCGGAGACGGAAGTCAAATTCTCCGACCAATACGCCTGCTGCGTGATCCTGGCGTCCAAGGGCTATCCCAAGCACTATGAAAAGGGCTTCCCCCTGGAGATCCCGGCGGAAGCGGAAAAGCATGTGTTTATCGCGGGCGCTGGGAAAAAGGACGGCCGCCTGGTGACGAACGGCGGCCGGGTCCTGGGCGTCACCGCCCTTGGGGACACTCTGGAGGGAGCCATCGAAAGCGCCTACGCCCTGGCGGACACCATCCATTTTGAAAACGCCTTCTGCCGCCGGGACATCGGCGCCCGGGCGCTGAAAGCGGGGAGGTAGTCATGGTCTATCGGATATTTGTGGAAAAGAAGCCGGCGCTTGCCCTGGAGGCCAACGCCCTGCTGTCCGACGCCCGGAGCCTGCTGGGCGTGACCGGCCTGGAGCGGGTGCGGCTTTTTAACCGCTACGACGTGGAGGGCATCTCCCGGGAGCTGTTTGACTACGCCGTGGGGACCGTCTTTTCCGAGCCCCAGCTGGATCTGGTCACGGAGGAGTTGGAGGCCCCCGGCGCGACGGTGTTCGCGGTGGAGTACCTGCCGGGCCAGTTTGACCAGCGGGCGGATTCCGCCGCCCAGTGCGTGCAGATCCTGTCCCAGGGGGAGCGGCCCACGGTCCACTCCGCCAAGGTCTACGCCCTGTACGGCTCCCTTTCCCCGGAGGACCGGACCGCCATCAAAAAATACGTCATCAACCCGGTGGAGGCCCGGGAGGCCAGTCTGGAAAAGCCGGAGACCCTCCGGCAGGACTACGCCATCCCCACCAAGGTCAAGACCTTGGAGGGCTTTACCGCACTGGACCAGGCGGGGTTGGAGGCGTTTCTCACCGAGTACGGCCTGGCCATGGATTTGGGCGACGTGGCCTTCTGCCAGACCTATTTCCAGAAGGAGGGCCGGGACCCCACCATCACCGAGATCCGGATGATCGACACCTACTGGTCCGACCACTGCCGGCACACCACCTTCCACACCATCATCGACGGCGTGACCTTCCAGGACCCGCTGCTCCAGGAGGCCTATGAAGACTACCTGGCCACCCGGAAGGCCCTGGGCCGGGAGGAAAAGCCCATCTGCCTCATGGACCTGGGCACTATCGCCGGAAAGGCCCTGGCCAAAGCCGGGAAGCTGCCGAAGCTGGACGAGTCCGAGGAGATCAACGCCTGTACCGTGAAAATGGAGGTGGAGGTGGACGGGCAGAAGGAGCCCTGGCTGCTCCTGTTCAAAAACGAGACTCACAACCACCCCACAGAGATCGAGCCCTTCGGCGGCGCGGCCACCTGTATCGGCGGCGCCATCCGGGACCCCCTGTCCGGGCGGGCCTATGTGTACGGCGCCATGCGCCTTACCGGCGCGGCGGACCCCCTGACCCCGGTGGAGCAGACCCTTCCCGGGAAGCTGCCCCAGCGGAAGATTGTCACCACCGCCGCCGCCGGTTATTCCTCCTACGGCAACCAGATCGGCCTGGCCACCGGCATTGTGGACGAGCTGTACCATCCGGGCTATGCCGCCAAGCGGCTGGAGATCGGCGCGGTGATCGCGGCGGCGCCTGAAAAGAACGTCCGCCGGGAGCGGCCGGAGCCGGGAGACGTGGTGCTGCTCTTAGGCGGCGGCACCGGCCGGGACGGCTGCGGCGGCGCCACCGGTTCCTCCAAATCCCACACCGCCCAGTCCCTCTCCACCTGCGGCGCGGAGGTTCAGAAGGGCAACGCCCCGGAGGAGCGGAAGCTCCAGCGGCTGTTCCGGAACCCGGCGGCCAGCCGGATGATCAAGCGGTGTAACGACTTTGGCGCCGGCGGCGTGTCCGTGGCCATCGGCGAGCTGGCCGACGGGCTGGACATCGACCTGAACGCGGTGCCCAAGAAGTATGACGGCCTGGACGGCACGGAGCTGGCCATTTCTGAATCCCAGGAGCGGATGGCGGTGGTGGTGGCCCCGGAGGACGCGGCGGCGTTCCTGACCCTGGCGGAGCGGGAAAATCTCCAGGCCACCCAGGTGGCGGTGGTCACCCGGGAGCCCCGGCTGGTCATGCGCTGGAACGGGGAGACCATTGTGGACGTGAGCCGGGAGTTTCTAGACTCCAACGGCGCGGAAAAGCACATCACCGCCGCGCCCAAGGCGGCCGAGGACTGGAAAAAGAAGGTAACCGGCGGCTTTACGGAAAATTATGTTAATCTAGTAAACGATCTCAACATCTGCTCCAAGCGGGGATTGTCGGAACGGTTCGATTCCACCATCGGCGCGGGGACGGTGCTGATGCCCTTCGGTGGCAAGCGGCAGCTGACCCCCATCCAGGCCATGGTCCAGAAAATTTCCGTGGAAAAGGGCCACACTGACGACAGCTCCTTCATGTCCTGGGGCTACAATCCCTTTATCACCGAAAAAAGCCCCTACCACGGGGCGTACCTGGCCGTGATCGAGTCCGTGAGCAAGCTGATCGCCTCCGGCGCGTCCTTTGAGGACGTGTATCTGACCTTCCAGGAGTATTTCCCCCGGTTGGGGAAGGACCCCGCCCGCTGGGGCCAGCCGCTGGCGGCCCTGCTGGGGGCCTACCGGGCCCAGATGGAGCTGGGCGTGGCGGCTATCGGCGGCAAGGACTCCATGAGCGGCACCTTTGAGCATTTGGACGTGCCGCCCACCCTGGTCTCCTTCGCCGTGACCACCGGCAAAGCCCAGGAGGCGGTGTCTCCCGAGTTCAAGGGGGCGGGGCACCGGGTCTGCCTGCTGCTGCCGGAATATGACGAAAACGGCCTTCCGGTGACGGCGTCTCTGTTGAAAAACTTTGAGACGGTGACGCAGCTTCTCCACAGTGGCCGGGCCCTGGCCTGCTATACCCCCGGCATGGGCGGCTGCGCCGAAGCACTGGTCAAGATGGCCATGGGCAACGGCATCGGCGTGGAGCTGGAGGAAAGCGTGTCCCTGAATACCCTTTTTTGCTATGCCTACGGCGGCTTTGTGCTGGAGCTGGCAGGGGAGGAGCCGGTGGGGACGATACTGGGCGTCACCACCGCCGCCGGGCACATCGCCCGGGGCGGAGAGGCGCTTTCCCTGGAGGCGCTGGAGCGGGACTATGAGGGCAAGCTGGAGAGCGTCTACGCCTGCAACATTCCATCCTCCGGCCCGGTGGAGAATTTCGCCTATACGGCGTCAAAGCGGAAGACCCCGGCAGTGAAGTCCGCCCGGCCCAAGGTGCTGATCCCCGCCTTCCCCGGCACCAACTGCGAATATGACTCCGCCAAGGCCATGGCGGACGCCGGGGCGGAGCCGGAGATCTTTGTGGTAAGGAATCGCACCGCCGCCGGCATCCAGCGCAGCGTGGAGGAATTTGCCCAGGCGCTGAAATCGGCCCAGATGGTTTTTGTCCCCGGCGGCTTCTCCGGCGGCGACGAGCCTGACGGCAGCGGCAAATTTATCACCGCTTTCTTCCGCAACGCCGCAGTGAAGGAGGGAATCACAGATCTGCTGGAAAACCGAGACGGGCTGATGTGCGGCGTCTGCAACGGCTTCCAGGCCCTGATCAAGCTGGGTCTGGTGCCCTACGGAAAAATCATCGACACCGATGAAAACTGCCCCACCCTGACCTTCAACACCATCGCCCGGCACCAGAGCCGGATCGTCCGCACCCGGATCGCCTCCAACAAGTCCCCCTGGCTGGCCCGGACCCAGGTGGGCCAGGTCTACAACGTGCCCATCTCCCACGGCG
This sequence comes from uncultured Oscillospiraceae bacterium, assembly GCA_947600025.1. Taxonomy (GTDB): domain Bacteria; phylum Bacillota; class Clostridia; order Oscillospirales; family Oscillospiraceae; genus Faecousia. Next base: position 17,101 of record CANQFY010000034.1, read on the forward strand.
AGGGCCGGTTCCTGGCAAGCGAAGAGCTGATCCGGCAGCTGGCGGAAAACGGACAGATCGCCACCCAGTATGTGGATCTGGCAGGCGACGCCACCATGGACATCCGCTGCAATCCCAACGGCTCCGCCTACGCCATCGAGGGCATTACCTCCCCTGACGGCCGGGTGTTCGGCAAGATGGGCCACAGCGAGCGGTGGGGCTCCAATCTCTACCGCAACGTCCCCGGAAACTATGACATTCAGATGTTCCGGGCCGCTGTGGAATATTTCCGGTGACCTGGAACCGGGAGGAGATGATCCTCCGGGCCCTGGAGCGCTACGGCCTGGAGCGGCAGCCCTGGAAAATCCTGCGCCACAATGAAAACCTGACGGTGCGGGTGGGGGAGGACTACCTGCTGCGGATCCACCGCCCCGCCGCCGGGATCCATACGGAGCCGCTGCTCTCTGGGGCCGATCTGCCGGCCCTGCGGAGGACGGAGCTGGCGCTGTTGCGGCATTTGGGCAAAAAGGGCCTGACGGTCCAGCGCCCCATTACCAACTTGGCGGGCCAGGACGTGACCCAGCTGCCGGACGGGACCGCCGCCACCGTGCTGACCTGGCTGCCGGGGGAGCCCTTGGAGCCGGAAATACTGACGGAGGCGCTCTGCCTCCGGCTAGGCGCCATGGTGGCGGAGCTGCACCGGGCGGCGGCGGATTTTCAGGGTGCCGAAACCCTGCGCTATGACCCGGCCCTCTGCCGCCGGCTCCGGGCGGACTTTTCCCGGATGTACCGGGCGGGATGCCTGGACCGGCGGCGCCTGTCCCAGCTGGAAGCGGCCTGCGACGCGGTGGCCGAGGACCTGGCCGGTGGGGAGGGGACTACCATTCACGCTGATCTGAGCCCGGGGAACCTGCTTTTGACGGAGCGGGGCCCGGCGGCTATTGATTTTTCCCTGTCCGGCTGGGGCCACCCCATGCTGGATTTGGCGGGGCTGATGGGCCTGACAACGAAGACAGAGCTGCGGCAGGCCCTGGCGGCGGGCTTTACCGCCGGAGGGGGCCAAATCGACCGGCCCATGCTGGACCGGTGCTGTTGCCTTCGGGCGCTGATCAATCTGGCGCTGTATTTGGAGAGCCGGTGGCGGGAACCGGCCTTTGAAGAAGGGCTGGAGGAATCCTGCCGCCGCGTCTTCCGCCCCCTGGCGGCGGGACGGGAGATCTTCCGAGAGGATTTAAGCATATAAATTTCCGGCGCGGGATCTCCCGCGCCGATTTTACACTTTTTCCTAGAATAGCCGCGCCAGAGCGGAGCAGTCCGCGGAGCGGTAAGGTCGCGGCTCCATTTATACCGTCTCCACAGACAGCACCGTGAGCGTTCCATCCCGCACGGTGAAGCGCACGTTTTGCCCGGCATATTCCAGACCGTAGACCCGCTCCGGCGCGTCCTGATAGGCAGGTCTTGGGTCGTGGGACAAAAGCGCGCGCAGCGCCGCGCGTTTCTCTTCCGGGACCTTTTCCAGGAGGGCGGGGGGAAAGTCCACCTGGAGTAAAAAGCCCGCCGCCTGATCGGTGAAGCCCCCCACGGCGTCGGGGTGGCTGTCGGTATAAGGAAGGAAGGG
>CANQFY010000035.1 GCA_947600025.1 uncultured Oscillospiraceae bacterium
CACCTGGAGTAAAAAGCCCGCCGCCTGATCGGTGAAGCCCCCCACGGCGTCGGGGTGGCTGTCGGTATAAGGAAGGTAGGGCTTGACGTCAAAAATGGGGGTTCCATCCATCAGATCGGCTCCCGCGACCCGGAGAACGGTCCCATATTCCGGGCGCTTCTCCACCCCCAGCAGCCGGACGCTGGACAGGCCCATAAAATTGGGCCGGAAGGGGGACCGGGTGGCGAAGACCCCCATCCGGGTGTTGCCCCCCAGCCGGGGCGGCCGCACCGTGGGGGACCAGCCGGGCCGGACCGCCTGGGAAAACTGCCAGATCAGCCACAGGTGGGAGTACCCCTCGATGCCCCGCAGGGCGTCGGGGTTGCGGTATTCGGGGGTGAAGACCACCAGACCTTCCGCCTCCTCCACCAGCCCGCTCTGCCGGGGAATGCCGAATTTCGCGGAAAAGTCACAGCGCATATGGGCGATCACTTGCAGTTCCATTATGCCCTCGCTTTCCGAAAACACAGGCTCACGGCGAAAATGACGGCCAGGGCCAGCGATATGGAGGCCCCCGCCGAAGCGCCTAAGTAATAGGACGCCGTCAGCCCTCCAATCCCCGCCGCAAGGGCGAAGAGGACGGAGAAGCCATGGTATTGCTTGAGATTCCGGGACACGTTCCTGGCCGCGGCGGCAGGCAGCACCAGCAGAGAGTTGAGGATCAGCAGCCCCACCCAGGAGATGGCCAGGGTTACCACCACCGCCACGGCGGCGGTAAAGGCCCCCTGGACCAGCTCCACCGGCACCCCCCGGGAGGAGGCCAGCTGGGGATGGACGGCGGCCAGGGTCAGCCGGTTGCCCATCAGCACCCAAAAGACAGCCACTGCCAGTAGTACCAGCGCCAGCATCCCGATCTCACCGGGGGTGACGGAGAGAATGTCCCCGATCAGATACTTATTGTACTTGGTAAAGCTCCCGCCGCCGGCGGTGGCGATGAAGATGCCCAGGGCTACGGCAGTGCTGGAAAACACGCCGATGAGGGTGTCGGCGGTCTGATGGCTCCTGCTCCGGACAAAGGAAAATAGAATCGCGAACCCCAGGGCGAAGAGCACTGCCGCCCAGGTGGGGCTGGCCAGGCCGCAGATGGCCCCGATGGCGATGCCGGTAAAGGCGGCGTGGCCCAGGGCGTCGGAAAAGAAGCTCATCCGGCCGGTGACGATCATGGTGGAGGTCAGGCCGAACAGCGGGGCCATGAGCAGCACCGCCAGAAAGGCGTTTTTCATAAAGTCCCAGTGGAGCATTTCCCAGGGCTGGGCGTCCAGCAGGGCATACCAAAGGCTCATTCCGCCGCCCCCTTCCGGTGGAACACCCGGGCAAATTCCGGGCTGCTCAATACCTCTTCCGCCGTCCCTTGGCACAGCACCCGGTGGTCAATCAGCACCACCTGGTCCGCGTAACGGGGCAGGAGGGAAAAGTCGTGGGTGGTCATCAAAATGGACAGGTCATAGGTCCGCCGCAGCTCGTCCAGCATATCCATCAGGGTGGCCATGCCTTCCACGTCCACGCCGGACAGCGGCTCGTCCAGGATCAGGATATTGGGCACCGGCTCCAGCGCCAGGGCCAGCAGCACCCGCTGCAGCTCCCCGCCGGAGAGGGAACCCACCCGTTTTTTCACCAGCTCCTCCCCGTGGACTCGGGCCAGACTCCGCTCCACGGTCTCCCGCATTTCCCGGGAAAGGCCCAGAAAGGCGGGCCGGCGGCTCATGCAGCAGGCGAACAGGTCTTCCACGCTGACCGGGTCCCCCGGATCAAAGGCCGGGCTCTGGGGCACATAGCCGATCCGGGGCGGATGGCGGTGCCGCTGGCCGGGGACGGAGAATTGAATGGCTCCGGAATACGCCCGCTGACCCAGGATGGCCTTGAGGACGGTGCTTTTGCCCGCTCCGTTGGGACCGATCAGAGCCAGCAGCTGGCCGCAGTGGACATGGAGATTCACGTCTTCCAAGATACGGTCCGTGCCGATGGTCACGCTGACGTTTTGCAGCTTCAGGCAGCAGGAATCGCCACAGCTGCCGTGGTGGGGTCCGGTGATCATGTGTATGCCTCCCGAATGGTGTCGATGTCGCGGTATAGGGCGTCAAAGTAGCTGTCCCCGGCCATGGCCATGTCCAGGGAAAAAATAGGTACGCCCGTTTCCCGGGAAATGATCCCCGCCGCCGCGTCGCTGCCATTTACTTCCACGAAGATCGCGGGGAGGTTTTCCGCCTCCACAATGCCGGACAGCTGGATCAGCAGCGCTGCCGGGGCCTCGCTGCCGGATTCCTCCTCGATGGAGGCCAGCACGTTCAGGCCAAAGTCCCGGGCAAAATAGGAAAAGCCGTCGTGGAAGGGGAGGATCCCTTTTTGCGCCAGCGGCGCCAGGGCCTCCCGGCCATAGTCCTCCAGTGCGGTCAAATCGGAGAGCAGAGAGGCCAGATTATCCCGGAAGACTGACTTCTGGGCGGGATACCGGGCGCACAGTCCGTCGCAGATATTTTGGGACATCTGCCGGGCGCAGGCAGGGGAGAGCCAGATATGCGGATCCGGTTCCCCATCCGGGCCTGGCAGAAGCTCAATGCCCCGCGAGGCGTCCAGCACTTCCTCCGCCGCCTCCAGGGGCAGAAAATCCTCCAGTCCCGCCCCGGAGATCACCACCAGCTCCGCCCGCTCCAGGGTCCGCAGCTGGGCCACGCCCAGGGAATAGTCGTGCAGGCAGGAAACCGGCTCCGTGACCAGCCGGGCGACGGCGATGCCGGCGCCTTGGCACAGCCGGGATGTAAACTCGTATACAGGCAGGGTGGTGGCGGCCACCTGGGCCGCCTGGGGTGCCTGACAGCCGGACAAAAGCAGAACAAGGAGCAGAAAAAGGGCGATTTTTTTCATGAGAATCCCCCAAAAACCAATTATTCTATAATCAATATACCATAAGTGTCAAGTGGTAGAAAAAATCCCCCCAAAAATGGGGGGATTACTCAGGGTTGCTCCAGCCAGGCGCCGACCTTCGCTTTTGCCAGGCGCTGGATATCCTCCACAGGATAGGGGGAGGTGGGACCGCCCCGGAGATAGAGGAAGTAGAGACCGCCAGGGGTCTGGTAGAGAGACTCCTCGTAACCGGCGGGATCGCCGAAGTAGCCCTGAGTGCGGGACTTGATCAGCGTTGCGGATTCGGTGTCGTACTCCCGCTTGCAGATGGTTTTTTTCATGAAATAGACCTCCTGATTTCGAGTCTTCGCTTATTATACAGATTTTCCCGGGAAAATCAAGCCTGATTTTGGGGGATAAGGAATTATTAACAAAACCTTGGCAAATGATACGGCCCAGGAAGCAATATTCCGGCCATTTTTGTGAAAATCAGATACGGACGGCAGATCCGGGTTATCTCTTAATAAGTGGCTCTTGACAGCGGGGGGGGGTAATGTAGTATAATGATATTTGATAAGTTGGGCCATTGGCCTTAGGACAATCGCGGGGTCTCCCCGCGGCAAGTGAACGGAGGAAGTTATGAAACACACCCGGTGTGATCGGATCCTTGCGCTTTTCTTGGCGCTGCTACTGGTGCTGCCTCTGGCGGTGCCGGCAGTTCACGCCGACGACGAACAGGAACAGCCTCCCGCCTCGGAGGCAACGGCTCCTGCCGGGACGGAACCCGGAGAACCCCAGACGGGGCTTCCCCAGGAAACAATGGACACCCAGCCGGCGCAGAACGCCGAGCAGACCTCGGAGCCCTCTGCGGAGCCGACGGGTTCGGCCCAGTCCAGTCCGATGATGGACGAGCCGATGGCGGCTGCCGAAGGGACACCCTCGGTGGAAATTGACGGCACGCCCAATAGCTGGGGGCGGTACTGTGCCCTTCCCGGTCTGACATTTTCCAATACAAAAACGGTAGATATCACTGTATCGACATCCTCCACTGAGAGTAAAAGCGAAAAGGACGTTGAGCCTGGAAATGTTGCCGCTAAGGTCCAGGAGCTCCTGGGCGGACGACTGGGAGATATCTCCCTGACGCTCCATGGTGAAAACGGCGAGACGGCGACGGCAACCTATACCTACGGTCATGTTCTGGGCGGCCGGTCCTCCTACACGGTCCCCGCGACCTGTTCACAGGATGGCTACACCGTTTCTTACTACATGTGCCCCAGCTGTGACCAGCCCTTTGGGGAGTCGAAGACTGTGATCCCTGCTGATGAAAGCAAGCATCAGTATGTGGACGTCGCTATCGATTGCAGCGGCGATACGCAGAAGGTCTGCAAGCTCTGCGGAAAAAATGAGCAGGGCGTAGAAGTCGATACGACCGGAAATGGCCATGATTGGGTAGAGGGATCATCCAATCAGGACTGCGAACATGACGAGGCTACTTGGAAGTATTGTACAAAATGTAAAGCAATCCAGCCTGGAAGCTATCAGGTGACAAAGGCAGCTACCGGTCACCGGTACGGCTTCTGGAAGACGACCCAGCAGCCGGACTGCACCACCCCCGGCCAGCAGGAAGCCCAGTGCATGAATCCGAACTGCGAATCGAAGATTACCCAGACGCTTCCGGTGCAGCATACTTACGGCTCCCGCACGTCCCTCCAGGGGAAGGGGAAAGACGGAGAGTACGACGCCACCTGCACGACTGCCTCCGCCTCCGGCTATATCTGCAAAAAATGCGGAGCAATCAATCCCAGCGGCATCCGGTACGATGACGCGACTTTTGGCACCAAGGCCCTGGGCCATGATTATGAGGCGAGTCATGACTGCACCCAGGAAGTGACCTGCAAGCGTTGCGGCGAAAAAGCGGAGGCTTATGAAAGCCACGATCTGAAGTGGAGCTATGGAAGCAACGGGAGTACCCACACGGCCAGATGCACCCGCAGCGGCTGCACCTATACAGTCACTGAGGAAGCCCATACGCCTCCTGCGGACTACGACTGCACCAAGCCCTTTACCTGTGCCGAGTGCGGGAAGTATGTGGATGCGCAATATAAAAACCATGTATACGGCGCGAATGAATATGTGGACGAAAATTACCATGTTAAAAAGTGTACCCATCCCGGCTGCAACGCCAGTATCGAAGGCGCCCACTCCAAGGATGACGGGAATTGCGCGACAGAGTGGAAATGCACCGGCTGCGGCCAGGTGCTGAAGCCCGCCGAGAGTCACCAGTGGGGCCCCTACGTCTCCAGCGGCGGATACCATTATAAGGTTTGCCAGAACGACGGATGCGGCCAAACCACCGCGAAAGAGGTACACAAGCCGGACAGCGCCTATGGTGTAGACTACGACTGCACCAAGGGCATCCACTGCCGGGATTGCGGTGCGATGATGGTGCCGGCGGCCATCGGCCACAATACCTACGGCGCGCCGATTCTGGGCGACGCGGAGGGGCACTATCAACAGTGCCAGACCAAAGGATGCACCGGGACCCAGCGGGTCACCGGGGCCAACGCCAACCACACCGGCGGCGAAGCCACCTGCCAATCTCGCGCCATCTGTACGATTTGCCACGAGGAATATGGCGAGAAGGACAGTGGCAATCACACCCATATTGTGGTTGAGGGGCAAAAGAATCCTACAAATACAGAAAAGGGCTACACCGGCGACCGGAAATGCGCCGACTGCGGTACAATAATTGAAAATGGGACAGAAATTCCGACGCTGCAGGAGTCTTGCCAGCATCAATTTGAGAAAAAATATGATGACGAAGCCTGCTGGGATCAGTGTACGATCTGTGGCTATATGACGGAAAGAGTTGCCCATACTTTGGAGCAGAAGTCGGACGCCGAGCACCATTGGGAGCAATGCAAGATATGTAAATATGTTACCACTAAGAACCCTCATACGCCGGAAACGGACGATCACGACTGCGAAACGGCGCTGAAATGCACCGAGTGCGGCTACGAGCTGGAGGCGGCCCAGACCCATCAGTACGGAAGCCAATATGCTTATGGCGAAAACGGTCACTGGCATGTCTGCACCAACCCCGGCTGCGAAAAGACGGATGAGGAAGTTGCCCATGTCCTTCCCGCAGATGACGGGGACTGCACGACGGAGGTTGTCTGCCAGGTCTGCGGCTATATCGTAAAGCAGGCATTTGAACACGTTCCCTCCTCCGTCTGGGAGTCGGATGGAGAGCAGCACTATCAGCGTTGCCTGAACGAGGGCTGCAAGGCCCATTTGCTGGCGGAAGCCCATACCCCGGCGGAAAACGACTACCTTTGCACCACGCCTGAGATCTGTGCCGTCTGTCAGAGGGTGCTGAAAGCTGGAGAAGAAGATCATAATTGGGGTGGCGAGGTCTTTAGCAACGAAGCCGGCCACTGGCACGCCTGCGGCAATCCAGGCTGCACCGCCACGGAGCCGGAGCTGCCCCATGTGGGCGGGGAAGCCACCTGCACAAATCCGGCGGCGTGTGAGATCTGCGGGACGCACTACGGCGAAGTGGATCCTGAAAAGCACGGAGCCATCAAGCTGGTGGGCCATGTGAACCCCACCACCGAAGCGGAGGGTTACTCCGGCGACCAGGTCTGCCAGGACTGCGGCGCGGTGGTCCAAAAGGGCATGATCCTGGCGAAGCTGGAAGAAAGCCCTGCCCCCTGCACCCACGAAAATGCCCATACGCTCTACGAAGACGCGGAAAAGCACTGGAAAGTCTGCGAGGACTGCGGCGCCTGGTTCCAGGAGGAACCCCACCAGTACGATGAGGGGATCGTGACTGTGGAGCCGAGCTGCACGTCTGTGGGCCAGCGGGAGCGGAGTTGCACTGTGTGCGGCCGCAAGATGATCGAGGAGATCCCCAAGACTGCCCACACCTATGATGAAGATGGGAAATGTACGGTATGCGGCACGGACCAGTACGCCGTCAGCGGCGGCGGGACCTGGGATCTGCAGGACTCCTCCGGCGGTATGGCCTTCCAAATTTCCACCATCTCTGGCAATTTTGCAGGGTACAATCTGGTCCTTGTCAACGGCGTCGTGCTTAAAGACGGGACGGACTACACCTTCGACCGGGCCACCGGCGTACTGGTGCTGACGGAGGCCTATCTGAATACTTTGGAGCCTGGCAGCTATGAGCTGGAGATCGAGTATGTGGACGGTACGGCCACCATCTCCTTCCAGGTGACGCGTGGCGCTCATGTCCGGCCGGATCTGCCCGGCCCGGGACAGGAGGAGGCGACTACCACCCCCACTGCGCCCATCACCAAGCCCGAGAGCGAGGACTCCGACGTACCCAAGACCGGCGATGAAACGCCGCTGCCGATCCTGCTGGCGCTGTGCGTCCTCTCCGGCGGCGTAGCCGCTTGCCTCCTGCCCAGCGCGGCCAAGCGCCGGAAAAAGAACTAAGGCGATTCTCCTTTGCCGCCCCCATTATGGGGGCGGCATTTTAATCCCGGCGGGGACAAAACGGGTTTTTCTTTACATTTTTGAGGGACTGTGATATGATGACTGCGGTGATTCGATGAAACTGCTCTATGCCGAGGATGAACCCGCCCTCTCCAAGGCTGTGGCGGAGGCCCTGCGCTACTACAATTTTACGGTGGACCCGGTCTACAACGGCAATGATGCCCTGGATTACGCCCTCCTTGGGGGCTATGACGGGATCATTCTGGACATCATGATGCCGGGAAAGGATGGCCTGGAGGTGCTGCGGGCACTGCGGGCCGCCGGCTCCGCCGTGCCGGTACTGCTTCTTACCGCCCGCTCCCAGGTGGAGGACCGGATCCAGGGCCTGGATCTGGGCGCCGACGACTATCTGCCCAAGCCCTTTGCCATGGCGGAGCTGCTGGCACGGGTGCGGGCCATGCTCCGCCGGAAGGAGAGCTTTTCTCCAAGCTGTCTGCGCTGCGGGGAGATCGCCCTGGACCGGAACAGCTGCACCCTCTCCGGGGGCGGGCAGAAGTTCCAGCTTTCCAAGCTGGAATTTCAGGTGATGGAGCTTTTGATGCTGAATCAGGGCCGGTATCTTTCCACGGAGGAGATCCGAACCAAGGTCTGGGGCTATGACTCCGACGCGGAGGTGGGCGTGGTGTGGGTGTACATCTCCTATCTGCGCAAGCGCCTGGCGGCCCTGGGCGGCGGCGCGGAGATTCGGGCCCGGCGAAATCTGGGCTATACCCTGGAGGCGAACAAATGATTCGGCAGCTGAAACGGAATTTTATTGCCACGGCCATGCTGGCGGTGTCGGTGCTGCTGATTGTGCTGCTGGGAGTGTTCAACGCTCTGAACATTGCCGCCACCGCCAGTCAGTCCGGGCAGCTCTTGGAATCCCTGGCCCGGGAGGAGGCGCTGCCCATGCCCGAGCAGGGCCGGCTTCCGCACATCTTTGCCGCGCCGCCCACGGACAACGAGCGGCGGGGCGCGGCTTATTTTTCTCTCCGGGTCAGTGAGGACGGCGTTATTTTACGGCTGGATCTCAGCCGGATCGGGGACCTGACGGAGCGGGAGGCCATTGCCCTGGCCCAGAAGGCGGCGGACACCGGAAAAGCCGAGGGTTATGTGGAAAACTACCGGTTTTTAGCGGTTTCCGCCGGGCAGGAGGAATACTGCTTTTTGTTTCTGGATGTGACAACCCAGCGTTCCGCTTCTCTGCGGGTGGCGCTTTTATCGTCTCTCGTGGGTGCGGTTTGCTGGGCCGCCATGCTGCTGCTGGTGGTGCTGCTGTCCGAGCGGGCGATCCGGCCCATTGCGGAAAACTTAGAGCGGCAGCGGCAGTTTGTCACCGACGCCGGACATGAGCTAAAGACGCCACTGGCCATTATTCAGGCCAATACTGAGGTGCTGGAGCTCCACCAGGGCCAGAGCCCGTGGAGCCGCACGGTGCTGGAGCAGGTGGGGCGGATGACGACGCTGACCAATCATCTGCTGACCCTGGCCCGGGCGGAGGCCCCGGAGGGCCCGCCCCTGGAGGCGGTGGAGCTGTCGGAGGTCCTCCGATCGGAGGTAGAGCAATTTTCCCAGGTCTACGAGCGGCGGAAGCTGACGCTGAGGGCCCAGATCCCCCCAGGCGTCGCCGTCCGGGCCAACCGGGAGCAGATTCGCAGTCTGGCGGAGATCCTGCTGGACAATGGCGCGAAATACGCCCTTCCCGGCACGGAGGTGGCCTTGACTCTGGAGAAAAAGGGCCGGGAGGCGGTGCTGACGGTAAAGAACCGCTGCGAAAAGCGGCCGGAATGTATGCCTGAGGACCTGTTCCGGCGGTTTTACCGGCCGGACAGCGCCCGTACCCAGTCCGCTGGGGGCCACGGCATCGGCCTGGCCGCCGCCAAGGCTATCGTGACCGGGTTCCGGGGAAAAATTGAGGCGGCTTATTGGGGGGAAGATGGAATTTCCTTCACCGTCACGCTGCCATTGGAATAAACGAAGCCCGGGAGGCGCCTAAACGGCGCCTTCCATTTTGTTTACAGATGGGCCATTCTTTTCTAAGCCAGAATTAAGGCAGAGACGCTATACTTGTATTCCGGAAACGGAGGGAAGTCCATGTACCGCCAGGAATGGAAGATCGAGATCAATTTGGGAGACCTGTGGGAGCTTCGGCAGCGACTCAGCCAAATCTGCCGGCCCGATCCCCACGGGAAAAACGGCGCCTACCAGGTTCGCAGCCTTTATTTTGACACCCCGGAGGACGCCGCCCTGTTGGAAAAGCTGGACGGGGTCAACCGCCGGGAAAAATTCCGCCTGCGGTACTACGACGAGGATTTGTCCTATCTCCAGTTGGAAAAGAAGGAGAAAATCGGGGGTCTTTGCCGCAAGACTCAGGAGCCGGTGACGGCGCGGCAGGTACAGCGCCTGCTCTCGGGGGAATGGGACTGGATGCTGTCCGCGGGGGAACTTTCGGCGGAGCTGTACAGCAAAATGGCGGCGTCTCTGCTCCGACCCAAGGTGCGGGTGGACTACACCCGGGAAGCCTTTCTGTACCCCGCCGGGAACGTTCGGGTGACCTTGGACTCCGGGATCCGGGCGTGCTACGAGACGGACCGGTTTCTGGACCCGGCGGCGGTCACGCTGCCCGCCGGGGAGGCGTCGGCGCTGATGGAGATCAAATTTGACGCCTTTCTGCCGGATATCATCCGGGACGCGGCGGCGCTGACAGGCAGAAGTGCGTCGGCCTTTTCCAAATACGCCCAATGCCGAATCTACGGCTAAAATACAGGAGGTAATTTTATGACATTCAGCGACATTTTCAAATCCAGCTTTCTGGAAAACGTCACCTCGGTGAGCCTGCTGGACATGGTTTTGGCCCTGGCTCTGGCGTTTGGGATGGGCGTCTTCATTTTCCTGGTGTACAAGAAGACCTACACCGGCGTGCAGTATTCCTCCAGCTTCGGCGTGACCCTGATCGCCCTGACCATGATCACCACCCTGGTCATTTTGGCGGTCACCAGCAATGTGGTGCTGTCCCTGGGCATGGTGGGCGCGCTGTCCATCGTCCGGTTCCGCACCGCCATTAAGGAGCCATTGGATATCGCATTTCTGTTCTGGTCCATTGCCGTGGGCATCGTGCTGGCGGCGGGGCTGATTCCTCTGGCGGTGATCGGCAGCGTGGTCATTGGGATCATCCTGCTGGTATTTGTCAATCGGAAGCCCCAGAGCCAGCCCTATATCCTGGTGCTCCGCTGTGATGGCTACGACAGCGAGACCGCTGCCCGGGCCTACCTGGATAAAATGACCCGCCGCTGCGCCGTCAAGAGCAAGACCGCCCAGGCCGGTTCCGTGGAGCTGAACCTGGAGGTCAGCTTGAAGGACGGCAATACCGACTTTGTCAACATTCTGTCCCAGATGAAGGGGGTCCGCAGCGCCGTGCTGGTGAGCTACCATGGGGACTATATGGGATAAGGAGGCAAGCGGTGGCCGGACACAAATATATTGACGGGATCTGCTGGGGGATCGTGGCGCTGACCCTGGCGGTGACGCTGCTGTTTATGAACGGGAAGGCCCTGGGCCTGACCGCCGTTGCCCCTGAGGGGGAGGACGAAATGTTCACCGCCAACGACCTGACGGCAGATTACGACCACTCCGCCGCCACTCGGATCAGCCTCAGCGGAGAGAGCGCCCAAGTCCAGGGCAACGGAGCCTATTTCTACCAGGGAGACGTGTACATCGTCAGCCCCGGAAAATATGTCCTCTCCGGCGCCTTGGACGACGGCAGCGTGATCGTCCAGGCGGAAGGGGACGACAAGATCTGGCTTTACCTGGATGGGGTCGATCTTTCCTGTCCGAACGGGGCGGCCCTGGACATTGAACAGGCGGGGAAGGTATTTCTCACCCTGGGCGACGATACGGTGAACCGGCTGTCCTCCGGAGAGGACTATTCTCAGGAGGCGGTTTCCGCCGGAATTGACGGAACAATCTACTCCCGGGACGATCTGACCATTCAGGGCGCCGGGCAGCTCACCGTGGAGGGAACCTACTGCCACGGCATCGTGTGCAACGACGATCTGGTGATTACCGGGGGAAGTCTGGATATCCAGGCGGCCCAGGACGGCCTCCACGCCAACGACAGCGTCCGGATCCGGGAGGCGGACGTCACCATCTGTGCCGGGGACGACGGCGTGACTGCCCAAAATGACGAGGAAACCGGCTTTTTCTATATGGAATCCGGCAGTCTGGCCGTTTCCGAGTGCTACGAGGGGATTGAGGCTGTCTGCGTCACCATCGCTGGAGGGACTTTGGACCTTGCGCCTACCGACGACGGCATCAACGCCACCGGCACGGGGGAGGCGGGTTACATTCGTATCAGCGGCGGGGATATCCAAATTTGCAATGCCACGGGCCGGGATGCCGACGGCCTGGATTCCAACGGCAGCATCTATTTGGAAGGCGGCAGCGTCTTCATCAGCCTCAACGGCCAAGGGGGCAACCTTGCCATTGACTATGGCAGTGAGTACGGCGGGGTCTGCCGGATCGACGGCGGGACCATCCTGGCCTGCGGGAGCAATACCATGGCGGAGGCGATTTCCGCCGATTCCTCCCAGGGCTTTTTGATGGAAGGTGTGACCGGCCAGGCGGGCTGCCAGGTGACGCTGGAGGCCGGGGGACAAACGCTGCTGACCGAGGCGGTGCCCTATGAATTTACCTGCCTGATCGTCAGCGCTCCGGGGCTCCAAGTGGGGGACAGCTGCACTCTGACTGTGGGGGAGAGCCAGCAAACCTACACCGTGGACAACAGCAGCGACGCAGTCTCCGCCTTCGGGCAAATGGGCGGCAGATTTGACAGATTCGGTGGATTTGGCGGTGGCGCGCAACCGTCGGAGGGAGAGGCCCCCTCCGGCGGAGAGGCCCCCGCGGGAATGGAGCCCCCTTCCGGCGGCCTGGGTGAGGCCCCCGACCTGCCGGAAGGGACGGTTCCCCAGGATGGCGGAGGACAGAGACCCCAGCGCGGCCCCGGCGTAGAGGGGGAGGATTCGGACGCCCAGAACCCGAACGGCGGCATGGAAGGCCAGTGGTCTGCCTTCGGCGGCGGACGGGGGGATTTCCAAGGACAGCCGCCGGAGGGGGAAGGACAGCTTCCGGGCAGACAGCTCCAGAACGAACGGGAGGCCCCTGTTTCCATGGAAATAAACTGGACCGCAGCCCTGCTGGTGGGTGTGTCGGCGCTGGTCCTGGGGATCGGCTTGGCGGTGGCCCTGTGTTTCCGCAAAAGATAAAATTCGCGCCCCGTCGTTTGACGGGGCGCGAATTGCGCGAAAGCTAGCGGGGCACATTCATGTCCCGGAGCATGACCGCCAGCTTTTCCCGGTTTTCCGGGTCCAGCTGGGTCAGCGGCAGGCGGCAGCCGCCGCAGTCATAGCCGATCAGGGCCATGGCGGCCTTGACAGGTACCGGATTGACCTGGGCAAAGAGCAGATCGATGAGCCCCAGCAGCCGGAGCTGGATAGCGGCGGCGGTGTCGAAATCCCCCGCCAGCGCCGCCTGGGCCATGGCGCTGGTTTCGGCGGGGCAGACGTTGGACACCACGGACACCATGCCCTGTCCCCCCAGGGACATCACCGGCACCGCCAGGGAATCCTCTCCGGCCCATACCGGCAGATCCGGGCCGCAGGCGGCCAGAATCCTGCCCACCTTCTTAAGGTCCGGACTTGCCTCCTTGACGCCGGCGATATTGGGCACCCGGCTCAGCTTCCGATAGACGGAGACGGGGATATCCACGCCGGTGCGGCTGGGGACGTTGTACAGGATCACCGGGATAGACACGCTGCCGGCAATGGCCAGATAGTGGGCGCAGAGGCCCTCCTCGGTTGCCTTGTTGTAATAGGGACTGACCACCAGCAGGGCGTCCGCCCCCGCCGCCTCCGCCGATTGGGCCAGGGCCACGGCGTGGGCGGTGTCGTTGGAGCCGGTGCCGGCGATGAGCAGCGCCCGGTCCCGCAGACAGGACTTCCCCACCCGAATGAGGGAGAGCTTTTCCTCGTCGGAGAGGGTGGCGCCTTCCCCGGTGGTGCCCGCCAGCACCACCACCCGGATGCCGGCTTCCAGCTGACGGCGGAGCAGCTGCTCCACCATGGGATAGTTGATTTTTCCGTCCAGGAAGGGCGTACAGAGGGCCGTACAGACCCCGGTGAATAAGGGCTTTTTCATAGAATGATACCTCCGCACCAATCTATGCCCCGGAAAGGTTTTTTGCCTGTTGCAAAATGAGAAATTATGGGGTATAATTTTCCGGAAAAGGAGGGATTTTCCCTTGAAGACACAGGATTTTTGGTATGACCTGCCCCCGGAGCTGATCGCCCAGACGCCGCTGCCCCGGCGGGACGCCTCTAGGCTTCTGATGCTGGACCGGGAAACGGGGGAAACGCGCCACGGCCATTTTACGGATATTGTGTATTGTCTTCGTCCCGGGGACTGCCTGGTGATGAACGACTCCCGGGTGCTGCCCGCCAGGCTCCTGGGCAACCGGCCCACCGGCGGGGCGGCGGAGCTGCTGCTGCTTCGGGACCTGGGAGGGAATCGCTGGGAGTGCCTTGCTAAGCCCGCCCGGAAGCTGACTCAGGGCCAGGAAGTGCTCTTCGGCCAGGGAGAACTGGTGGGCAAAGTGGTTCAGGAGCTGCCGGAAGGCGGCAGGATCGTGGAATTTTCCTACCAGGGCATTTTCCTGGAGGTGCTGGACCGACTGGGGAAGATGCCCCTGCCGCCCTACATCAAGGAGGAACTGGGGGACCGGGAGCGGTATCAGACCGTGTACAGCCGGGAGACCGGCTCCGCCGCCGCCCCCACCGCCGGGCTCCACTTTACCAAGGAGCTGCTGGAGAAAATCCGGGAAATGGGGGTTTCCGAGGCGTTTATCACCCTCCATGTGGGCCTGGGCACCTTCCGTCCGGTGAAAGCTGAGGACATTTCCCAGCACCATATGCACTCCGAGCTGTGCCGGATCAACGAGGAGACTGCCGCCCTGCTCAACCGGACCCGGGAACAGGGCGGGCGGATCGTCTGCGTGGGCACCACCTCCTGCCGCACCCTGGAAAGCCTGGTGGGGGAGGACGGGCGGTTTTCCCCGGGCAGCCGCTGGACGGACATTTTCATCTATCCGGGCTACAAATTCAAGGCCATGGACGCCCTGATCACCAATTTCCACCTGCCGGAGAGTACCCTGGTGATGCTGGTGTCGGCCTTCGCCGGCCGGGAGAAGGTTCTGGCGGCCTATCAGGAGGCGGTACGGCAGCGCTATCGGTTCTTCTCCTTTGGGGACGCCATGTTTATAGGGGACTTGTCCAAGGTCTCCATCCCGGCAAAAAATCAGGAGGAAATCGATGAAGATCCGGGTCTTTGAAGAAGACGATCGGGATGATCTGATTTTTATGGTCCTGCAAGCCAAGGACGCCCTGGGAAGAAAACCAAGGATCAACGAAGACCTGCTGGACATTCGGGGGCATTACATGGCCCGGGGCGACCAATTTTGGGTCGCGGTGGATGAAAACGGCCGGGTGATCGGGTGCGTGGGGTATTCCAGAATCCCCGGAACCACCGAAGCGTTTCTCCACAGGCTCTATGTGAAGCCCGCCGAAAAGCGGAAGGGGATCGGGACCGCGCTCCTGCAAACGGCGGAGGAACACATGCGTAGGCAGGGCATCACCGTCGCCAAGGTCCATCTCGGTAGCCCAAAGGAGCAGTGGTTTGAATCCTACGCCTTTTATCCCAAGCATGGGTATGTAGAATTCGAACCAAGATACATGAAAAAAGAACTGTAAGGCAAAAATTCACCGCCCTGCGCCGAGATCCCGGCGCGGGGCGGTATTTTAATGCTTCATTGCCTTTTTCTTGCTTCGCTCCATCTGCCAGACGCCCCAGAGCCGCACCAGGGTGGACACCAGCAGAATGGCCACCGCCATCAGCCCCGCCACGGCGGCGGTATGGGCTCCCTCCTGGGCAAAAGCCTCCACGTCTCCCTGCATCATGTGGGTCATGGTGTAGTACACCCCCGCCCCTGGAAGCATGGGAAACAGCGACACCACCAGATAGGAGATGGCGGGGTATTTCCGCACCCGGGCCATGATCTCCGAGTAGGCGGCGCAGACCAGGGTGGCATAGAAGGTGGCGGTCAGATCCCCCATCGGCAGGGCCAGAGAGAATACCAGCCATCCCAGCACCCCGCCCAGGACGCACAGCAGCCCGCCGTGGCCATGAATGTTGAACAGCAGGGAGAACCCGGCGCACCCGGCGAAGGACCCCAGCAGCTGCCACAGCAGCCCGTAGCCCTGGAAGGAGCGGCCTGCGGGAATGCCCCACAGCCATACCGCCGTGTTCCAGGCCACGGCGGTGCCCAGGGCGATAGCCACCGCCACCAGCAGCACCTGAACGATCCGGTTGACGCCGGAGTTGATGTCCCCGTAGATGATGTCCCGCATGGCGTTGGTGAACAGCAGCCCCGGCACCAGCAGCATCAGCCCGCCGATGACCGCCGCGTCAGGATCGTGGCAGAGGCCCAGCTTATTCAGGCCGTAGACTGCCAGCGCCAGCACAAAGGCGGAGAGAATGGTCTTGAAAAAGGGGTTGGTCTTCATCCGGTCCATGCCCGCCCCCAGAACGCCCGCGATCACGCCGCAGACCCCGGCGCAGAGGCAGTCCGTCCAGTCTCCCCGGAACAAAACGGCAAAGCCCGCCGCCCCCAGGAAGCTGCCCAGCACGATGAAGGGCAGGCGGTAGTGGACCCGGGCCTGCTCCGTTTCCTCCAGCCATTTCCAGGCCACGGAGGGGTCGGGATGCTCCGCGCAGAGTTTGCGGGAGAGGTTGCTGTACCGCTCCACCGCGTCTAAATCGTTGCCGTGGTGGCCGATCCGGCGCATCCGAGTAATGGGGCGGCTGCTTTCCGTTTCAATGCTGACGATGAGGCAGTTGGGGATGGAAAACGCCTCCGCCTGGATGCCGTAGGCCCCCAGGAGCCGGTTGACGCTCTCCTCCACCCGGAAGGTCTCTGCCCCGCTGATGGCAAGCCGGTAGCCCAGCTCCACCGCCAGTTCGATCAACGCATCATAGTCCATACCAACGCCGCCTTTTCTGATTTTCCCCATTGAGTATAGCACACTTTTGGGAAATGGCAAGTGTTTTCCCGTCGAAACCAGTCACACATAACGCCGCGGGAGGCGGCATTGGAGCAAATGGACCTGAGCGGTGACATATTCCCCGGGCAGCGGACAGACCTCCCCGGCGGCAAAGAGGGTGTACTGACTGCCCACCCGGCCCACCAGGGGCAGCCGCCGGCCCTGATATTCCACACATTCCCCCCGGAGCCGGCGGCGGAAAAGGCGGAGCAGGTACGCCCCGAATTGGAAGGGGCCGAAGCGGTCCGGCCCGGAGAGCATCCCGAAGCCGTTCACATGGCCCAGGGCGACCACGGCGGCGCAGGTGTCCCGGCGGACTCGGCAGACGGAGGCGTAACCGGTGCAGTCTCCCCGCCGCAGCAGCTTCCGGTCCACCACCTGGGCCTGGACCGCCGCTGCCGGCAGGAGCGGAACCGGGGTGGCCCGGCACAGCGGGCCCACCAGGGCGGAGCCGATCCGCACCGCGTCCAGCCAGGTGTCCGGGAATCGGAGGGCGGCGCAGCTGTTGGCAATGTGCCGCGTCCCAACAGGGCAGCCCTGGGCTCTGAGAAAATCGGTGATCTCCAAAAACCGGTTCAGCTGCCGCCGGGTGCGGCGGTACCGCTTTTCAAAGGCGGCGGCGAAGTGGGAGAAAATGCCCTCGAATTGGAAGGGAAACCGCTGGTAGAGGGCCAGCAGCCCCTCCCGGTCCGTCCAGCGGAAGCCAAAGCGGCCCATCCCTGTGTCCACCGCCACATGGACCCGGACCGGCCGCCCCCGGGCGCAGCGCAGATAAAACTGGGCGCAGGAAAGACCCGTTACCGTCAGAATGATGCCCTGTTTTACTAGCAATTCCAAAACCGCCCCGTCCGCCACCGGACTCAGCAGCAAAATATCCTCCTCGAAGCCCAGCTCCCGGAGGCGCAGGGCCTCCTCCGGCTCCGCCACGGCGAACATCGTCGCCCCGCCGTATTCCCAGGCCCGGGCGGCCTCCTCCAGGCCCACGCCGTAGCCGTCGCATTTGACCACGGCGATCACCGGCGCCTTTACAAAATCCGCCACCTGGGCGGCATTGTGCCGGAGGGCCTGGCGGGACACCTCCAGGTAGCACTGCTCCTTACGATCCATAAAAAACACACCCCTTTTCATGGCAAAGCCATTGTAACAGGGGTGTGCATCAGACCGGCATCCGGGGCGCATCTTTTTCATGAATTTCAGAAGATCTTAGCCGCTCTCCGTCTGGCCGGGGACGCCCGCCTCGCCGGACACCGGATCGGTTTCCTTGGGCGCGGGGGCAAAATAGGTGTCCGGGGAAATGATAATGGCGGTCCTGTAAACATAGAACCGGAAGACCAGTCCGCCCTGGCCGAGATCTTCCATCGGCGTCGTGATTACCTCGATCCCGTCCTCCGGCGTGCCGCTGGTACGCAGGGTGTAGGTGGGGGCAATACCCAGCTGCCCAAAAAACTCGGCGCTGAGCCGGTACAGAAGGTCCAGGATCGTCTCGTCGTTGTAATCATAGCCATGGCTCTGGAAGAGCAGCAGGGTGTCATAAATGCTTATGGTCAAGCCCACCGCTTTTCCGGTGGCGTCGTCGATCACCATGGTAAAATCCCAGAGGTCGGAGTCTTGTACCTGGATATTCACATACCAAAAGAAGGCGGAGCCATTTAGATTAAAACTGATGCTGGGCGACAGGTTCCCGATCGTGTGGTCCTGAAGCAAAAAATCCAGCTCTTCGAGACCCGCGAAGGCGCTGAGGACCTCCTCCGCCGCTTCCCGGACGTCTTCCTCCGTCATCCGAGCAAGACTTGGGTCCACGTCGGACTGGCTGGAACCCAGCATACTGATATAAATGCGCTCCATGAGGGTAGAGGCCGGGGAGGTCAGCTGGATTTGCGGCACGCTTTCGGTCTCCACAGCGTTTTCCAGGGAGGTTTCTTGTAAAAGCCCCGCCAGGTAGGGAAGCCCCGCCCCCAGACCCAGGAGCGCCAGGGCCAGCAGCACCGCCAGGACCGCTTTAACGCTTTTCACCGCGCTTCCTCCTTTTCCGCTTGCCGTAGAGGGT
>CANQFY010000036.1 GCA_947600025.1 uncultured Oscillospiraceae bacterium
TGCCCAGGCGGAACAGATCAAGCCCTGGGAGCTGGAAAAAAGAGAGGAGAAATCACTTTGAACGACCAAAAAATCAAGTGGATCACCCGCACCGGGGCGCTGACGGCCCTGCTCATCGCCCTCCAGTGGGCCACGGCGGGGACCAGCGCCTTTGCCGGGCAGTACATCACCGGCTCCTGCGTCAACTGCGTCCTGGCGGTGGCGGCGCTGCTCGCCGGCTCTTGGAGCGGGGTGGTGGTGGCGGTGGCGTCTCCGTTTTTTGCCTTTTTCCTGGGGATCGGCCCCAAGCTGCTGCCCATCGTGCCCATGATCAGCCTGGGCAACACCTGCTTTGTGCTGCTGCTGCACTTCCTGGCGGGAAAAAACGCCCCCCTGTGGCGGCAGGCGCTGGGGCTGATCGTCAGCGCGGCGGCGAAGGCGTTGGTGCTGTATATAGCGGTGGTCAAGCTGCTGATCCCCGTCCTGGGGGACACCCTCAAGGGGCCCCAGATCCAGACCTTTACCGCCATGTTTTCCTACCCTCAGCTGATCACGGCCCTCATCGGCGGTGCCGTGGCGCTCATCATTCTTCCCCTGCTGAAAAAAGCGCTGAAGGAAGCGTAAGCATCCCACTGAACCGAAAAAGCGGGCGTTCTTGAAGGGAGAACGCCCGTTTTTTCTATGCGCTTGCGCAGCCAGCCTCACCCGGGCCCCCGCTTTCCAGTGAAAAACTGCCTATTCTCCGCCGGATGCCGCTCCAGAATCTATTTCCGGACCCAGTTCACCCGCCCGGGGACCGGGGGCGACTCGTAAAACCGGGCGGTCCGGTCCCGGTGGGTGTCGTTCCACTTGTCGAATCCCGCCGGGGCGATATGATCCCCATACCGGCAGTCCTGGAACGCGCACAGCCCATAGTCCCGCCAGGGCCGGGCCAGATAGATGCTCCCCGGAGCCACCGTCTCCTCGGCGGTGAACCGGCACCTTATAAATTGGAACCCGTTTTCCTGTTCTTTTTCATGGGCCGGGGCGGCGGCGTAGCCGCAGCCCCGAACATCGTAGACCGACCGGATCTCGCAGTTTTCAAACACCGCCTCGCCGCATCCGAAGATAAAGTCCACCGTTCCCTCGATCCGGCAGTGGGAAAACCGCTGGCGGCACACCATTTCCCTGCGGAGGCAGTCCGGCAGGAAGCCGTCGTACCGGGCGATGAGATCCCGGGGCAGGGGCCCTAAGAACAGGGTGTCCTGGGTGGAGGCCAGGCGGCACCGATTCATGGCGAATCGGTCTCCATAGACGGTCAGGGCCACCTCCTGGCCCTTTTCCTCCGGGCGCCCGGCGTCGTTGACGATGGCCAGGTCCTCCATGGTCACGCCATCGGCGCACACCGCCGCGGTCCAGGTGCGGAAGGTGATATACTCCCGGCCCTGCTCGTCCAGCTTTTTGGCGTAGTCGTCCCAGACAAGGATCGTCTTGTCCGCGCCCGCCCCCCGGATGATGAGGTCGGGCGTGGTGATCAGGAGCTTGGTCCGGTAGACCCCCGGGGCCAGCGAAATGGTCTGCCCCGGCCGGGCGGAACGGACGTTTTCCTGGAGTTCGTCAGCGGTATGTACCATGTTTTTTCCCTCCCCGCGCTTGATAAGGCCATTATAACCGGAAAAAGGGCTGCTGTAAATGTTGTACAAAATTACATCCGTTTTGTCTAAAAAGTAGTCTGTTTTGTCTATGTACAGAAAAACCGCCATCATGTATAATTGATGATGTAAAGGAATCCGAAATATCGGCATTTTGCACAATGCCCTGGTGAAAACGACGGGAAGCGCCCGGGCCCGAACCCGGGAAAGTCCATTAAAATGCTGAACATTTCGGAGTTTCCACAAGCTGACGGGACCTCCGCGGAGGGAAGGAACATGGAGAGAAGGCGCAGCTTCGGGGAGTACCGGGCCATCGATCTGGCCATTTGGGCGGTGCTTCTGGGCGTTTTTGAATTTATCATTGTGGGGGCGGCCAACTGGTGGTTTCCCGGCCAGCCCTATACCGTGTCCCTGGCGGGGGCGATAGCCGCCATTGTCTATATGCGCTGGGGCTACTGGGGCTGCCTCCACGCGGCCCTTGCCGGGCTGGTATTCAGCTACTTTTCCGGCGGGGACGGGCGGCAGATGCTGATCTACGCGGTGGGAAACCTGGCGTCCCTGGCCCCGGCGGTATGGCTCATGGTGCTGGGAAAGGAAAAGGTCAGGACGGGGTACTATCTGTCGCTGATCTTTCCCCTGGTGGTGCTGCTTTCCATGCAGGCCGGGCGGGCGCTGATGGCCCTGGCTCTGGGAGCGGCGCCGAAGGAGGCGATTGACTTCTTCACAACAGACAGTCTCTCGCTTCTATTTACTTTTGTGATCATCTGGATAGCGCGAAAGCTGGACGGTGTCTATGAGGATCAAAAACATTATCTTCTCCGCTTGCAGGCGAAGGAGGAACAAAAGGGAGGTAAACTATGAACGCAAGGGCAGCTGATTTCCTTACATTCGATAAAGACAAAAAAGTCTATCGAATCAGTCCGGAGCAGGCCGTGCGGGACGATGTGGAAAAGCACTACTGGGTCCACGTCGGCCGGACGATCGTGAAGGACTGGCGTCTGTATGTCATGCTGATCCCCATGTTGCTGGTGTTCCTCTTCTGGCGCTACTTCCCCATGTACGAGCTACTGGGGTGCTTCAAGGTGCCGGATCTGGTTCGACCGGTGTCCCAGCAGTATTTTTCCGGCTTCTCGTATTTCAACCGGCTGCTGGTAGGCGGGGACAAACTCTCCACAGACTTTTGGAGGGCAATGCGCAATACCTTTATCCTGAGCTTTTACGGTTTGTGCTTCGGCTTCCCGATCCCCATCATCCTAGCTCTGTTCTTCAATGAGATCCGGTCCAACATTGCCCGGAGCGTCTACCAGGTCTTGACTTACCTGCCGAAGTTCATGTCCACCGTCGTCATGACTTCCCTCGTAACGATGCTGGTGAAGCAGGGCTCCCTGACCACCGGCATGGGCGTTGTGAGCGGCCTCCTGGAGAACATCGGGGTCGTCAGCCATGACGTGGCCAACGCCGGCCTGCTGAACAATCCCGCGTTTTTCCGTTCCATTTACCAGATCAGCGGCATCTGGGAGAGCGCCGGTTATGACAGCATCGTGTTCTTCGCTGCCATCATCGCCATCTCTCCCACCAGCTATGAGGCCGCTCAGATCGACGGAGCGGGCAAAATGGCGCAGATGCGCTATGTGGTGCTTCCCAGCATCCTGTCCACCATCGTCATCATGCTCATCACCCGGATCGGCTCCCTGCTGAACATCGGCTATGAGAAGGTATTGCTGCTGTACAACACCGATACCTACGTCACCGCTGATGTGATTTCCACTTTCGCCAACCGGCAGGGCATGATGAGCGGCGGCGCGGGCACCGGCGTAGCCTCGGCGGCAGAAATGATGAATAACGTCATCGGTATGCTGCTGGTCATCGGCGCCAACACCATCGCCAAGAAGGCCTCCAACACGTCGCTGTACTAAGGAGGTTTGCCATGAAAAGAAAACTTGAAATCTCCGAGCTGATATTCAAGATCATCAGCTACACGCTGCTCACCATGTTCGCCCTGTGCTGCCTGTATCCGTTCGTGTATGCGGTGTCGGCCTCCCTGTCCAGCCGCAGCGCGGTGGAATACGGCGAGGTGGTCCTGTTTCCCAAGGGCCTGCAGTTTGAGGCCTTTGCCCGGATGTTCGGGGACAATATGTTCTGGAACGCCTATTCCAACACCTTGTTCCTGACCCTCTTCGGCACCATCTGGGCCATGCTGGTGTCCATCCTTGGCGCCTACGCCCTGAGCAAGCGGCGGCTGCTGTTCCGGAAGTTCTTCAACTTCTTCCTGGTGTTCACCATGTGGTTCTCCGCCGGCATCGTGCCCCAGTACCTGAACTATTTGGATACCCAGAAGGTGTTCAACGCCATGGGCATCATGGACGACAAGTGGCTGGTGGTCATCGCCATGGGCATGGCGGCCATGAACATCATCCTGCTGCGCAACGCCTTTGAGGGCGTCCCCTCGGAGATCGAGGAGGCCGCCATCGTGGACGGCGCCAGCGAATTCCAGGTGATGACCCAGGTGTACATCCCCATGAGCAAATCCACCATTGCCACGGTAGCCCTGTTCTTTGCCATCTCCCGCTGGAACGGCTACTTCTGGGCCCGTCAGATGATCTCCAACGCCAACGAGCAGCCCCTGCAGGTCTTCATCCGGCTGCGGTTGGAGCAGTACAGAGACTCGGAGGTCATGGCAGGATGGAACGAGGCATACGCCGCCGACTCGGTGATCTACGCCCTGATCGTCTGCTCCATCGTGCCCATCCTGATCATCTATCCCTTCATCCAGAAATATTTCGCCAAGGGCGTGAATATGGGCGGCGTGAAGGAATAAGCGTCCTACCTTCATTTCAGTGCGCATTCCGGGAAGTCCCGGCAAAAATAAGGAATTAGGAGGAAATTCATTACCATGAAAAATGTAAAGTCTGTTCTTTCTCTGCTTCTGGCCGTCGTGATGATCGCCGGCCTGCTGGTCGGCTGCGGCCCCAGCATTGAGGTCCCCCCGGCCTCTACCGGTTCCAAGGAATCCACCCCCAACCAGCCCGCGGGCACCTCCGGCAGTGAAGGCCCCGAGGCCACCGAGCCCCCGGCTTCCGAGCTGACCTTCGCCCAGGGCACCATCCTGCGGATGGCCGTCGGCTACAACAGCGAAAAGACCGGCCTGTTCTTCGACGCCGAGACCGCCGGCGAGGGCATTACCCTGGCCGATGGCAAGACCTATCGCGCCGGCGACCTGAAGCCCACCTGGGTGGAAGTGGAAAACAAGCTGGGCATGAAGTTTGAAAACAAGTACCAGGGCAACAGCGCCAGCAAGGAATTTGAGTACTGGAAAGAGCGCCTGGGCGAAGTGGACATGGTCAGCGGCACCGCTGCCCTCCTCAGCGAGAACGGCGAGGCCGGCAGCCTGATCAACCTGGCCGAGTACCTGGACCAGATGCCCAACTTTAAGGCTTATCTGGACGCCAACCCCATTGTCCGCCTGTCCATCACCGGCAACACCGACACCGGCGCCATCTACTTCAGCCCCTACTTTGACGGTGTCAACGACATCGAGCGGATGCCTCTGATGCGGGTGGACTGGGTTGCGAAGCTCTTAGACGGCGAGGGCGAGTTCACCGCCTCCGCCAGCAAATCCCTGGCCGCTCCCGCTTACGAGCCCTATATGCCCACCACCGGCAAGCTGACCGTCGACGTGGTCAAGGCCGACGGCTCCGGTGTGGAGCAGGTCACCAAGGACTATGATACCGCCGGCAACATCATTGCCAACATGAACGCGGCCGGTACCCTGGACGGCGTCGCCGCGGTCAATATGCTCCGGAAGTACATCGACGAGGCCTACGGCGGCTACTACGGCACCACCCGTTCCAACCTGTTTGTCGGCCAGAACGCCGCTTGGGACGCGGACGAGCTGGTTGCCCTGCTCCGCTGCGTCGTCGCCAACCCCCAGACCCTCAACGGCACCGATTCCGTCCAGGGCCTGTTCTCCCGTGAAGACGCCAACAACCAGCGCCGGGTGGATATGTTCCGGTTTGCCGGCACCCTGTTCGGCGTCCGGGGCCTGGAGTCCCGTCAGGATTACCTGTACGTGGGCACCGACGGCACCATGAAGGATGCCCGTCAGGATGTGGACACCTACAAGGCTATGGAGCGGATGCACGCCATGGTGGAGGAGGGCCTGATCTCCAAGTCCTTCATCGACGGCTCCGATGAGAACTCCGGCACCATGCTGGAGAACGACCTGGGCTTCATGCACTATGACTACAACCAGACCCAGACCATTCTGAACGACACCAAGCTGCAGGACGGCGAGAAGTATATGGCCGTCATGGTCCCCGTGGCCCTGTGGCACGACGGCACCTCCGACGAGGGAGTTTACATGCGGTTCACCGAGTCCTGGCGTTCCGTGAAGACCGACGGCTGGGGCATCTCCAAGGCCGGCGTGGGCAGCGATCAGGACAAGCTGAACGCCTGCCTGAAGCTCATCGACTTCGCTTACTCTCATGAGGGCCAGATTCTGATGAGCTACGGCCCCGATTCCTTCATCAAGACCAACGACGATGGCAGCTACGTCACCTTCAACTTCAACGGCGAGGAGTGGCCCGTGATCGCGGACGCCACCTATCAGGAGCTGTGGGAGAAGGCCAGCGGCAACTACACCAACTACGCCCGGTTCTATCTGGGTTCCACGCTGTCCTTTGTGAAGAGCCAGGCCTTTGAGTATCAGTGCACCCATGAGGTCGGTCGGGAAGGCGCCGGCTACATCTCCAACGCCATCGCCCTGGGCACCATCAAGCATCCCGAGCTGGCTGTGACGGACAACGGCTGGTACACCATCGTGCCCACCGTCCTGCCCACCACCTCCGTGGAGAACGAGCGGATCAACAGCTTCACCGAGCTGAACGACAAGTTCAAGCAGGATAAGAACAACTACAATATGCTCATCGACCTGATCGTCAATGGCTACACCTTCGACGCCGCCATCAAGGACGCCGAGTCTGCCGCCGCCACCGTCACCGACACCTGGATGGGCAAGCAGTACCTGGCGCTGAAGCAGGATGCTTGGCAGCGTGACCTCACCTACTACGATTCCCTGGCCTAATCACGAGACCTGAAAGAGAAAGGGCATTTGCCCGAAACGGATAAGATGACCCACTGCCCCGGGCGGCTCCGCCGCCCGGGCAGAGTGGGACGATACTTCCTTGGGAGGAGGTCGTCATGTATAAAAAACAGTTGACTGTGCAAAGGGTCCTTTGCCTGGCGGCGATCGTGGTCAGCGTTGTGCTGTTTCTCTACTCTCTGGGGATCATGACCGATCTGTATGACGCCCTGTACGACACCATGCGCAATCCCAACGACCTGTACCAGACGGACGTTCCCGGATCGATCGTGTACTACAATATGCAGGCGTTTAACCAGTATTTTCTGATTTACAGCATCGGTCTGATCCTGCTGGCTTGCCTGCTGTTTGTCACCAACACCCACAGCCGCCGGAAATACTATATCGGAAACTATATCTCCATCGGATTGTTCGCGGCCGCCAGCGTGTACATCACCATTTTCGGCCACAGCTACATTGAGATCTTCAAGGCCCAGTTCCTCCAGGTGGATTTTGCCGCGCTGAAGGAGCACGCCGAGATGTGGGGCACGCTGTACACCGAATCCACCTTCTGGTTTGACATCCACTACGCGGTCTTCGGCCTGATGCTGCTGGTCAGCGTCCTGCTGATCGCCAACGCCGTGTGGAAGGTCCGGCTGATGAAGGAGGAGGCCAAGCTCATTGAGGAAGGAAGGAGGGCTGCCGTATGACCGCGGAAGAACGCAGCGTCCAGAGAGACCGGATGAGGTTTACTAAAAATTCCCTTTCTTCAAACCTGGCGATCATTGGGATTCTGTTCAACGTGTTCTACTTCGTCAGCCTGTATAAGTCCGATGTGGGCACCTATTACTATACCATCCTGATCGGCGGCTCCATCGTGTACAACCTGATCTTCATGCTGGCGGTGTTCCTGGCCTCCGAGGGGGTCAAGAACTACAAGCAGAGCTATTCCTATCTGCTCCTCGTCATCGGGGCGCTCCAGATCGCTCGCATTTTCATCATCCCCAGCCAGGCCCACGCCGCGTTGACCCTGGTCAACGGCGCGGAGGTCCCGGTGATGGAGGATGCCCAGTTTATTCGGATTGTGGTCTACCTGGCGGTTTCCGCCGCCTGCCTGATCCTCTCCGCTCTGGTGAATCTTTACAAGTGCCGGGAGCTTTCCACCCACATGAAGTCCCTCGAGACCCAGACAGCATAAGGAGATGAAGACATGGCTACACTGAGCTTGCAGCATATCGACAAGATATATGACAATAACGTTCAGGCGGTCTATGACTTTAATCTGGACGTGAAGGATGGGGAACTGATCGTGCTGGTGGGGCCCTCCGGCTGCGGAAAGTCTACCACCTTGCGGATGGTCGCGGGTCTGGAGGATATTTCCAAGGGCAAGCTGCTCCTGGACGGGAAGGACATCACCGCGGCCCCGGCAAAGGACCGGGACATGGCCATGGTCTTCCAGAACTACGCCCTGTATGGCCACATGACCATTTACGAAAACATGGCGTTTTCCCTGACGCTGCGTAAGGAAAACCCCAACGTTATACACAAAAAGGTGCTGGCGGCGGCCGAGATCCTGGGCCTGACCAGCCAGCTGAACAAGAAGCCCGCCCAGCTCTCCGGCGGTCAGCGTCAGCGGGTGGCCATGGGCCGTTCCATTGTCCGGAACCCCAAGGTGTTCCTGTTTGACGAGCCTTTGAGCAACCTGGACGCCAAGCTCCGCGGCGCCACCCGGCGGGAGATCCTGCTGCTCCACAAGCGCCTGCAGGCCACCATGCTCTACGTCACCCACGATCAGACCGAGGCGCTGACCCTGGCGGACCGGATCGTGTGTATGTCCATGGGCCATGTCCAGCAGGTGGGCACGCCCCTGGAGCTGTACGATTCGCCTGACAATATTTTTGTCGCCAGCTTTATCGGCCTGCCGCCCATGAACTTCTTCGACGTGCAGGTGCGGGAGGGCAAGCTGGTGGGCGCCAACTTCCAGGTGGCGCTGTCCGACAAGGAAAAGCAGATCCTCCGGGCCTACGAGGGCAAGACCATCACCCTGGGCGTCCGCCCGGAGAACATTGTGGAGGGCCCGGATGTGAAGGTGTCTGTTTTCTCCAATGAAAACCTGGGCATGAACACCTTGGTCCACGGCTATATCGGCGGCCAGCGGGGCCTGCGGATCTCCGCCAAGCTCAAGGGCTGGGCCAATTACAAGGCCGGGGATACGGCTTCCTTCTCCTTTACCAGAAAGCACTTCTTCGACAAGGAGACTACCAATGCGATCAGGGGGGACAAGTGATATGAGCAAGAAAGAAATACGCTCCGATATGCCTTGGTGGAAAAAGCTCCTGACCGGTGTGAAGGAGCTCTGCCGGAAGTTTATCGTTTCCCTAAAGCGCCGCCCCCAGATGATTCCGCTGGCGGCCTTCGTGGTGGCATTCCTGTTCTATGCCCTGAATCTGATGCACGTCTCCGACACCACGGCCAAGATCCAGGGCGCGGGCATGGGCCTGGCAGGCTTTACCACCATGCTGCTGTCCATGCTGTCGTTTATGTGCTTCCTCAACGCCTTCCCCTATCGGAAGAAGGTCAATGTCCCCATGCTGGTGCTGATGGTGGTCATGGTAGGATTGATTATCTTCGCGGATGTGTACTACCGTCAGATGATCCTGGCGGCCATCACCCGGGCGGACAATCCCATCGTCATTGCCAAAGATACCGAATACATCGCCTATGCCTATAACAATCTGTCGACCCATATCTGGATGCTGGCGATCTCCCTGGGACTGACGGCGCTGCTGCCGGTGTACAGCAAGCTGCTCCGGAAAATCAAGACCTCCGTGGATGTGGGCGACAACGGCAAGATGGAAGCCATCGATATCTCCGCCGAGGCGTAATCTGTCTATCCGCATCTGTCCCGCGAACCAAACAGGCAACGGGAGGCCTATGCCTCCCGGCCTGCTGACAGGAGAATTATGAGCAAGAAAAAACGCAAGCAGGATGCCCATGAGCAGATCGAGCGGCAGTCCGAATATTACAAGCTCAACACCCAGGCGGTGGACGACCTGGTAAACGCCGACGAAACCAACTCTCCGGAGGTTTCTCCCGAGGAGCTGCGCTCCTACCAGTCCGGCGGAAAGTTCAAAATCCCCCACTGGCTGAAGATGATCTTCATCAAGTTCTGGTTTCCCGGGGCGGTGTGCTTCTTCTTCCTCTGGGGACTGGGGAATTATATCGGCAATATGCTGGATCAGCTCTTTGTCACCGGCATGGCCCTGGGCATCGTCACCGACGTGATGACCAACAATGTACTCCGGTTTCTTGAAAAGAACCCCGGGGAGAACAGTCCCTTTATGATGTTCCCCAAGAAGGGCTACGCCAGCTTCCCGCTGAACATTTTGTATGCCTACCTGCTGCTGTTTTTGGAGTTCTGCCTCTATTCGCTGATCAACTGGACCTTTGCCCAGATCACCGGGGATACCGAGACGCTGTTTTTGGGCGTGGAGCCGGTGCTCTTTGGCCTGTTCTATATGGGGCTGGACAGCTTGCTCATCGCTGTCAAACATTCTCTGCAAAACCTTTGGAAGCGGGGCCGTACCGCAGAAAGGGGTACAGATGGATCACAGTAGAATTGACGATTTTATCCGGGATCTGGTGGCCCGTTCCACCCCCCAGTGTACCGCCTGGAACATGGAGAAGATCCGGGAGGGAAAACAGGCGTCCTGGAACTATATCGACGGGTGTATGCTCACCGCCCTGACGGAGATGTCCCACATCACCGGGGAGGAGGGGTACTTCGCCTTTGTCCGGTCCTGCATCGATCACTTTGTGGGGGAGGATGGACAGATCCGAACCCTGGAGCCGGCGAAGGCGAACCTGGACGATATCAACGAGGGCCGGGTGCTCTTCGCCCTCTACGATGCCACCGGGGCGGAAAAGTACCGCCTGGCGGCGGATACCCTCCACCGGCAGCTGGAAAACCAGCCCCGGACCTATGAAGGCAACTTCTGGCACAAGGCCATCTATCCCAACCAGGTTTGGCTGGATGGGATCTATATGGCTCAGCCCTTCCAAGCCCTCTACGCCATCCATTTCGGCGGCGGCGACTGCTCCGACACCGTCCGGCAGATCCGCACCGTCCGGCAGCGGATGCGGGACGAAAAAACGGGGCTTTACTACCATGGCTACGACGCCTCCCGCGCCGCCTTCTGGGCGGACCCGGAGACCGGATGTTCCCAAAACTTCTGGCTCCGCTCCCTGGGCTGGTTCGCCGTGGCGCTGGCGGATCTACTGGAGATCGTGCCGGCGGAGCAGGGCGGGGAGGAGCTGGGTGAAATTTTCACCGGCCTGATGGCCTCCGTTTCCCGGTACGCCGACCCAGAGACCGGGCTGTATTGCCAGGTCCCGGACCAGATCGGCCGGGAAGGCAACTACCTGGAGACCAGCGGCAGTGCCATGATGGCCTACGCCATGCTCAAGGGCGCCCGGCTGGGCGTGCTTGGGCAAGAATATGCCGCCAAGGGTCAAAAGACCTTCAGCGGCATTGTGGAAAAATATTTGCGCTTCACCGAAAACGGCCTGAACTTGGGCGGGATCTGCCTGGTGGCGGGCCTGGGCCCGGAGAACAACCGGCGCAGGGACGGTTCCTACGCCTATTACATTTCCGAGCCGGTGGTGGAGAACGACGCCAAGGGGGTAGCCCCCTTTGTCCTTGCCTACACGGAGATCAAGCGCCTCACGGCATGAGCTTCATGGTATCCGAGTCGGTAATGGGAGGCTCTGGGTTTTCCTGGGCGTACTGACGGGGGGACACGCCGTACTTCTTCTTGAATAGCCGGGAGAAGTACAGCGGCTCGCTGAAACCGCACAGCCGCGCGGCGTCGGAGATGCTTCCCTTCCCGCGTGACATGGTCAAGGCGTTGGCCGCGCTTTCCAGACGCTTTTCCATGAGATATTGGTGGGGCGTCATCCCGGTTTCTTTCTTGAAGAGCTTTTTCAGATACTCGCAGTTGAAGGGGAGGCTCCGCAAATACCCGCTCAGGTCGAACCGGCAGTCCGGGTAATTTTGCAGGATGTTGCACTCGATTTCGTGTACCACCTCGCTGCGCTGCCGGCCCGGCTGCTGCTGAGCCAGGAGAGCGGCGATGAGCTGCCCGTACACGGGCAGGAGGGTACGGCCCTCCTCGCTGCGGGAGTAGTAGTAAAAAGCCGCTTGGAAGGCGCTAAGCAGAAAACCGTTGGGATCGCAGTGGATAATCATCGGCTCCGGATCAGTCAGGGTGGAATCCGTCAGATTGATGTGGATGTTGGTGAAGCCCTCGACGCTCCGATTGGCATGGGGCAGCCGGGGCGGGATCACGGCGATGTCATTGGTGGAATAGTGCAGGACCCGGTCGTCAAAGATCAGCCTTCCGCTGCCGCTGGTGCAGAAGATCAGTTCCCAAGTGCTGTGGATATGGCGGGAGACCGTCATCGTCAGCGCGTGCTTTCCGACATAGACGATTTTATTCATTTCAGAACTCCTTTCCCAATGGTCTGTGAAATATATTATCACAAAATGTCGGTTTTGTCCATATCCATTTTATGAATGACGGAGTCCGCCGCATTTGGTAAAAGTAAATCTATCATGGTAAGGAGACAGAAAATATGTCATACTTAACGCTGAAAAACATCAATAAGATCTATCCCAACGGATATCACGCGGTCCACAACTTCAACCTGGAGATCGAAAAGGGCGAGTTTATCGTCTTTGTCGGTCCCTCCGGCTGCGGAAAATCCACCACGCTGCGGATGATCGCCGGCCTGGAGGACATCTCCAACGGCGAGTTTCTGATCGACGGGAAGCGGGCCAACGAATGGGGCCCCCGGGAGCGGGAGGTCGCCATGGTGTTCCAGAGCTACGCTCTATACCCTCAGATGACGGTTTTCGACAACATTGCCTTCGGCCTCACCCTCCAGGGCGTGGACGAGGAAGTGATCGAGGAAAAGGTGAAGAACACCGCTGCCATCTTGGGTCTGACGGACTATCTGGACCGGCTTCCTCGGGCGCTTTCCGGCGGCCAGCGGCAGCGTGTCGCCATCGGCCGGGCCATCATCCGGAAGGTGGGTGTGTTCCTGATGGACGAGCCTCTTTCCAACCTGGACGCCAAGCAGCGCGTCACCATGCGCTCCGAGATCGCCCAGATCCACCGGGAGACCGGCGCCACCACCATCTACGTCACCCATGACCAGACCGAGGCCATGACCCTGGCGGACCGGATCGTGGTTATGAAGGAGGGCTACGTCCAGCAGATCGGCACCCCCTACGAGCTGTACATGGACCCGGTGAACGTGTTCGTGGCAGGCTTCATCGGCGAGCCGCCCATGAATTTCGTCCGCGGCAAGGTCTCGGGCGGAAAAATGGCCTTCGGCGCCAACACGCTGGATCTGACCGCCAAGCTGGGCGACCGGGTACGGCAGTTTGAGGGCAAGGAGCTGGTATTCGGCTTCCGCCCCGAGCATATCGCACTGGGCCGGCAGGAAAAAGCCTATCAGATTTCCGCCGATGTGGAGCTGACGGAGATGCTGGGCGACAATACTAACGTCTACATCACCACCCAGGACCAGAAGGCCATTCTCAAGGTGGATCCGCATGACACGCCCGAGGTGGACAGCCACATCACCTTCTCCATCCCCTATGAGCATGTGTACCTGTTCGATGGGGAGACCGAGGAAGTCATCAAGTAAGGAGTGCGCCATGGACATTCGCTATTCTGCCAACCCCAAGGACGTGGAGCGCTACTCCACCGAGGAGCTCCGCCGGGAGTTTTTGATCACCGATCTGTATGTGCCGGACACTGTCCAGGCCACCTATTC
This sequence comes from uncultured Oscillospiraceae bacterium, assembly GCA_947600025.1. GTDB lineage: Bacteria > Bacillota > Clostridia > Oscillospirales > Oscillospiraceae > Faecousia. The sequence continues at coordinate 13,534 of CANQFY010000036.1, forward strand.
CCATGTGGACCGGATGGTGGTCATGGGCATTATGCCCGTCCGGGAGGAGGTGCCCATTGACAAGGGCATCGATATCTGGGCCAACTTCGGCACCGGTTCCTTCTTCGAGCGCCGGGAGGCCGGCGTGTTCAACCTGGGAGGCCCGGGCGCCATCCGGGTGGACGATGAGCGCTACGAGCTGGCCTATGAGGACTGCCTCTACATCGCCAAGGGTGCTGGGACCGTCACCTTCTCCAGCGCCGACCCGGAGAACCCCGCCCGGTTCTATCTGGCCTCCACTCCTGCCCATAAGACCTGCAAAACCACCTTCCTCTCCTTTGAAAACGCCAACCACCGGCCCTGCGGGGAGGCGGAGAACGCCAACAAGCGGGTGATCAACCAGTTCATTCACCCGGATGTGCTGGAGACCTGCCAGCTTTCCATGGGCTTGACCCAGTTGGCCCCCGGCAGCGTCTGGAACACCATGCCCTGCCACACCCACGAACGCCGGATGGAGGTTTACACCTATTTTGAAATTCCCGAGGACCAGGCGGTGATCCACCTCATGGGCCAGCCCAAGCAGACCCGCCACCTGGTAATGAGGAATTTCGACGCGGTGATCTCTCCCTCCTGGTCGATCCACAGCGGCTGCGGCACCTCCAACTACACCTTTATCTGGGCGATGGGCGGAGAGAACCAGACCTTTGACGACATGGACAATCTGAAACCGACGGATTTGGAGTGAGAAAATATGGACATGAACGCTTTCCGGCTGGACGGCAAGGTGGCTCTGGTCACCGGCGCCAGCGCGGGCATCGGCTTTGAGATCGCCGCCGCTCTGGCGGAGGCGGGGGCCAAGGTGGCCTTTAACAACACCAACCCTAAGAAAATGGAAGCGGCCATTGCCGCTTACAAGGCCCGGGGCATCGACGCCAAGGGCTACCTGTGCAACGTCACCGACGAGGAGCAGGTCCAGGCCCTGGTGGCGCAGATCGAGAAGGATCTGGGCGTGATCGACATCCTGGTGAACAACGCCGGCATCATCAAGCGCATCCCCATGCTGGAGATGAAGGCCGAGGAGTTCCGCCAGGTCATTGATGTGGATCTGAACGCCCCCTTCCTGATGGCCAAGGCTGTGATTCCCGGCATGATCAAAAAGGGCCACGGCAAGATCATCAACATCTGCTCCATGATGAGCGAGCTGGGCCGGGAGACCGTCTCCGCCTACGCCGCCGCCAAGGGCGGACTGAAGATGCTCACCCGGAACATCTGCGCCGAGTACGGCGAATACAACATCCAGTGCAACGGCATTGGCCCGGGCTATATCGCCACGCCACAGACCGCTCCCCTGCGGGAGCGCCAGAGCGACGGCAGCCGGCATCCCTTCGACCAATTCATCGTCGCCAAGACCCCTGCTGCCCGCTGGGGCGAGCCGGAGGACCTGGCGGGCCCGGCGGTATTCCTGGCCTCCGACGCCTCCAACTTTGTCAACGGCCACATTCTCTATGTGGACGGCGGCATTTTGGCCTACATCGGAAAGCAGCCGTAATATGCGGACCGTCTCCTTTTCCGCCCTTACCGGCAGGGTAACGGGCTATTTGCAGGAGGAACGGGACGCGGCGGTTGCCCATAAGGTACGCCCCGCCCTGGTCATTTGCCCCGGCGGGGCTTACCGCTACTGTTCCCTCCGGGAGCAGGACCCACCGGCCCTGGCCTTTCTGGCCCAGGGCTATCAGGTTTTTCTGCTGGAATATTCTGTGGAGGCCCAGGCGGGGGTGTACCGGCCCCTCCGGGAGCTGGCCGAGACCCTGATCCTGATCCGGAAAAGCAGCGCCGCCTGGTGCATCGACCCGGCGAAAATCGCCGTCATGGGCTTTTCCGCCGGGGGCCATCTGGCGGCCAGTTTGGGGGCGCTCTGGAACGACTCTGAATTATGTCTACCAATGGATGCCCGCCCGGACGCGCTGCTCCTGTGCTATCCGGTGCTGAGCGCCTATGAGTATGCCCACGACGAGTCGATCCGGTGGGTCACCGGCGGCCGGGAGGAGCTGCGGCGGAAGCTGGACGTCCCCTCCCAGGTGACGGCGGACTTTCCCCCCACCTTTTTGTGGCACGGGGGCGCGGATGACAGCGTCCCGCCGGAAAACAGCCTCCTGTTGACCCAGGCGCTGCGCCGGGCAGGGGTCCCGGTGGAGCTGCACCTGTTTTCCGAGGGCGGCCACGGCCTGGCCACCTGCACCCAGGAGACGGACTCGCCGTGCGATGCCTGCCGCCCCTGGCTGGCGCTGGCGGAGGACTGGCTGAACCGCCGGTTTTCCTTTGTTCCCTGATTTTTAAGAAGGAGGAATGGTCATGCAGCTGGGAATCCGCCTGCACGATGTAAATACGACCCTCCCGGAGGCCCAAGGCATGGCCGCCCGGGCGGATACGGCCCGGGCGGAGGGCTTTTCCTGCGTCCACTTGGCCTTTTCCAAGGTGATCCGGGGAGTGACCTTTGACGAAGCCGCCCTCAGCGAGGGCCTGGCCTTTTATGCCAAGCGGGTCTTTGCGAAGCGGGACCTGGACGTGGCGGTGCTGGGGTGTTATCTGAACCTGGCCCACCCGGACCCGGCGGAGCTTGCCCGGATCCAAAGCCGGTACTATGGCCACATCCGGGTGGCGGCGCTGATGGGCGCGGGGGTGGTAGGCACCGAGACCGGCGCCCCCAACGCGGCCTATAAGCTGGATGAAAATACCCACACCCAGGCGGCGCTGGAGCAGTTTATCCAGGGACTGGCTCCGGTGGTGGCGTGCGCCGAGCACTATGGCGTCACCGTGGCTATCGAGCCGGTGTGGAAGCACATTGTCTATGATCCCGACCGGGCGGTGGAGGTGCTCAAAGCCATCGGCAGCCGGAACCTGCGGATCATTCTGGACCCGGTGAATCTGCTCTACCCCGGCAACATCGAGCGGCGGGACGATGTCATTGCCGATGCCATCGACAAGCTGGGGGACCAGGTGGCGGTGGTGCATTTGAAAGACTTCGTTCCGGCGGGGCAGGACCTGAAGAGCGTCGCCGCCGGCACCGGCCAAATGGATTACACCCGCATTTTGAAATTTATGAAGGAGCGCAAGCCCTTCCTCCAGGCCACCCTGGAAAATACCACCAATGCCAATGCCGTACAGGCCCGGGAATACCTCCAAGCCTGCTATGACCGGCTATAATATTCTTAAGAAAGGCGGAAAAGAACATGGATGTATTGCAGGCAATGGCAGCCCGCAGCTCTACCCGGAGCTATACGGCGGAGCCGCTGACGAAAGAGGAGCTTGACGCCCTTCTGAAGGCGGGGCTCCAGGCCCCCACCGCCACCAACCGGCAGGAGCTCCACATCACCGTGGTGCCGGGGGACGCGCCGGTGCTGGCCAAGCTGAACGAGACCCTAGGCCGGGGCGGCAGCTTCTACTATAACGCCCCCACGGTGCTGGTGATCAGCGGGGAGGAGGCCTTCTCCTGGACCCCGGTGGACGCCGGGATCGCCGTAGAGAACATCGCCCTGGCGGCGGAAGGGCTGGGCCTGGGCAGCGTGATCCTGGGCTGCGTCAAGGCCATCCTCCGGGGACCGGACAAGCTAGCCTGGAACGAGGCGCTGAAGATCCCCCAGGGATACGCCTTCGAGGTGGCCATTGCCGTGGGCCACAAGGACAAGGAAAAGACGCCCCACACCTTCGACCCGGAAAAGCAGATCAGCTATCTTTAACGTGCTCCGCCTTCCCGGCGTGGGGCCGAAAAGGGCGCCGCGCCGTTTCCTTTGCCATGTTATATTTTAACCTGGGGATTCTACTTTACAGCGGAAGCATGCCAAGGTATAATGATAGCCGGGCGCGGCGACGGTACATCCGCAAGCCCCATAATGCGCCACTCGGAGGGAATCGGCCATGACACAGAAGGAAAGAAGCGTTTATTTGATCGGGGAGCTGCTGAAAGAGCAGCCCGAATACCGGGACATAGCGATCCCACAAAACGAACAGGATCAGAAGCGGCTGCTCCGTGCCCTGATGAACGTCCGTCCGCCGATGCCGATTGGCACGGAGTTTCTGACGGTGCAGGATGCCTATCTGCGGGCGGAAACCGCCCGGAAAGGTGTCACGGACATCGCCGATCTGATGCCTGTTGAGCCAGGGATCTATCTCTGGCAGGGCGACATTACCACCCTGAAATGCGGCGCCATCGTCAATGCCGCAAATTCGGGCATGACCGGCTGCTACGTCCCCTGCCACGGCTGTATTGACAATGCCATCCACACCTATGCGGGCATTCAGCTTCGGCTGGCCTGCGCGGAACTGATGGCAAAGCAGGGGCATGAGGAACCAACCGGGCAGGCCAAGCTCACGCCCGCCTACAATCTGCCCTGCGATTACGTTCTCCACACCGTCGGCCCCATTGTCTACGGCGGCGTGACCGCGAAAGATCGGGAACTGCTGGCCTCCTGCTACCGCTCCTGTCTGGAACTGGCACAGCAGAACGGGATCGGGAGCGTGGCGTTCTGCTGTATCTCCACGGGAGAATTTCACTTTCCCAACAGGCAAGCCGCGAAAATCGCTGTGGACACGGTGCGGCAATATAAAGGCGACACGGAGGTGATTTTCAATGTCTTCAAGAATATCGATTACGAGATCTACCGGGAACTACTCGGATAATCTCCGGCGGCTCCGGGAGGCGCTGGATGCTGCGGACGCCGTGGTAGTGGGCGCGGGGGCGGGACTCTCCACTGCGGCGGGGTTTACCTATACCGGGGAACGATTCCGGCGATATTTCTCCGACTTTGCCGGAAAATACGGCTTTTCCGATATGTATTCCGGCGGGTTCTACCCATTTTCCGCGCCGGAAGAATTTTGGGCCTATTGGAGCCGGTATATTTTCATTAACCGTTATATGGACGCGCCAAAGCCGGTCTACGACGATCTGCTGGCGCTGGTTCGGGACAAGGACTATTTTGTCATCACCACCAATGTGGATCACTGCTTTCAGAAAGCGGGGTT